>NZ_JBEPAL010000011.1:0-189634 GCF_040298625.1 Streptomyces sp. NPDC001532
GGGCGGGGGCCCCCCCCCCCCCGCGTGTCGGCCCCCGGGCCTCGACCGCCCCCCGCCAACGACCCCGCCAACGACCCCGGGTACGGCGAAGGGCGGTGGGATGCGTGGCCGCACGCATCCCACCGCCCTCGCCGCACACGCTCTCAGTCCCGCGACTCAGTCCTCCGACGACTCCCCGTCGTCCGTGCCCGGCTTCGGCGGCTTCGGCGGGCGGGTGCGGTCGCCGGGGTTGTCCCGGCCGCCGTCCCGGCGCCGCAGATACCGCTCGAACTCGCGGGCGATCGCCTCACCCGACGCCTCCGGCAGCTCGGCGGTGTCCCGCGCCTCCTCCAGCGTCTGCACGTACTCCGCGACCTCGCTGTCCTCGGCGGCCAGCTGGTCCACACCGACCTGCCAGGCGCGCGCGTCCTCGGGCAGCTCGCCCAGCGGGATGCGCACGTCGATCAGGTCCTCCAGCCGGTTCAGCAGCGCCAGTGTCGCCTTCGGGTTGGGCGGCTGCGACACGTAGTGCGGAACGGCGGCCCACAGCGACACCGCCGGTACGCCCGCGTGCGTGCAGGCCTCCTGGAGCACGCCGACGATGCCGGTCGGACCCTCGTACTTGGTCTCCTCCAGGTCCATCCGGCGGGCCAGGTCCGCGTCGGACGTGGTCCCGCTGATCGGGACCGGACGGGTGTGCGGGGTGTCGCCGAGCAGCGCCCCCAGGATGACCACCAGCTCCACACCCAGTTCGTGCGCGAAGCCCAACAGCTCGTTGCAGAACGAGCGCCAGCGCATGGACGGTTCGATACCGCGGACCAGCACCAGGTCGCGCGGCTTGTCACCGCCGACCCGCACCACCGACAGCCGTGTCGTCGGCCACGTGATCTTGCGCACGCCGCCGTCGATGAACACCGTGGGGCGGTTCACCTGGAAGTCGTAGTAGTCCTCGGCGTCCAGCGCCGCGAAGACCTCGCCCTTCCATTCCCGTTCCAGATGCGCGACCGCGGTGGAGGCGGCGTCGCCGGCATCGTTCCAGCCCTCGAACGCGGCCACCATGACTGGGTCGATCAGCTCGGGAACCCCCTCCAGCTCGATCACCCAGTGCCTCCTTCCGACGTGCCCTCGCTTGACGTCCCAACCTTACGGCGTGCGGCGGGGGCGCCCGCAGCCCCCTCGCACAGGGGAGTGAACGGATCACTGCCCCGATCACCGTCCCGGAACACCCCGCGATTCATCCGAGCTGTGAACCGGTCCGTCCGACGCCGCTCACAGCGTGCCGCGCAGCCACTGCTCGACGCCGGCGATGTGCACGGTGGCCCAGGCGCGGGCGGCCTGCGCGTCCCGGTCGCGCAGCGCGGCGAGGATGGCCCGGTGCTCGCGCAGGGTCCGGTCGACCGCGTCCCGCTCGCCCAGTCCGCGCCGGATGCGGGCCGAGGTGGTCGGCCCGGACAGGCCGTCGAGGAGGGAACACAGCACCGAGTTGCCGGACGCCCTCGCCACGATCCGGTGGAACTCCAGGTCGACGGCGACCAGTTCGGCCACCGGCGGAGCGGTGCCGAGGGCGTCCAGCCGGGCGTCGAGCTCGTCCAGTTCCCGCTCGCCGATCCGGGCCGCGGCCAGCGCCGTGGCGGCCGGCTCCAGGATGCGCCGCACCGCCAGGAACTCCAGCACCGTGTCGTCCCGGTGGAGGTCGACGACGAAGCTCAGCGCCTGAAGCAGCAACTGCGGGTCCAGGCTGGTGACATACGTGCCGTCGCCCTGCCGCACGTCCAGGATCCGGATCAGGGCCAGCGCCCGTACGGCCTCCCGAAGGGAGTTGCGGGACAGGCCGAGGCCGGCGGCGAGTTCGCTCTCCTTGGGCAGCCGGTCGCCCGGTCGCAGCGCACCGGAGACGATCATGCCCTTGATCTTCTCGATCGCCTCGTCGGTCACCGCCATGACCGGCCCCCTGTCCCTCAGACCTCCGATGTCTCGGGTCATTATGGAGGCGGCCGTCAGGGCGGCCGAGGCCCCCGCCGACGCCCGCTCGTCGACACCATGGGGGGCGGCTCCCGTCGGCGGGGAGCCGCCCCCCACTGAGGGTGTCCGGCCCCCTTGTGCGGAGGGGGCCGTTCCCGGGGCCGGCGATGGTCAGGGAGGAGCCGGCCCGAGGTCCGGTCTACTGCCCGTCGAGCAGCCCCTGGACCTTCGCCCGGACCTCGTCCGTGGCCAGGCCGCGGATCGTCAGCGTCGTACGGCGGCGCAGCACGTCGTCCGCCGTCTCGGCCCACTCGTGGTCACGGGCCCACACGACCTGCGCCCAGATCTCCGGCGCGTCCGGGTGGACCCGCCGGGCGAGTTCGGGGTTCTCGTTGGCGAGCCGGGCGATGTCGAAGGCCAGCGAGCCGTAGTGGGTCGCCAGGTGCTTCGCGGTGTCCGCCGCCATTCGCGGGCCGGGCGCCGGACCGTCGGTGAGCAGCCGGTGGGCGACCGCGCGCGGGTTGGCGACACCCGGCAGCGGCAGCTTCTTCGGCAGCGAGGAGATCGGCTCGAAGTCTTCGCCCAGCGGGTGGCCGGGCAGCGCCTGAAGCTTCTGCATCACCGTACGGCCGATGTGCCGGAAGGTCGTCCACTTGCCGCCCGCGACCGACAGCATCCCGCCCTTGCCCTCGGTGACGACCGTCTCGCGCTTGGCCTTCGCGGTGTCGCCGGGGCCGCCCGGCAGCACCCGCAGACCGGCGAACGCGTAGGTGATCAGGGACCGGTCCAGCTGCTGGTCGCGGATGGAGAACGCGGCCTCGTCGAGGATCTGGGATATGTCCTTGTCGTCGACCGAGACGTCCGCCGGGTCGCCCTCGAACTCCTCGTCCGTGGTGCCGAGCAGCAGCATGTCCTCCCAGGGGAGGGCGAAGGTGATGCGGTACTTGTCGATGGGGGTGGCGAGCGCGGCCTTCCACGGGGAGGTGCGCTTCAGGACCAGATGCGCGCCCTTCGACAGCCGGATCGACGGCGCGGCATTCGGGTCCTCCATACGGCGCAGGTGGTCCACCCACGGTCCGGTCGCGTTCAGCACCAGCCGGGCGTCGACGCCGAACTCGTCGCCGGAGAGCCGGTCGCGCAGCTCGGCGCCGGTCACCCGGCCCTTGGTGAAGCGCAGTCCGGTCACCTCGGCGTGGTTGAGGACGACCGCGCCCGCCTCGGTGGCCGCGCGGACCGTCATCAGCGCCATCCGGGCGTCATTCATCTGGTCGTCGCCGTACACGGCCACGGCCTTCAGGTTCTCGGTGCGCAGCTCGGGCACGTCCGCCTGCGCCTTGGCGGGGGAGAGCAGGTGGCCGACGCCGTCGCCGAAGGCCGACAGCATCGAGTACGCGAACACACCCGCGCCGAGCTTCGCGGCGCCGTGCGGCCCGCCCTTGTACACCGGCAGGTAGAAGGTGAGCGGGTTCGCCAGGTGGGGGGCCACCTGGCGGGAGACCGCACGGCGTTCGAAGTGGTTCTCCGCCACCAGCTTGACCGCGCCGGTCTGCAGGTAGCGCAGACCGCCGTGGAGCAGCTTGGAGGAGGCGGAGGAGGTGGCGCCGGCCCAGTCGCCGGCGTCGACCAAGGCCACCCTGAGGCCGGACTGCGCGGCGTGCCAGGCGGTGGAGATACCCAGGATGCCGCCGCCGATCACGAGGAGGTCGTACGACGCCTTGGCGAGCTGCTCCCGGGTCTCGGCTCGGCTCGGGTTCGAGCCGGTGGCCGGGCGCGTGCCCAGGGCAGGCACGGACTGCAGGGTGGACTGAGTGGTCATGTCGGGTTCTTACTCCTCGTCCTCGAGCCAGCCCATGGTCCGCTCGACGGCCTTGAGCCAGTTCTTGTACTCACGGGCGCGGGTCTCCGCGTCCATGCGGGGGGTCCACTCGGCGGCCCGGCGCCAGTTGGCACGCAGGTCGTCGGTGCTGGTCCAGAAGCCGACGGCGAGGCCGGCGGCGTAGGCGGCGCCGAGGCAGGTGGTCTCGGCGACCATCGGGCGCACCACGGGGGCGTCCACGAAGTCGGCGAGGGTCTGCATCAGCAGGTTGTTGGAGGTCATGCCGCCGTCGACCTTGAGGGCGGCCAGCTCGACGCCGGAGTCCTTGGTCATGGCGTCGGCGATCTCGCGGGTCTGCCAGGCGGTGGCCTCCAGCACGGCACGGGCCAGGTGCGCCTTGGTGACGTACCGGGTGAGACCGGCGATGACACCGCGGGCGTCGGAGCGCCAGTACGGGGCGAACAGACCGGAGAAGGCCGGCACGAAGTACGCGCCGCCGTTGTCCTCGACCGACAGCGCCAGCGTCTCGATCTCGGCGGCGGTGGAGATCAGGCCCATCTGGTCGCGCATCCACTGCACCAGGGAGCCGGTGACGGCGATCGAGCCCTCCAGGGCGTAGACCGTGTCCTGGTCGCCGATCTTGTAGCCGACCGTGGTCAGCAGGCCGCTGTAGGAGTTGATGATCTTGTCACCGGTGTTCATCACCATGAAGGTGCCGGTGCCGTAGGTGGACTTGGTCTCACCCTCGGAGAAACACGTCTGGCCGAACAGGGCGGCCTGCTGGTCGCCGAGCGCGGAGGCGACCGGGATGCCGCCGAGCAGGTCGCCCAGCTTGCCGCCGGTGATCTCGCCGTACACCTCGGCGGAGGAGCGGATCTCCGGGAGCATCGCCAGCGGGACGCCGATGGACTCGGCGATCCGCTCGTCCCACTCCATGGTGTGCAGGTTCATCAGCATGGTGCGGGAGGCGTTGGTGACGTCCGTGACGTGCTTGCCGCCGTCGGTGCCGCCGGTCAGGTTCCAGATGACCCAGGTGTCCATGGTGCCGAAGAGGATGTCGCCGGCCTCGGCGCGCTCGCGCAGGCCCTCGACGTTGTCCAGCAGCCAGCGGGCCTTGGGACCGGCGAAGTAGGAGGCGAGCGGAAGGCCGGTCTCGCGGCGGAAGCGGTCCTGGCCGACGTTGCGGCCGAGCTCCTTGCACAGGGCGTCGGTGCGGGTGTCCTGCCAGACGATGGCGTTGTGGACCGGCTCACCGGTGTTCTTGTCCCACAGCACGGTGGTCTCGCGCTGGTTGGTGATGCCGATGGCCTTGATGTCGTCACGGGTGATGCCGGCCTTGTCGATGGCTCCGGCCACCACCTCCTGGACGTTGGTCCAGATCTCGATGGCGTTGTGCTCGACCCAGCCCGGCTTGGGGAAGATCTGCTCGTGCTCCTTCTGGTCGACGGAGACGATGCGCCCGTCGCGGTCGAAGACGATGCAGCGGCTGGAGGTGGTGCCCTGGTCGATGGCGGCGATGAACGGGCCATGCCCGTGGGAAGCGATGCCGGCGGTGTGGGCGTCGGTCACGGTGTGCTCCTCGGATTCAACGGATACGTGTGCAACGGATACGTCATGGGGTCGTGCGCTGATGCTCCAGCGGCCGCTAGGCGAAAGCCAGCTTGTAGAGGCCTGCCGCGATCGCGCCGCCGGCGAGCGGGCCGACCACCGGGATCCAGGCGTAGCTCCAGTCGGAGCCGCCCTTGTTGGGCAGCGGGAGCAGGGTGTGCACGATCCGCGGACCGAGGTCGCGGGCCGGGTTGATGGCGTACCCGGTCGGGCCGCCCAGGGACAGACCGATGGAGACCACGACCAGGGCGGTGATCAGCGCGCCGAGGGTGCCGAGGCCGTTGCCGTTGTCGTTCAGGCCCTGGGTGAGGACCGCGAGCACCAGCACCACCGTGCCGATGATCTCCGTGGCGAGGTTCTGCACCGCGTTGCGGATCTCGGGGCCGGTGGAGAAGACGCCGAGCACCGGACCGGCGCCCTTCTCCTGGGCCTCGACGGCCTTGGTGGTGGTGGCCTGCGCGCCCGGACCGCCGACGATCTCCCTGTCGGTGAGGTGGGCGTGGAACTGGCCGTAGTAGGCGACCCAGACCAGGGTCGCGCCGATCATGGCGCCGAGCACCTGGCCGCCCCAGTAGGTGGCGACGTTGCTCCAGTCGTTGTCCTTGATCGCGAGAGCCAGGGTCACGGCCGGGTTCAGATGCGCGCCGGACAGCGGCGCCGTCGTGTAGACCGCCGTGAGCACGGCGAAACCCCACCCGAAGGTGATGGCGAGCCAGCCGGCGTTGCGGGCCTTGGAGGCCTTCAGGGTGACAGCGGCGCAGACGCCACCGCCGAGCAGGATGAGTATGGCGGTACCGATGGTCTCGCCGATGAAGATGTCGGAGCTGGACACCCGCGACTCCTTTGTCCTTCGTCCAGGGGAAGCCGAAACCCCGTGTCCCTACGGAGGTTCGAGCGCCCTCAGGGGTGAGAGCGATGCCGGCCCTTGGCGTTGCCACACTCTAGCGTGTATTGCCGGTAGGTGTTCGACAATGCCGACCGATGGACGGGAGTCTTGTCCCGGCGTCAGGCGTGCGTCAAGAGTTCCGTTATCGAAAATACGATCGTTATTGATCGTGATGGGTTATCGATCTTCGGTGCCGCGTCGGGCGGGGTATGTCTGGTATGCCCGTTGCCGGGCATGCCGATCACCGGAACGCCGTCCGGCGTCCCGGTGAGAGGGGTGTGGTCACGGCCCCGAAGGTGCCGCCGCGGGCCTCAGAAGCGGCCGGCGCCCAGGTCCCGCGACACCGCGCGGGCGCAGTCGCGCACCGCCGCGATCAGCTCGGGGCGCGGCTCGCCGTCGCGGTTCAGCCGCTCCACCGCGCCGGTGATGCCGACCGCGCCGACCGGCATCCGGCGCCGGTCGTGGATGGGCGCGGCGAGGGAGGCCACGCCCTCCCAGGTCTCCTCCACGTCGGACGCGTAGCCCCGCGCGCGGGTGACGTCCAGGATCTGCTCGAAGGGCTCCAGGTCGCAGACGGTGCGGTCGGTGAAGGGCTTGCGGTCGGCCTCGACGACCTCGCTGTGCGCGACCGGGTCGTACGCCGAGAGCACCTTGCCGAGCGCCGTGGAGTGCAGCGGCTGCATGGCGCCGATCTCCAGCACCTGCCGGCTGTCGTCGGGCCGGAAGACGTGGTGGACGATCAGCACGCCCTGCTGGTGCAGCACGCCCAGGTAGACGCTCTCGCCGCTGGAGCGGGCCAGGTCGTCGGTCCACACCAGGGCCCGCGCCCGCAACTCGTGCACGTCCAGGTAGGTGGTGCCGAGCCGCAGCAGCTCCGCGCCCAGCTGGTACCGCCCGGAGGCGTCGTCCTGCTCGACGAAGCCCTCCTGCTGGAGGGTGCGCAGGATGCCGTGGGCGGTGCCCTTGGCGAGGCCCAGGGCAGAGGCGATGTCCGACAGGCCCAGCCGCCGTTCACCGCCCGCGAGCAGCCGCAGCATCGCGGCCGCCCGTTCCAGCGACTGGATGTTCCGTGCCATCGCCGTCCTGCCTCCGTCCCCTTCGACTGTCGAACCGCGGACTTCACTGCCGCCGTTCGGCAATGTCGAACACTACCGGTCGATGCCGACCTCCCGCTAATGGTCGGTCGTCATCCGTTGTGCCGGCGTCCACCCCGGGTGGCCGAAAGTGAGCGGCCGATGGTCCGGCCTTTCCACTCGTCCGCCTCGTGGACGCCCCTGACCATAGGCCCCCGCCGCCGGTTACCCTGACGGCGTGCGTCCGCCCCGGGAAGGTCCCCGACCGCATCCTGAGGTGACGCAAAGCCGACAGCCGTCGCATTCCAGGGAGCCCTTACATGGCCTCGTTGCCGCCGACCCCTTCCGCCGACAGCCGGACCCGTGCGTCCGCTCTTCGCCAGGCCTTCGCCACCCGAGTGGTGGTCGCCGACGGAGCGATGGGCACCATGCTCCAGGCGCAGGAACCCACTCTTGAGGACTTCCAGACCCTGGAAGGCTGCAATGAGGTCCTGAACGTCACCCGGCCCGACATCGTCCGTTCGGTCCACTCCGCCTACTTCGACGTCGGCGTGGACTGCGTGGAGACCAACACCTTCGGCGCCAACCTGAGCGCGCTCGGCGAGTACGACATCGCCCACCGGGTGCACGAGCTGTCCGAGGCCGGCGCCCGCATCGCCCGCGAGGCCGCCGACGAGTACACCGCCCGGGACGGCCGCCCCCGCTGGGTGCTGGGCTCCATGGGCCCGGGCACCAAGCTGCCGACCCTCGGCCACATCTCCTTCACCGCGATCCGCGACGCCTACCAGCAGAACGCCGAGGGACTGCTGGCGGGCGGCTCCGACGCACTGATCGTCGAGACCACCCAGGACCTGCTCCAGACCAAGGCCTCGGTCATCGCCGCCCGGCGCGCCATGGAGGTCGCGGGGTACGAGGTACCGCTGATCGTGTCGGTCACCGTCGAGACCACCGGCACCATGCTGCTCGGCTCCGAGATCGGCGCCGCCCTGACGGCCCTGGAGCCGCTGGGCATCGACATGATCGGCCTGAACTGCGCGACCGGCCCCGCCGAGATGAGCGAGCACCTGCGCCATCTCTCCCGGCACTCCCGCACCCGGCTGTCCTGCATGCCCAACGCCGGCCTGCCCGAGCTCACCAAGGACGGCGCGCACTACCCGCTGACCGCGCCGGAGCTGGCGGACGCCCAGGAGAACTTCGTCCGCGACTACGGCCTCTCCCTGGTCGGCGGCTGCTGCGGCACCACGCCCGAGCACCTGCGCCAGGTGGTGGAGCGCGTCCGCGACCTGGCCCCGGCCGAGCGCAGCCCGCGCCCGGAGCCCGGTGCCGCCTCGCTGTACCAGTCGGTGCCGTTCCGCCAGGACACCGCCTACCTGGCGATCGGCGAGCGCACCAACGCCAACGGCTCGAAGAAGTTCCGCGAGGCCATGCTGGAGGCCCGCTGGGACGACTGTGTGGAGATGGCCCGTGAGCAGATCCGCGAGGGCGCCCACATGCTGGACCTGTGCGTGGACTACGTCGGCCGGGACGGCGTCGCCGACATGGAGGAGCTGGCCGGCCGCTTCGCCACCGCCTCCACGCTGCCGATCGTGCTGGACTCCACCGAGGTCGAGGTGATCCGCGCCGGCCTGGAGAAGCTCGGCGGCCGCGCGGTGATCAACTCGGTGAACTACGAGGACGGCGACGGCCCCGAGTCCCGCTTCGCCAAGGTCACCCGGCTCGCCCAGGAGCACGGTGCCGCGCTGATCGCCCTGACCATCGACGAGGAGGGCCAGGCGCGCACGCCGGAGAAGAAGGTCGAGATCGCCGAGCGGCTGATCGCCGACCTGACCGGCAACTGGGGCATCCACGAGTCGGACATCCTCATCGACACCCTGACCTTCACCATCTGTACCGGCCAGGAGGAGTCCCGCAAGGACGGCATCGCCACCATCGAGGCGATCCGCGAGCTCAAGCGCCGCCACCCGGACGTCCAGACCACCCTGGGCCTGTCCAACATCTCCTTCGGCCTCAACCCGGCCGCCCGCATCCTGCTGAACTCCGTCTTCCTCGACGAGTGCGTCAAGGCGGGCCTGGACTCGGCGATCGTGCACGCCTCGAAGATCCTGCCGATCGCCCGGTTCACCGAGGAGGAGGTGCGGACGGCGCTCGACCTGATCCACGACCGCCGCAGCGAGGGCTACGACCCGCTCCAGAAGCTGATGGCGCTGTTCGAGGGCGCCACCGCCAAGTCGCTGAAAGCCGGCAAGGCCGAGGAGCTGGCCGCGCTGCCGCTGGACGAGCGGCTCAAGCGCCGCATCATCGACGGCGAGCGCAACGGACTGGAGGCCGACCTCGACGAGGCCCTGCGGGACCGTCCGGCGCTCGACATCGTCAACGAGACCCTGCTGGACGGCATGAAGGTGGTCGGCGAGCTGTTCGGCTCCGGCCAGATGCAGCTGCCGTTCGTGCTCCAGTCCGCGGAGGTCATGAAGACCGCCGTGGCCCATCTGGAGCCGCACATGGAGAAGACCGACGAGGCCGGCAAGGGCACCATCGTGCTCGCCACCGTGCGCGGCGACGTGCACGACATCGGCAAGAACCTCGTCGACATCATCCTGTCCAACAACGGCTACAACGTCGTCAACCTCGGCATCAAGCAGCCGGTCTCCGCGATCCTGGAAGCCGCCGAGGAGCACCGGGCCGATGTCATCGGCATGTCCGGGCTCCTGGTGAAGTCCACGGTGATCATGAAGGAGAACCTGGAGGAGCTGAACTCCCGCGGCCTGGCCGCCGGCTACCCGGTCATCCTCGGCGGCGCCGCACTGACCCGCGCCTATGTCGAGCAGGACCTGTACGAGCTGTACGAGGGCGAAGTCCGCTACGCCCGCGACGCGTTCGAGGGCCTGCGCCTGATGGACGCCCTCATCGGCGTCAAGCGCGGCGTGCCCGGCGTCCGGCTGCCGGAGCTGAAGCAGCGCCGGGTGCGGGCCACCACGGCCTCCGTGGAGATCGAGGAGCGCCCGGAGGAGGGCCACGTCCGCTCCGACGTCGCCACCGACAACCCGGTCCCCACCCCGCCCTTCTGGGGCACCCGCGTCGTCAAGGGCATCCAGCTCAAGGAGTACGCCTCCTGGCTGGACGAGGGCGCGCTGTTCAAGGGCCAGTGGGGCCTGAAGCAGGCGCGCAGCGCCGACGGGCCGACCTACGAGGAGCTGGCCGAGACCGAGGGCCGGCCGCGGCTGCGCGGTCTGCTGGACAAGCTCCAGACCGAGAACCTGCTGGAGGCGGCCGTCGTCTACGGCTACTTCCCGTGCGTCTCCAAGGACGACGACCTGATCATCCTGGACGACGCGGGCAACGAGCGCACCCGCTTCACCTTCCCGCGCCAGCGCCGCGGCCGCCGGCTGTGCCTGGCCGACTTCTTCCGCCCGGAGGAGTCGGGGGAGACGGACGTCGTCGGCCTCCAGGTGGTCACCGTCGGCTCCCGGATCGGCGAGGCGACCGCGCAGCTCTTCGCGTCCGACTCCTACCGCGACTACCTCGAACTGCACGGCCTCTCCGTGCAGTTGGCCGAGGCGCTCGCCGAGTACTGGCACGCCCGGGTCCGTTCCGAGCTGGGCTTCGCCGCGGAGGACCCGGCCGACATCGAGGACATGTTCGCCCTGAAGTACCGCGGCGCCCGCTTCTCCCTCGGCTACGGCGCCTGCCCCGACCTGGAGGACCGCGCCAAGATCGCGGAACTGCTCCAGCCGGAGCGCATCGGCGTCCAGCTGTCGGAGGAGTTCCAGCTCCACCCCGAGCAGTCCACGGACGCCATCGTCATCCACCACCCGGAGGCGAAGTACTTCAACGCCCGCTGAGGCGCGAGCCCCGACGTCCTGGACAGGCGTTCGAGGGGTAGGTGGGGCACGTCGGGGCGCGCCCCGGCGGTTCCTGCCGACTACCCCCGCGCCCGCCGGTCAAACGAGGCGCTTCGTCCGCCGGAGTCGTACACTGGTCGGTCCACTGCAGGCCGGTTCCCGCGCGGGAACCGGCCTGCTCGTCCCCCAAGGAGGTACGCCGGATGACGACGACCGTCCCCGCGCTCGGCACCCGTACGGCCGAAGGCTCAGCGCTCCAGGCCGTGCTCCTCGACATGGACGGGACCCTGGTGGACACCGAGGGCTTCTGGTGGGACGTCGAGGTCGAGGTCTTCGCGGGCCTCGGGCACACCCTCGACGACTCCTGGCGCCATGTCGTGGTCGGCGGCCCCATGAGCCGCAGCGCGGGGTTCCTCATCGAGGCGACCGGCGCCGACATCACCCTCGCCGAGCTCAGCGTGCTGCTCAACCAGGGGTTCGAGGACCGCATCGACCGCGCGCTGCCGCTGATGCCCGGGGCCGCGCGGCTGCTGGCCGAGCTGGCCGCGCACGAGATCCCGACGGCCCTGGTCTCCGCCTCCCACCGGCGCATCATCGACCGGGTGCTCACCTCGCTCGGCCCGCAGCACTTCGCGCTGACGGTGGCGGGCGACGAGGTGCCGCGCACCAAGCCGCATCCGGACCCGTACCTCTTCGCCGCCGCCGGACTGGGCGCCGAGCCGGGCAGATGCGCGGTCGTCGAGGACACGGCGACCGGGGTGGCCGCGGCCGAGGCGGCCGGCTGCCGAGTGGTCGCGGTGCCGTCCGTGGCCCCCATCGCACCGGCCCGCCGACGGACCGTGGTGAGCTCCCTGGAAGAGGTGGACCTGGCATTTCTGCGCGGGCTGATGACGCAAAAGCGCTAGCTCTTCACCCACCGTGCAGCGCCGATAGTGCCGGAATTCATCGAACGTTCCAGCGAACGAATTCGAGCCGCCACGGCCGGCCGAATTCCGGCGGCTTCACACCTTGTTCACCGTGTGACGTTCACCACGCCGGCGAGGCTCGACAGCCTGCCACCCGCGTGCTCCTTGCCCGCTTCCTGCGGGTTGCGCCGTGCCCTTGTGTCCCGATTGATCGCACGCTGCGCCAATCCTTCCGCTGTCGGGTTTTCGGTGCGTCCGCGCCCGGTTTCGCTGCGTGATGAACGCTCAACTCCGGTGGCCGTCAACCCCGGTGCGGACGCGCATTAATCTCGTCGCGAGAACCTCACCCCTACTCCCGTGATCCGGCCGCGACACCCCTGCATGCCGGATACACGGACTCGAACAGCTCTGGAGAACGTCGAGCATGAACCGCAAGACTTTGGTGCTGCCGGCTGTGGTCGGCCTGCTCGCGCCCGCGCTCGCCGCGTGCGGCGGGTCCGACAGCGGGGGCGACGGCGGTGACGCGATCGTCGTCGGCACCACGGACCGGTTCATCGCCTCCCAGGACGCACCCGCGCCCCTCGACCCGGCCTACGCCTACGACGTCGGCACCTGGAACGTGCTGCGCCAGACCGTGCAGACGCTGATGATCCAGCCGCGCGGCGAAGGCGAACCCGTCCCCGAGGCGGCCGAGAGCTGCGGCTTCACCGACACCGGCAACGAGCGCTACTCCTGCACGCTGCGCGACGACCTGACCTTCGCCGGCGGCGACCCCATCACCGCCGCCGACGTGAAGTACTCCATCGACCGCGCCCGTGCCATCAAGGCCGACAGCGGCGTCTTCGCCCTGCTGTCCACCATCGACACCGTCGAGACGCAAGGCGACCGCGAGGTCATCTTCCACCTCAAGACCGCGGACGCCACCTTCCCGTACAAGCTGTCCACGCCCGTCGCCGGCATCGTCAACCCCGACGACTACGCCAAGAACAAGCTCCGCGACGGCTTCGACGTGGACGGCTCCGGCCCGTACACCCTCCAGGCGGAGGAGAAGAACGGCGAGCTGGTCAAGGCCGTGTTCACCAAGAACCCCGACTACAAGGGCGCGTTGGAGGTGAACAACGACAAGGTCGAGCTGGTCTCCTACGCGGACGCCGACGCCATGGACAAGGCGCTCGGCGACGGCGACATCGACCTGATGACCCGCACCATGACGCCGCAGCAGATCCAGAAGCTCGGATCCGACGCCCCTGAGGGCGTGGACCTGGTCGACATGCCGGGCCTGGAGATCCGCTACCTGGCCTTCAACACCGACGCCCCCGCCGTCCGCGGCAAGGCCGTGCGCCAGGCGATGGCCCAGCTCATCAACCGCGGCGAGATCGTCTCCGAGGTCTACGGCTCGCAGGCCGAACCGCTGTACTCGCTGGTGCCGGCCACCATCACCGGCCACTCCAACTCCTTCTTCAACCGCTACGGCGACCCGAGCCTCGCCAAGGCCCGCAACATCCTCGCCAAGGCCGACATCACCACGCCGGTCAAGCTGACGCTGCACTACACGACCGACCACTACGGCTCGGCCACCAAGAAGGAGTTCGAGCTGCTCCAGAAGCAGCTCAACGACAGCGGCCTGTTCGACGTCGACATCAAGGGCACGCCCTGGACGACGTTCCGCCCCGCGGAGCAGAAGGGCGAGTACGAGGTCTACGGCATGGGCTGGTTCCCGGACTTCCCGGACGCCGACAACTACCTCGCGCCCTTCCTCGACCAGGACAACTTCCTCGGTTCGCCGTACGCCAACAGCCAGATCCGCAACACGCTGATCCCGCAGTCCCGTCGCGAGGCCGACCGTATCTCCGCCGTCGACAGCCTCACCCAGATCCAGGACATCGTCGCCGAGGACGTCCCCGTCCTGCCGCTGTGGCAGGGCAAGCAGTACGTGGCCGCGGGTGACGACATCACCGGCACCGCCTACGCGCTCAACTCCTCCTCGACCCTTCAGCTCTGGGAGCTCGGCCGCGGTGTGAGCGGCTGACATCCGCTGACATCCCCACCCGTGCCCGGGGCGACGGCACCCCGCCGCCCCGGGCGCACTTCTCGAGATCGACGTAAGGCACACGCACGTGAACATGCGCAAGCAGTGGCCCGTCCTGCCCGTGGTGGCGGGGCTGGCCTCCGGCCTGCTGACCGGATGCGGTACGGAGACCGGTGGCGCGGGGGAGAACGGCTCCTCCATCGTCATGGGAATGTCCGACGACGTCCTGGCGACGGACCCCGCCTCCGGCTACGACCCCGGCTCCTGGCTGTTGTTCAACAACGTCTTCCAGTCGCTGCTCAGCTTCCCCAAGGGCGGCACCGAGCCCGAGCCCGAGGCCGCCGAACAGTGCTCCTTCACGGACGCGTCGACCAAGGTCTACGAGTGCACCCTCAAGGACGGGCTGAAGTTCAGCAACGGTGACCCGCTCACCGCGAAGGACGTCAAGTTCTCCTTCGACCGCATGCTGGACATCGACGACGCCGACGGCCCGGCGATCATGTTCCCCATGCTCGGCTCGGTCCAGACGCCGGACGACAGGACCGTCGTCTTCAAGCTGAAGGTCCCGGACGCCACCTTCCCCAGCAAGATCGCCTCCGGCGCCGGCTCCATCGTCAACCACCGCGAGTACGACGCCAAGGGACTGCGCACGGACGGCCAGGCCTCCGGCTCCGGCCCCTACCAGCTGGACTCCTTCGACGACGACCGCGCCGTCTTCTCGGTCAACGAGCACTACAAGGGCAACGCCGAGGTCCCCGACACCGGCATCACCCTGAAGTTCTTCCACGGCGACCGGACCGCCCTCAAGCAGGCCCTGCTCGACGACGAGGTCGACATCGCCTACCGAGGCCTGAGCGCCGGCGACATCGCCGACATCGAGAAGGCCGACACCGACTCCGGCGCCGAGGTCATCGAGGGCACCAGCGCCGAGGTGCAGCACCTGGTCTTCAACATGGACGACCCGATCGCCGGAAAGCTCTCCGTGCGCAAGGCCATCGCCCACCTGATCGACCGTGACGCCCTCATCGCGGACGTCTACCAGGGCACCGCGACGCCGCTGTACTCGATCATCCCGGCCGGCATCACCGGCCACAACACGGCCTTCTTCGACACCTACGGCGCCCGGCCCTCCAAGGCCAAGGCCGCCGCCGCGCTGCGCGCCGACGGCATCACCGGCAAGGTCGAGCTCACCCTCTGGTCGACGCCGTCCCGCTACGGCCCCGCCACCGACGAGGAGTTGCAGGCGATCGCCGGCCAGCTCAACGCCAGCGGGCTGTTCGAGGCGAAGGTCAAGTCCGTCGCCTTCGACCAGTACGAGAAGGACATCGAGGCCGGGAAGTACGGCGTGTACGTCAAGGGCTGGGTGCCCGACTACCCGGACGCCGACAACTTCACCGCCCCGTTCTTCGGCAAGGGCAACGTGCTCGGCAACAACTACGCCAACGACACCATCACCGGCACGCTGATCCCGCGCACGGCGGCCCAGTCGGACCGCGCCTCCACCGACAAGGACTACGGCGCGCTCCAGGACATCGTCGCCGAGGAACTGCCGCTGCTGCCGATCTGGCAGGCCAAGCAGTACGCGGTCGTCCGCGACGGCGTCTACGGCCTGGAGTACTGCCTCGACGCCTCGACCGTGTTCCGGTTCTGGGAACTCAGCAAGAGCTGAGCCACACCCACGCGAAAAGGGGGCGGCCCCTCCTCCGACCGGAGAAGGGGCCGCCCCCTTTTCGACGTTCGCCCGTCGACGCGAGGTCTACTGCGCGCCGGGGCGCACCAGTCCGCTCTCGTACGCGTACACCGCCGCCTGCACCCGGTCGCGCAGCCCCAGCTTGGTGAGCACATGACCGACGTGGGTCTTGACCGTGGTCTCGCTGACGAACAGGTCCGCGGCGATCTCCGCGTTGGACAGGCCCCGCGCGACCAGCTTCAGCACCTCCACCTCGCGGTCGGTCAGGGTGTTCAGCGCGTCCGGCACCGGCTCCTCGCCGGACGGCAGATGCGTGGCGTACTTGTCCAGCAGCCGGCGGGTGATGCTCGGGGCGAGCATCGCCTCACCGGCGGCCACCACCCGGATCGCCTGCACCAGCTCATGGGCGGGCGCGTCCTTCAGCAGGAAGCCGCTCGCGCCGGCCCGCAGCGCCTCCACCACGTACTCGTCCAGATCGAAGGTGGTCAGCACCAGCACCTTCGCCGGGCCGTCCCGCCCGGGACCGGTGATCTGCCGGGTGGCCTCCACACCGTCCATCCGCGGCATGCGGATGTCCATGAGCACCACGTCGGGCTGGAGGGCCCGCACCTGGTCGAGTGCCTGGAGGCCGTCTCCGGCCTCGCCGACGACCGCGATGTCCTGCTCGGCCTCCAGGATCATCCGGAAGCCCGTACGCAGCAGCGGCTGGTCGTCGACCAGTAGGACGCGGATGGCCACGTAAGTCTCCTTAGCTAGTCCGGCCCCATTCTGCCCTGCTCGCCGGCGCCGGACTCGGCCGCCCTCACCGCCAGCGGATACGGCGGGGGAGTGCCGCCGAATTCCGGACAGTGGGCCTGGTGATCGCACCAGCCGCACAGCTTGGTGGGGCGCGGCCGCCAGTCGCCGGTCTCGGTGGCCAGCCGGATCGCCTCCCACAGCGCGAGCAGCTTGCGCTCCACCCGCTCCAGGTCGGCGAGGACCGGATCGTAGGTCAGCACATCACCGCTGCCGAGGTACACCAGCTGGAGCCGGCGCGGGACGACGCCCTTCAGTCGCCAGACCACCAGCGCGTAGAACTTCATCTGGAACAGCGCGCCCTCGGCGTACTCGGGCCGCGGGGCCTTGCCCGTCTTGTAGTCGACGATCCGCACCTCACCGGTCGGCGCCACGTCGACCCGGTCGATGATGCCGCGCAGCCGCAGCCCCGACTCCAGCTCGGCCTCGACGAACAGCTCGCGCTCGGCCGGCTCCAGACGGCTCGGGTCCTCCAGGGTGAACCAGCGCTCCACCAGCCGCTCCGCCTGCTCCAGCCAGGCCGCCATCCGGGCGCCCTCCGGGTCGTCGGCGAACAGCTCGGCCAGCTCCGGCCGCGACTCCCGCAGCCGGTCCCACTGGCCCGGGATCAGCGACTTGGCGCGCGGCGCGGTGCGCTCGGCGGCGGGCGCGTCGAAGAGCCGCTCGAGCACCGCGTGCACCAGCGTGCCCCTGGTCGCCGCCTCGCTCGGCTTCTCCGGCAGCTTGTCGATCACCCGGAACCGGTACAGCAGCGGGCACTGCATGAAGTCGCCGGCCCGCGAGGGGGACAGGGAGGAGGGCGGTATGACGACGGGAGCGACGGCTGCCGCCGTCGCCGTCGTGGCGGTCGCGGGAACCGCGTCGACCGGCGTCGCCGCCGGATCGGCCGTACCGTCGCTCAGGGCCTCCGTCACGCCCTCGGTGCTCGTCTCCATGCCCACAGACCTTACGGCCCGCCACCGACAGCGGACCCCTCGCGGTCGTGTCGCCCGCGACAGCTGGGGAACGAGAGGGGTGCCGGGGCGGAACGCGACCCCTCGGCCGCATACCATCGACCCGAGACCTTCCGCCCGGCAGGTGCGGGACACGCTTCGAACGAGGGGACACCGTGGACGAGAGCGGCGGGAGCGGGCAGCCGCGGTCGGGCAACGACCACTCGACCGACCACCGCACGGCAGCCCCGACCACATCGGCGGCCTCGGGCCCGCCCGACACCGGCGCGGGCCGCGCCCCCCGAGAACCCCACAGGGCCCCGACCGGACAGCCGGCCCCGCCCGCGGACACCTCCGCCGCAGGCCCCGAGGGCCCGGCCCCCGCGACGGCACCCCCCACCACCCCGCAGGCCCCGGCCCGGGCCGCGGACCCCTTGCGCAAGCCCACGGAACCCACCGAGCCCACGGAACCGACGAGGCCCGCGGAACCCACCGAGCCCCCGCCGCCGGCGACCCGCCCGGACGCGCCCACCGAGGGCGGGCACGAGACCGGATTCCCGGACCTCCGGGAAACGGCCCCCGGCGGTGCCGGGCACGACCGCACCCACGCGCACTCCGGTACCAAGGGCCCCGTCCCGCAGAAGCCGGAGCCGGGCGGCGGTCTGCGGGTGGGGCGGCCGTTCGGCGTGCCCGTCTACGTCGCGCCCAGCTGGTTCCTGGTTGCCGCGCTGATCACCTGGGTCTTCGGCGGTCAGCTGGACCGTGTGCTGCCCGAGCTGGGCGCGGCCCGCTACCTGGTCTCCCTGTTCTTCGCCGTCGCCTTCTACGGCTCGGTGCTCGTCCACGAGCTGGCGCACACGATCGCCGCCCTCCGCTTCAAGCTCCCGGTCCGCCGCATCCAGCTCCAGTTCTTCGGCGGCGTGTCCGAGATCGAGAAGGAGGCCGAGACCCCCGGCCGCGAGTTCGTGCTGGCCTTCGTCGGCCCGCTGCTCAGCCTCGTCCTCGCCGGCGTCTTCTACCTCGCCATGCTGCCCGTCGAGCCCGGCACCGTCCCCGGCGTCCTGCTGGCCGGCCTGATGATCTCCAACCTCATCGTGGCCGTCTTCAACCTGCTGCCCGGCCTCCCGCTCGACGGGGGCCGGATGCTCCGCGCCGTCGTCTGGAAGCTCACCGGCAAGCCCATGAGCGGCACCGTCGCCGCCGCCTGGGTCGGCCGCGCGCTCGCCGTCGCCGTGCTGATCGGCCTGCCGCTGCTCACCCAGTCCGGCGCCCTCGGCTCCGACGCCGTCGACAACGTCGGCATGGACACCGTCATGGACGCCCTGCTCGCCGCGATCCTCGCCGCGATCATCTGGACCGGCGCCGGCAACAGCCTGCGCGTCGCCCGCCTGCGCGAACACCTCCCGGAGCTGCGCGCCCGCGCCCTGACCCGCCGCGCGGTGCCCGTCCAGACCGACACCCCGCTCTCCGAGGCCCTGCGCCGCGCCAACGAGGCCGGCGCCCGCGCCCTGGTCGTCGTCGACGCGGACGGCGCCCCCGTCTCCCTGGTCCGCGAGGCCGCCATCGTCGGCGTCCCCGAGCACCGCCGCCCCTGGGTCGCCGTCAGCGGCCTCGCCCAGGACCTGACCGACGGCATGCGCGTCTCCGCCGAGCTGGCCGGCGAGGAACTCCTCGACGCGCTGCGGGCCACCCCCGCGACCGAGTACCTGGTGGTCGAGGAGACCGGCGAGATCTACGGCGTGCTGTCCGCCGCGGACGTCGAGCGGGCCTTCGTGAAGGCGATGGCCCGCCCCTCCTAGGTCCCGGCCCGTGGTCGGCGGCCTCCGCAATCCCCGGTAGTCTGTTCACATGTCCGAACCGACCGGTGCCGCCCGCCGCCGCGGGCCCTTCAAGGTCGGGGACCAGGTACAGCTGACCGACCCCAAGGGCCGCCACTACACGTTCACGCTCGAAGCCGGAAAGAACTTCCACACCCACAAGGGTTCCTTCCCGCACGACGAGCTGATCGGCGCACCCGAGGGCAGCGTTGTCCGTACGACGGGGAACGTCGCCTATCTCGCGCTGCGCCCCCTGCTCCCCGACTACGTCCTGTCCATGCCTCGCGGGGCAGCCGTCGTCTACCCCAAGGACGCGGGGCAGATCCTCGCCTTCGCCGACATCTTCCCCGGCGCGCGCGTCGTGGAGGCCGGCGTCGGCTCCGGCTCGCTCAGCACCTTCCTGCTGCGCGCCATCGGCGACCAGGGCATGCTGCACTCCTACGAGCGCCGCGAGGACTTCGCCGAGATCGCGCAGCAGAACGTGGAGCGCTACTTCGGCGGCCCGCACCCCGCCTGGCAGCTCACCGTCGGCGACCTCCAGGACAACCTGAGCGACACCGACGTGGACCGCGTCATCCTCGACATGCTCGCCCCCTGGGAGTGCCTGGAGGCCGTCTCCAAGGCCCTGGTCCCCGGCGGCATCGTGTGCTGCTACGTGGCCACCACCACCCAGCTCGCACGGACCGTGGAGTCCATCCGGGAGATCGGCTGCTTCAACGAGCCGACCGCCTGGGAGACCATGATCCGCAACTGGCACATCGAGGGCCTGGCCGTCCGCCCGGACCACCGGATGATCGGCCACACCGGCTTTCTCCTCACCGCCCGCCGCCTCGCGGACGGCGTCGAGCCGCCGATGCGCCGCCGCCGCCCCGCCAAGGGCGCCTACGGCGAGGACTACTCCGGCCCCAACGCCGACGGAGGCGCCGGCCGCTGAGCCGGCCGGGCGGCCTCCCGGCCGTCCACGCCCCGTCCCGCCCAACGTTCCGGCGCCGTGGCCGAGTTCCCGCACCCCGCGGAGAACTCGGCCACGGCGCCGCGTCGTTGACACCCCGCGCGCGCTCCGGCCCCGCCGCCCGCAACAGGTCGTGACCCCGCCGTTCCCCCGTCCTGTGACGTGTGGCACCATGCTGGCCACCCCACCGGCACAGCCCTC
This sequence comes from Streptomyces sp. NPDC001532, assembly GCF_040298625.1. Taxonomy (NCBI): domain Bacteria; kingdom Bacillati; phylum Actinomycetota; class Actinomycetes; order Kitasatosporales; family Streptomycetaceae; genus Streptomyces; species Streptomyces sp. NPDC001532. The sequence continues at coordinate 20,485 of NZ_JBEPAL010000011.1, forward strand.
ACAGGAGACACTCCTAGTGCAGCAATCCGCGGTCCCGGAACTGGCACACACGCACACCCGCCCGATCCACTGGCTTGCCACCGCCACCGCGCTCGCCGGTGTCGTAGCCCTCTCCTCTCTCCTGCAGCCGGACGCCGCCACCGCCGCCCAGAAACCGGGCCACCGCACCCAGTCCGCCCCGGTGGCCGCGCCGCCCGCGACCGACGGGGTGGACTTCCCCCTCGAATGCGGTCCCGTGAAGGCCGTGGTGGAGCGGAAGGCGACCGGGGACCTCGACGGCGACGGCCGGCCGGAGACGGTCGCCGTGGTGCACTGCGACGCCGGCATCAGCACCCCGCCGGACGGCGTGTACGTCCTCACCGGCGGCGCCGACGACGGGCACGCGCGCGTGGTGGCCACCCTCGTGGACCCCAAGGACCGCTACACGGTGAAGGACTTCGCGGTCCGCGACGGCGCGGTCGCCGCGACGCTGCTCGGCTACTCCTCGGTGGACGTGCCGACCTGCTGTCCCGACCTGGAGGAGAGCGCTAAGTGGCAGTGGCGCGACGGCGCGTTCGTCCGTTCGTCACCCGCCGAGGCCCGCAGCGTCTGACACCCGGCCACCGGGCCGTGTGAGAAATCAGACAGTAGTAACGCACCGTACAGATCTGGTCACTCTGCGTCCGGTCCATAGACTTCGACCCTGTCCGAAACCCGACGTACGTGAATGCAGTCGCCCGGACACTCCTTCGCCGAGTCGATCACGTCGGTGAGGAGCGGCAGCGGCACGGGCGTTGTCGCTCCGGCGTCCTGGAGCAGCTCGTCGTCGGCGCTCTTCACATAGGCCAGACCGTCGATGTCCAGCTCGAACACCTCCGGCGCGTACTGCGCGCAGATGCCGTCGCCGGTACAGAGGTCCTGGTCGATCCAGACCTCCAGCGCCTCGCCGTCGACTCCGGCCTCCTGCTGCACGGTCATCTCTCCTGCCGTTTTCTGCGCCAAGCCATACGGGAATCCGGCCAGCTGTGGCGGGTGTTGAACGCTTCGACCCTACCTCTGGTCGCTTTCCAACCGCGTTCCGTGGGTATTCCCCTGGCGTGAGGGAGAGCGCAAGGGTGAAGATCGGACACACCCCGACAGTCTTTGTGATCTAGGGGTTTCAATCGACACCCACCCAGGTAGGGTCTGGAAGCGTCCAGCTCCCCTTGGAGGAGGTGAGGACCGTGGCAGCCCACGACGACGACATGAACCGCGGCATCCGCCCGGGACGCGGGTCCGACGACCCGGCCGGGCAGATCGCCTACCTTGAGCAGGAGATCGCCGTCCTGCGACGTAAGCTCGCCGACTCTCCGCGACACACGAGGATTCTCGAAGAGCGGATCGTCGAGCTGCAGACCAACCTGGCCGGCGTGTCCGCCCAGAACGAGCGACTTGCCAATACGCTCCGTGAGGCCCGCGACCAGATCGTGGCCCTCAAGGAGGAGGTCGACCGGCTCGCGCAGCCGCCGGCCGGCTTCGGTGTCTTCCTCACGGCGAACGAGGACGGCACGGCCGACATCTTCACCGGGGGCCGCAAGCTCCGGGTGAACGTCAGCCCGAGCGTCGAGCTGGAAGAGCTCCGGCGCGGCCAGGAAGTCATGCTCAACGAAGCGCTGAACGTGGTCGAGGCCATGGAGTACGAGCGCGTCGGGGACATCGTCACCCTCAAGGAGATCCTCGAGGACGGCGAGCGGGCCCTGGTGCTCGGGCACACCGACGAGGAACGGGTGGTGCGGCTCGCCGAGCCGTTGCTGGACGTCACCATCCGTCCCGGCGACGCCCTGCTGCTCGAACCCCGCTCCGGCTACGTCTACGAGGTCGTGCCCAAGAGCGAGGTCGAGGAACTCGTCCTCGAAGAGGTCCCCGACATCGGCTACGAGCAGATCGGCGGCCTCGGCAACCAGATCGAGGCCATCCGCGACGCGGTCGAGCTCCCGTACCTCTACCCCGACCTGTTCAAGGAGCACGAACTGCGGCCGCCCAAGGGTGTGCTGCTGTACGGGCCCCCCGGATGCGGCAAGACGCTCATCGCCAAGGCCGTCGCCAACTCGCTGGCCAAGAAGGTCGCCGAGGTCACCGGCCAGGCCGCCGGCAAGAGCTTCTTCCTCAACATCAAGGGCCCCGAGCTGCTGAACAAGTACGTCGGCGAGACCGAGCGGCAGATCCGCCTGGTCTTCCAGCGGGCCCGTGAGAAGGCCAGCGAGGGCACCCCCGTCATCGTCTTCTTCGACGAGATGGAGTCCCTCTTCCGCACCCGTGGCTCGGGCGTCAGCTCGGACGTGGAGAACACCATCGTCCCGCAGCTGCTCGCCGAGATCGACGGTGTGGAGGGCCTGCAGAACGTGGTCGTGATCGGCGCCTCCAACCGCGAGGACATGATCGACCCGGCGATCCTGCGGCCCGGCCGGCTCGACGTCAAGATCAAGATCGAGCGTCCGGACGCCGAGGCGGCCAAGGACATCTTCGGCAAGTACCTGACCCAGCGCCTGCCGCTGCACAGCGAGGACCTCGGTGAGCACGGCGGCGACAAGGACGCATGCGTCCAGGCCATGATCCAGACGGCCGTGGAACACATGTACGCCGAATCCGAGGAGAACCGCTTCCTGGAGGTCACCTACGCCAATGGCGACAAGGAAGTCCTCTACTTCAAGGACTTCAATTCCGGCGCCATGATCGAGAACATCGTGGGCCGCGCCAAGAAAATGGCGATCAAGGACTTCCTGGAGCACAACCAGAAGGGCCTTCGCGTCTCCCATCTCCTCCAGGCCTGCGTGGACGAGTTCAAGGAGAACGAGGACCTGCCGAACACCACCAACCCGGACGACTGGGCCCGCATCTCCGGTAAGAAGGGCGAGCGGATCGTCTACATCCGCACCCTGATCACCGGAAAGCAGGGCGCGGACACCGGACGCTCCATCGACACGGTGGCGAACACCGGACAGTACCTGTAAAACACAGGGCGGCTGCGGGTGCCCTTTCCGGGTATCCGCAGCCGACTGTTTTTCAGGCCACGGCTGGAGCAGGCAATGACGCAAATGATCTCCCCACCAGCGCAAAGGCGTTCTAGGCTCTTCCGTACCGCCAAGTCGCGCAGTGCGGGGTCGGGCACCGCATTCGCAACCGAGCGCCAGCGGTACGAGAGCGGAGCCCGCGACCGAGGGCTTCGCCGGGCAAGGAGGGCCGCATGACCGTACGGCGAGTGATGGGCATCGAGACGGAGTACGGGATCTCCGTCCCCGGACACCCCAACGCCAATGCCATGCTCACCTCGTCCCAGATCGTCAACGCCTACGCGGCGGCGATGCACCGGGCCCGCCGGGCCCGCTGGGACTTCGAGGAGGAGAATCCGCTGCGGGACGCGCGGGGCTTCGACCTCGCCCGTGAGGTCGCCGACTCCAGCCAGCTCACCGACGAGGACATCGGCCTCGCCAACGTCATCCTGACCAACGGCGCACGGCTCTACGTCGACCACGCGCATCCCGAGTACAGCGCCCCCGAGGTCACCAACCCGCGGGACGCCGTCCTCTGGGACAAGGCCGGCGAGCGGATCATGGCCGAGGCCGCCGAGCGGGCCGCACAGCTCCCCGGCGCCCAGCCCATCCACCTCTACAAGAACAACACCGACAACAAGGGCGCCTCCTACGGCACGCACGAGAACTACCTGATGAAGCGGGAGACCCCGTTCTCGGACATCGTGCGCCATCTGACGCCCTTCTTCGTCTCCCGCCAGGTCTTCGCCGGAGCCGGCCGTGTCGGCATCGGCCAGGACGGTCACGAGCACGGCTTCCAGCTCAGCCAGCGCGCGGACTACTTCGAGGTCGAGGTCGGCCTGGAGACGACCCTCAAGCGGCCGATCATCAACACCCGCGACGAGCCCCACGCGGACGCGGAGAAGTACCGCCGCCTCCACGTGATCATCGGCGACGCGAACCTGTCGGAGATCTCGACCTACCTCAAGCTCGGCACGACCGCGCTGGTCCTGTCCATGATCGAGGACGGCTTCATCGCCGTCGACCTGGCCGTCGACCAGCCCGTGCGCACCCTGCACCAGGTCTCGCACGACCCGTCCCTCAAGCGTCTGATCACCCTGCGCAGCGGCCGGACACTCACCGCCGTCCAGCTCCAGATGGAGTACTACGAGCTGTCGCGCAAGTACGTGGAGGAGCGCTTCGGGGCCGACGCCGACGAGCAGACCAAGGACGTCCTGGCCCGCTGGGAGGACACCCTCAACCGGCTGGAACACGACCCCATGAGCCTGGCCGGCGAGCTGGACTGGGTCGCCAAGCGCGAGCTCATGGAGGGCTACCGGCGCCGGGACAGCCTCGACTGGGACGCGGCCAGGCTGCACCTGGTCGACCTCCAGTACGCCGACGTACGCCCCGACAAGGGCCTCTACAACCGTCTCGCGGCCCGCGGCCGGATGAAGCGCCTCCTGGACGAGGCGGACGTCGAGCGGGCCATGCAGAAGCCGCCGGAGGACACCCGGGCCTACTTCCGCGGGCGCTGTCTGGAGCAGTACGCCGACGACGTCGCCGCGGCCTCCTGGGACTCGGTGATCTTCGATCTGCCGGGCCGCGACTCGCTCCAGCGCGTCCCAACCCTGGAACCGCTTCGCGGAACGCGTAATCACGTCAAGGAGCTGCTGGACCGCTGCCGCACGGCGGAGGACCTGGTGAGGGTGCTCTCCGGCGGCTGAGCGGGTACTCGGGGGATGTCGGCCGGACAGGGTGGAAAACACCGGGTCCGGGAATCATCGAGACGGGCCCCGTACGTTGAGGAAACTGCGGGGCCATTGTCGGACCCGGCTTGTAGGGTCTGATCTTGACCGAGCAACTGTGTCGGGCGAACCGAGCGGGGTGAGGGTTATGGCGACCAAGGACACCGGCGGCGGACAGCAGAAGGCCACCCGGTCCACGGAGGAGGTCGAGGAGCAGGCGGCAGAGGCGCAGGCTTCCGAGGACCTCAAGGAGCGTCACGAGAAGCTGAGCGACGACGTGGACTCGGTCCTGGACGAGATCGACGACGTCCTCGAGGAGAACGCAGAGGACTTCGTGCGTTCGTTCGTGCAAAAGGGTGGCCAGTAAAGGTATCCCGCCTCGTCCTCCTCTGAGCCGAAGGTCCATGGAGGTCTGAGGAACGCCCGGAAGGCGAGACACCGGCGCGGTGCCGGGAGCGTGTGGCAGGGATGCCTGCCGTGCGCGACCGGTGCCGCGCCGTATCTGCCGAACCGCTTCCGCCACGCATGTGGATCACCGCCGGAAGACGGGTAGGGTCCGTGGCGTAACGTGCTTCAACTGCAATTCCGGCCTCGGCCTGTTGACTACTTGGAAGGAAACGCGTGGAAGCCAACACTCGTAGCACCGGGCGTCTACCAGCAGCCTTCCTGACGCCTGGATCCTCTTCGTTCATGGACTTCCTGTCGGAGCACCAGCCCGAGCTGCTGCCCGGCAAGCGCCAACTGCCCCCCACCCAGGGCGTGATCGAGGCGCCGCACGGCACGACCATCGTCGCCGTGTCGTTCCCCGGCGGCGTGGTGCTCGCCGGTGACCGGCGCGCCACGATGGGCAATGTCATCGCGCAGCGGGACATCGAGAAGGTCTTCCCGGCGGACGAGTACTCGGCCGTCGGCATCGCCGGCACCGCCGGTCTGGCCGTCGAGATGGTCAAGCTGTTCCAGCTGGAACTCGAACACTTCGAGAAGGTGGAGGGCGCCCAGCTCTCGCTGGAGGGCAAGGCCAACCGCCTGTCGACGATGATCCGGGCCAACCTCGGCATGGCCATGCAGGGCCTCGCCGTGGTCCCGCTCTTCGCCGGCTACGACCTGGACCGCGGCAAGGGCCGCATCTTCTCCTACGACGTGACGGGCGGCCGCTCCGAGGAGCAGCAGGGCTACGCGGCCACCGGCTCCGGCTCGATCTTCGCGCGCGGCGCCATGAAGAAGCTCTTCCGCGACGACCTCACCGAGGAGCAGGCCACCACGCTGGTGGTGCAGGCCCTGTACGACGCGGCAGACGACGACTCGGCGACCGGTGGTCCCGATGTCGCCCGCCGGATCTACCCCATCGTCACCGTGATCACCGAGGACGGCTTCCGCCGGCTCACCGAGGACGAGTCCTCGCAGATCGCCCGCTCGGTGCTGGAGCGGCGGCTGGAGCAGCCCGACGGCCCGCGGGCCGAGCTGCTCTGACCGCGGGCGCTGTTGTCTCAGGTGATCCAGTGACTTCCACAGAAAGGGACGGATAACCGGTGTCGACGCCGTTCTATGTCTCACCCCAGCAGGCCATGGCCGACCGGGCCGAGTACGCCCGCAAGGGCATCGCCCGCGGCCGCAGCCTGGTCGTGCTGCAGTACGCCGACGGCATCGTCTTCGTCGGCGAGAACCCGTCCCGCGCGCTGCACAAGTTCAGCGAGATCTACGACCGGATCGGCTTCGCCGCGGCGGGCAAGTACAACGAGTACGAGAACCTGCGCATCGGCGGCGTGCGCTACGCCGACCTGCGCGGTTACACCTACGACCGGGACGACGTCACTGCGCGGGGCCTGGCCAACGTCTACGCCCAGACGCTGGGCACGATCTTCTCCAGCGTGGGCGAGAAGCCGTACGAGGTGGAGCTGGTCGTCGCCGAGGTCGGGGAGACGCCGGAGTCCGACCAGATCTACCGGCTGCCGCACGACGGCTCGATCGTGGACGAGCACGGCTCGGTCGCGGTGGGCGGCAACGCCGAGCTGATCAGCAGCTACCTCGATCAGCGCCACCAGGACGGCATGACCCTGTCGGGGGCGCTGAAGCTGGCCGTGCAGGCGCTGTCCCGCGAGTCCAACGGCACCCAGCGGGAGATCCCCGCGGAGCGCCTGGAGGTCGCGGTGCTGGACCGCACGCGTCCGCAGAAGCGCAAGTTCAAGCGGATCGTCGGCGGTCAGCTGTCGCGCCTGCTGGCGGAGGGCACCACCACGCAGACGGAGAGCGAGTCGTCCGCGGAGCCCTCGGAGTCCGACACGGAGTCCGGCGAGTAGTCGCGCTCCCGCCTCTTCGCGCATGCCCCGGCTCCGTCAGGCGCCGGGGCACGGTGCGTTCAGAGGGCCGGTGGAGGCGCCGTGGAGCCGCGGACGACCAGTTCCACCGGAATGTCGCCGCGGGCGGGCCTACGGCCCTCCAGGACGTCCAGCAGGGCCCGCATCCCGTGCTCCCCGAACAGCTCGGCGTCCAGCCGGACCGTGGTGAGCTCCGGATCGATGGCGGTCGCCAGGGCCAGGTCGTCGAGACCGGTGACGGAGATGTCGTCGGGGATGCGCAGACCGAGCCGGCGGGCCGCCTTGTAGGCGCCGGCCGCGAGCTTGTCGTCGTCGCACACCACCGCGGTGGGCCGGGGGCCGGGCGCGGTGAGCGCGGCCTCGGCGGCGGCCCGCGCGCCCTCGATGGAGATCGGCGCGGGCGCGGTGCGCACGGTGGTGTCCGGCACCGCGCCGACCCGGGCGGCCAGCTCACGGGCGCGCACCTCGAAGGTCCAGGAGGGCACGTCGGCGGCCAGGTGCAGGAAGCGGCGGTGGCCGAGACCGAGGAGATGCTCGGCGACCTGCCGGACCCCGTCGGCGATGTCCAGGTTGACGGTCGCCGCGCCCAGGCTGCCCTCCGGATCGCTGTCCAGCATCACCAGCGGCAGCTGGTCGCCGCGGATGGCGGTGAGGGCGTCGGCGGCCATGGAGGAGGCGATGACACCGTCCAGGGCGGCCTCGGCGGACGCGAAGGGGTCGCGGGCGGGGCCGATGCCCTCGGGGGAGGGGTACAGGACCACGCCGAAGCCGTGGGCGGCGGCCACCCGGGCGGCACCGGTGTAGACGCCGGCGAAGAACTCGGTGGTCAGGACGGGGACCACCAGGAGGACGGTCCGGGTGCGCCCGAGGCGCAGGTTGCGGGCGGCGAGGTTGGGCCGGTAGCCCAGCTCCCGGGCGGCCTCGCGGACCCGCTCGGCGGTGGCCTCGGAGACCCGGCCGCGCCACTTGCCGCCGAGCACCAGCGACACGGCGGCCTGGGAGACCCCGGCGGCCTCGGCGACGTCGCGGCTCGTGGGGCGGGTGCTGGCTCGGGCCACCGTCGGGTGCTCCTTGGTCGGGGTCGCGCCCGGGCCTCGCCTGGACGTGCGAACTGCGCACATGGTACGTATGACGGAGGACGTTATACGTAAAACCTGAGCCGGAGGACGGGACCATGGCCGCGGGATACCTGGAGATCCTCAGGGCGAGGCACGCCGCCCGGCTGCTCACGGGCACGCTGGTGGGACGGCTGCCCAACGCCACCGCCGCGATCGCGATCGTGCTGTTCATCCGCGCGGAGGGCGGTTCCTACAGCCTCGCCGGAGCCCTCGCCGCCGTCTACGGCGTCGCCAACGCCGTCGGGCAGCCGCTGCTCGGGCGGCTGGTGGACCTGCACGGGCAGCCGCGGGTCCAGCTGCCCGCCGCCGTCCTGTCGGCCCTGGCGATGGCCGTCTTCGCCCTCGCCGGCACCCAGCCGCCCGCGCTGTCCTACGCCGCCGTGGCCCTGGCCGGGCTGTTCACGCCGCCGCTGGAGGGCGGGCTGCGGGCGCTGTGGCCGTCCGTGCTGCGCAAGGAGGACCAGGTGCACACCGCGTACGCCATGGACGCGGTGGCCCAGGAGGTCATGTTCACCGTCGGACCGCTGCTGGTCACGTTGTGCACCGCGCTGTGGTCCGCGCAGGCGGCGCTGCTGGTCCTGAACGTCATCGGGGTGCTCGGCGCGCTCTCCGTGGTCCTGTCGCCGCCCTCGCGCGCGTGGCGGTCGGCTCCGCGCGAGGCGCACTGGCTGGGCGCCCTGCGCTCGCCCGGGCTGATCGCCCTGCTCGGCGCGTTCCTCTTCGTCGGCGTGGCGCTCGGCTCCATCACCGTCGCGGCCGTCTCGTACGCCGACGACCACGGCGGGGACGCCGTCTACGGCTGGCTGATGGCGGCCCTGGGGCTGGGCGCGCTGGTCGGCGGCGCCGGCTACGGGGCCCGCCGGTGGAGTGGCGCGCCGGAGCGGCGACTGAGGGTGCTGGTGGGCCTGCTGGCGGTCTGTTACCTGCCGCTGCTGCTGATGCCGGGACCGGTCGCCATGACCGCGCTCGCGGCGCTCTCCGGCGTCTTCCTCGCCCCGGCCATCGCCTGCGCGTTCGTCATCGTGGACCGGCACGCCCCGCGGGGGACGGTGACCGAGGCGTTCTCCTGGCTGGTGACCACCTTCACCGTCGGTGCCTCGGTGGGGACGGGTCTGACCGGGCCGGTCGTCGAGTGGGGCGGAGCGGTGTGGGGATTCGCCGTGCCGGGTGCCGCCGGTGGGGTGTCCCTGGTGGTCCTGCTCGCCACCGGACGGGTCCTCGCAGCTCCCGCGCGGACCGCGGTCGTTGCGTCTTCATCGGAAAATGATCCAAATCGTGCCGTCGAACCCCGTTTCAGCTCAGGGGATCGGGCGTAATGTTCAGTCATGGACCGCCGCATTTTCGGGCTGGAGAACGAGTACGGCGTCACGTGCACGTTCAGGGGACAGCGCCGCCTGTCGCCTGACGAGGTGGCGCGGTACCTCTTCCGCCGTGTCGTGTCATGGGGCCGCAGCAGCAATGTCTTTCTGCGAAACGGCGCCCGGCTCTATCTCGACGTGGGCTCACATCCGGAATACGCCACACCCGAATGTGACAATGTGACCGAACTGGTCACCCACGACAAGGCCGGGGAGCGCATTCTCGAAGGACTCCTGGTGGACGCGGAACGACGCCTGCACGAGGAGGGAATCGCGGGCGACGTCTACCTCTTCAAGAACAACACCGACTCGGCGGGCAACTCCTACGGGTGCCACGAGAACTACTTGGTGGCACGGCACGGGGAGTTCTCGCGACTCGCGGACATTCTCATCCCGTTCCTCGTGACCCGCCAGCTGCTGTGCGGTGCCGGCAAGGTGCTGCAGACGCCGCGCGGTGCCGTGTACTGCGTGAGCCAGCGGGCCGAGCACATCTGGGAGGGCGTCTCCTCGGCGACGACCCGCTCCCGGCCCATCATCAACACCCGCGACGAGCCGCACGCGGACGCCGAGCGCTACCGCCGGCTGCATGTCATCGTGGGCGACTCGAACATGTCCGAGACGACCATGCTGCTCAAGGTCGGCGCCACCGACCTGGTGCTGCGCATGATCGAGGCGGGCACGGTGATGCGCGACCTGACCCTGGAGAACCCGATCCGGGCGATCCGCGAGGTCAGCCACGACATCACGGGCCGCCGCAAGGTGCGCCTGGCCAGCGGCCGGGAGGCCTCCGCGCTGGAGGTGCAGCGCGAGTACTACGAGAAGGCCGTGGACTTCTGCGAGCGGCGCGGCATCCGCACCGGCACCGTCGAGCAGGTGCTGGAGCTGTGGGGCCGCACGCTGGACTCGATCGAGAGCGAGGACCTCGACCGCATCGACACCGAGATCGACTGGGTCATGAAGTACAAGCTCATCGAGCGGTACCGCGCCAAGCACAACATGACCATGTCGCATCCGCGGGTCGCCCAGATAGACCTCGCCTATCACGACATCCACCGCCGTCGTGGTCTGTACTACCTGCTGGAGAAGAAGGGTCAAGCGGCCCGGATCTGCAACGACTTGAAGATCTTCGAAGGCAAGTCGGTGCCGCCGCAGACCACTCGGGCGCGGCTGCGCGGCGACTTCATCCGGCGGGCGCAGGAGCAGCGCCGGGATTTCACGGTCGACTGGGTGCATCTCAAGCTCAACGACCAGGCACAGCGCACCGTGTTGTGCAAGGACCCGTTCCGCTCCGTCGACGACCGGGTGGAGAAGTTGATCGCCGGAATGTGAGCCGGCCGTGCTTTCCGGCCGCACGGCCGGAACGCCACACGGGCGCCGTACGTTACCCGTACGGCGCCCTTCGCACGCCGTAGAGTTGCGCGCACGCCATCCACAAGATCGACCGATTACGAGGCCCCCATCGTGCGCCGACGCTCACTCATGATTGCCGTTCCCGCCGGACTGGTCACGCTCGCCGGGTGCGGCGACGACAAGGCCGATTCGAGCAAGGCCACCGACAGCGCCTCGCCCTCCGCGGGGGCCACGTCGGCCGCGCCGTCGCCGAAGATCGTGGACGGTCCGCTGCCGGCGATCACGGCGGGCACCCAGTTCGACGAGAAGCCGACGGTGGCCAAGGGCAGCGGCGACCCGTCGAAGGACCTCGCGGTGAAGACGGTCATCGCGGGCGGCGGCACCACCGTGGCCGAGGGCGACTACGTCCAGGCGAACTACCTGGGCCAGATCTGGGACACCGCGAAGGTGTTCGACAACTCCTACGACCGCAAGACCCCGCTGGTCATCCAGCTCGCCCAGGGCAGCATCATCGACGGCTGGCGCTACGCGCTCACCGGCAAGAAGACCGACAGCCGTGTGCAGTTCTCGGTGCCCCCGACGTGGGGGTACGGCGAGCAGGGCCAGTCCCAGGCGGGCATCAAGGGCACCGACACGCTGGTGTTCGTCGTGGACCTCCAGGCGACCTACAACTCCAAGAGCTCCGCCAAGGGCACGGACGTCGCGCAGGACGACACGAACCTGCCGAAGGTCGGCACCAACACAGACGGCAAGGCGCCCTCGATCGAGGTCCCGAAGGTGGACGCGCCGAAGAAGCTGGTGGCGAACTACGTCATCGAGGGCGACGGCGCCGAGGTCGGGGCCGAGGACAGCGTGCTCGTGCAGTACAAGGGCGTGCAGTGGGCGGGCGGCAAGGAGTTCGACTCCACCTACAGCCGCAAGTCGCTGACGTCCTTCTCGCTCCAGCAGGTCGTCAAGGGCTGGTCGCAGGGCCTGACGGGCAAGAAGGTCGGCAGCCGTGTGCTGATCGTCATCCCGCCGGACCTGGGCTACGGCGACAACCCGCCGAGCGGCAGCGGTATCGCCAAGGGCGCCACGCTGGTCTTCTCGGTGGACATCCTCGCCAAGATGTGAGGCTCCGCCGTCCGCTGGAGTGGCCGGCCACGGGAGCGGGCGCCGGGATGAAAGACTGAGCGCGTTCGTTGTCGTACACATGCAGGAGCCAAGAGTGAGCATCGACAAGCCCGAGATCGACTTCCCGGGCGGCGAGCCCCCGGCGGACCTCGAGATCAAGGACATCTGGGAGGGCGACGGTGCCGTGGCGCAGGCGGGCCAGACCGTCACCGTCCACTACGTGGGCGTCGCCTTCAGCACCGGTGAGGAGTTCGACGCGAGCTGGAACCGGGGCACTCCGTTCCGTTTCCCGCTGGGCGCCGGCCGGGTCATCGCGGGCTGGGACCAGGGCGTGCAGGGCATGAAGGTCGGCGGCCGTCGCCAGCTGACCATCCCCGCCCACCTCGCCTACGGCGACCAGAGCCCGACCCCGGCGATCAAGCCCGGCGAGACCCTGATCTTCGTGGTGGACCTGCTCGGGGTCTGATCGTCGTACCGGAGTCGTGAGCGATCAGGAGACGTTCGGATCGGCGTAAGGACTGCGTCCAAGATCCGATCGTTTCCGATCACCTGGGGCCCATGCCTGTCCGGGCATGGGCCCTCCGCTTTTGCCACGGCACCGCGGGGCGGTACGGTCATCGGTCGGAAGCACCATAGGGAAGGCGAAGGGCGTCGATGGCCATTGCCAAGGCCGAGCGGCTGATGAACCTGGCGCTGTGTCTGCTCGGGACGCGACGGCCGCTCAGCAAGCGCGAACTGCGTGACTCCATCGAGGCCTACGTCGAGGCCTCCGGACCGGGCAGAGGCGCGGCCGGATCGGACGACTCCTTCAACCGCATGTTCGAGCGGGACAAGGACGACCTGCGCGAGCTCGGACTGGTCATCGAGACCGTCGAGAACCTGGACGGCGAGGTCGGCTACCTGGCCCGGCGCGACAGCAACCGCCTCCCGCCGATCACCCTGGACGCCGAGGAGGCCGCCGCCCTCGGCCTGGCCGCCAAGGTCTGGCAGCAGGCCCGGCTCGCCGGCGCCGCCAGCGGCGCCCTCCAGAAGCTGCGCGCGGCCGGACTGCCCGAGGACGTGGACCCCTACGAGGCCCATGGCGCGCTGGAGCCGCGCATCCCCGTGCACGAGGCCGCCTTCGAGCCGCTGATGCTCGCCTGCCGCGACCGCCGTCCCGTGGTCTTCGAGTACCGCAAGGCCACCGCCGCCCACCCCGAGACCCGGCAGGTCGAGCCCTGGGCGCTGGAGTGCTGGCGCGGCCACTGGTACCTGGCCGGCTGGGACCGCGACCGCGGCGCCGAGCGGGTCTTCCGGCTGTCGCGGATCACCGGCAAGGTGCGCTCGCGCGGCGCGCGCTTCACCGCGCCGGTCCCCGACGTCGTCACCGTGCGCGAGACCGTCGCCGGCTGGGCGGGCGAGACCGCCGACCGCAGCGCGCGCATCCGGCTGCGCACCGGCGCCGGCTACCCGCTGCGGGCGAAGGCCACCTCGGTGCGGGAACTCGGCGACGGCTGGGACGAGTTGGAGATCCCGTACGGGCACGGGCTGGACGCCTGGCTGGTGGAGTTCGGACCGGACGTGGTGGTCCTGGAGCCCGCGGAGCTGCGGGCCGACGTGGTGGACCGGCTGCGTGCCGTCGCCAAGGGCTGAGGGGGAGCGGAGCACAGTGGCAGGCAAACCGGTCAGGCCCGTGAACGCCATCGACCAGACCCGGCGGATGCTCTCCCTGGTGACCTATCTGAGGGAGCGCCCCGGCGCCCGGATCGAGGACGTCGCCCGCGCCTTCGGCATCACCGAGGACGAACTGGTCTCCGACCTCGACGTGCTGCCCATGTGCGGCACCAGCTTCCGCGGCGGCGATCTGCTGGACATCGACACCGACGGCGAGCGGATCTGGTGGCACAACCCCGCCGCCCTGGGTGCCGACGCGGCCGAGCCGCTGCGGCTCGCCGCCGACGAGGCCACCGCGCTGCTGGTCGCCGCCCGCGCCGTGGCGACCCTGCCGGGCCTGCGCGAGAGCGACCGCCAGGCGCTGCTGCGGGCCACCGCCAAGGTGGAGACCGCGGCCGGCGAGGCGGCCGGCGCCAGCTCCCGGCTGTCGGTGACCTTCGAGTCCGAGGGCGGTGTCTTCGCCGACGTCGACCGGGCCATCTCCGAGCGCCGCCGCCTGTGGATCCGCTACTACTCGCCGGCCCGCGACGAGGTCACCGAGCGCGAGATCGACCCCATCCGGCTGGTCAGCGTCGGCCACACCTATGTCGAGGCCTGGTGCCGCCGCTCCGAGGCGCGCCGCACCTTCCGCCTCGACCGGGTCGCCGAGATCAGGATCCTCGACGAGCCGTCCGCGCCGCCCGAGGTGGAGCTGCGGGACCTGTCGGAAGGGCTGGTGCAGCCCGCCGCCGAGGACCCCGAGGTCGTCGTCGAGGTCGGGCCGGGCGGACGCTGGGTCGCCGAGTACTACCCGCACGACAGCGCCGAGGAACTGCCCGACGGCGGTCTGCGGATCAGCCTGCGCACCCCCGACCCGGCCTCGCTGCGCCGGCTCGCGCTGCGCCTCGGCCCCGACGGCCGGATCGTCGCCCCGGCCGAGCTGGCGGACAGCGCCCGCCGGGCCGCCCGCGAGGCACTGGCGGCGTACGACGGGATCGAGGACCGGGCGCCGGGCGGCGGCGGAGCCCCGGTGAGCGACGGCGCGGTGCCCGACGGACTGTTCGACAGGCAGGAGCAGGGACTGTGAGCGAGACGGCGTCCGGTGTGCGGAGTGTCTCGGCGGCCTCCGCCTTCGCCGGGATGCGCAGTGTGACCCCGGTGGTGTTCAAGGCCGGCTGCCCGGACTGCCGGGGCCGCTTCGAGCTCGCCGCGAGCGCCCTGCGGCTCGCCATCGGCGCCACCAGCCGGACCACGTTCTACTCGTTCACCTGCCCCGAGTGCGGTGTGGTCGTCCGCAAGCCGGCGGGGGAGCGGATCGTCGAGCTGCTCACCGGCGGCGGGGTACGGACCCTGCGGCTGCACTCCACCGTCTGAGACGGTCTAGGCTCGGCGTCATGTTCTGGCCGATGTTCGCGGTTGCTGTGGGGTTCCTGGGTCTCGCCGTCCTCGGTGTGCTCGCCGTGCGGGTCTTCGTGGAGGCGCGGCGCCTCGGTCGGCAGGTCACCGACTCCGCACGCCGGATCAACCGGGCCGCCGAGGACCTGGAGCGCGCCTCCGTGAGCGTGGCCCGCTCTGTGGACGCGCTGTGAGAGGCACTGTGCCGCCCCTGTGAGTCCTGCCGGTTGATGTGCTTTGGGCCGCTTCGCCCTGTCGACTTGGCCCACCCGGCAGGTACGCTGCTGGTCGCGGTACGGAAAACGAGGCCCGGACCGCGGACCGGGAGTACGCACGGGGATTGCCGGACGTTTACCCCTGAGCGTTACGATCGCTGCCGGCACGGTCGTTCGGACACATGTCCGACCGGTCGGACAGCCACCCACCCACCCGCCTCGGTGAGAAGGTAAAGACTTATGGGACGGCTCGGACCTACCGAGATCATTCTGATCCTCGTCGTCATCATCCTGCTGTTCGGTGCGAAGAAGCTTCCGGACATGGCCCGCTCGCTGGGCAAGTCCGCGCGCATCCTGAAGAGCGAGGCCAAGGCGATGAAGGAGGACGACAAGTCCGCCGCGCCGGCCGACCCGCCGCACAAGACCGACGAGCAGCCCGCTCAGCGCGTCATCCAGGCCGCCCCCGGCGACGTGACCAGCTCCCGCCCGGTCACCGAACCGACGGACACGACCAAGCGCTGACGCAGGGCCGGTGACCTCCGGCCCGCCGCACGAGATGGGAACGTGGGTTGCTGAAGTCTGCCCGCAAGAAGGAGAAGGATCCCGAGGGGCGGATGCCCCTCGCGGAGCACCTTCGTGAGCTCCGCAACCGGCTCGCGAAGGCGCTGCTGGCGATCGTGGTGGTCACGGTCGTCGCCGCCTTCTTCTACTACGACATCATCAACTTCTTCACCGAGCCGATCCTCGACAAGGTCGGCTGTTCGCAGAGCTTCGAGGAACTGGCGAAGGCGAAGGAGTCGGCCGACCCCTGCGCGCAGATCACCATCAACGGTCTGCTCACGCCGTTCACGCTCGCGCTGAAGGTCTCCCTCATGGCGGGTGTCGTGCTGGCCTCGCCGGTCTGGCTCTACCAGCTGTGGGCCTTCGTCGCGCCCGGCCTGCACCGGCACGAGAAGAAGTACGCCTACGCGTTCGTGGGCCTGGGTTTCCCGCTCTTCCTCGGTGGCGCCTTCTTCGCCTACAAGCTGCTGCCCACCACCGCCAAGGTCCTGATCGAGTTCACCCCGTTCGGCGTCGACAACCTGCTGCCGCTGGACGACCTGCTCGACCTCGTGACCCGCATGGTCGTGGTCTTCGGCCTCTCCTTCGAGCTGCCGCTGCTGCTCATCATGCTCAACCTCACCGGCGCCATCACAGGCAAGCGGATGGCCGGCTGGTGGCGCGGCATGATCATGGGCATCACGGTGTTCGCCGCCGTCGCGACGCCCAGCACCGACCCGCTGTCCATGCTGGCCCTGGCCGGGCCGATCTGGATCCTGTACTTCGTCGCGGTGGTCTTCTCGCTCGTCAACGACGCCCGTCGCCGACGCCGTGAGGCCCTGGGCCCCGCCGACGACGAGGCCTCCGAGCTGGACCTGACGCCCGAGGACATCGGCGAGGTCGAGGCCGTCGCCGCCGCTCCCGCGCTGCCCGAGCAGGCGACCAGGGACCGGGTCAACGGTTATGACGACGTGACCTGAGGACCGCCGGGCACCTCGTAAGGTCGCTTCCGTGACCAGCGAGATCACCCTCTTCGTCAACCCCACCGCGGGCCGCGGCCGGGGCGCCCACGCGGCGCAGCCGGCCGCTTCCGCGTTGCGGGCGGCCGGTTTCTCGGTCCGGACGGTCCTCGGGGAGCACGCCGAGGACGCCCTCGCCCGGGCGCGGTCCGCCGTGGCCGACGGCACCGGCGCGCTGATAGCCGTCGGCGGGGACGGCATGGTGAATCTGGCGCTCCAGGCCGTCGCCGGCACCCGCACCCCGCTCGGCCTGGTCGCGGTCGGCACCGGCAACGACTTCGCCCGCGCCCTCGGCCTGCCGGTGCGCGACCCGGCCGCCGCGGGACGGCTGATCGCCGACGCCCTCAAGGGCGACCGGCTGAGCGACATCGACCTCGGCCGGGTCGGGGACCGCTGGTTCGGCACCGTGCTGGCCTCCGGCTTCGACTCCCGCGTCAACGACCGCGGCAACCGGATGCGGTGGCCGGCCGGCCGCCTCAAGTACGACCTCGCGATGCTCGCCGAGCTGGCCGCGTTCCGCCCGTTCCCGTACCGGATCACCCTCGACGACGGAGCCGTACGGGAGATCGAGGCGACCCTGGTCGCGGTCGGGAACGGGTCGTCGTACGGCGGCGGCATGCGCATCTGTCCCGGCGCGGACCTCACCGACGGGCTGTTCGACGTCACCGTGGTCGGCGACTGCTCCCGCCGGACGCTGCTGCGGGTCTTCCCGACGGTGTACCGGGGCGGGCACGTGACCCATCCCGCGGTCTCCGTGCACCGCGCCACGAAGGTCGAGCTCATGGCCGAGGGGATCACCGGCTACGCGGACGGCGAACCGCTCGGCCCGCTGCCGCTGACCGCGCGCTGCGTTCCCGGAGCGGTGCGGGTGGCGGGCCGCTGAGCTGCGGCTATCACCGCATCCACAGGACCGGATCCGGATAATGATCGTCCTGTTGTCAGTGCGGCCCGGTACGCTCGAAAGCACGATGACACAGGACCTCTCACCGGCCGAGCGGTACGCGGCAGCCCGCAGGCGGGCAGCCGAGCAGGCCACCGCGCTCGCGTCCTTCCGCGAGATGTACGACTTCGGTCTCGACCCCTTCCAGATCGAGGCCTGCAAGGCACTTGAGGCGGGCAAGGGCGTGCTCGTCGCCGCCCCCACCGGCTCCGGCAAGACGATCGTGGGCGAGTTCGCCGTCCACCTCGCGCTGCAGCAGGGCAAGAAGTGCTTCTACACGACACCCATCAAGGCGCTGTCGAACCAGAAGTACGCCGACCTGTGCCGCCGTTACGGCGCGGACAAGGTCGGCCTGCTGACCGGTGACAACAGCGTCAACTCCGACGCCCCCGTGGTCGTGATGACCACCGAGGTGTTGCGGAACATGCTGTACGCGGGCTCCCAGACCCTGCTCGGCCTCGGTCATGTGGTCATGGACGAGGTGCACTACCTCTCCGACCGCTTCCGCGGCGCGGTCTGGGAAGAGGTGATCATCCACCTCCCCGAGTCGGTGACGCTGGTGTCGCTGTCCGCGACCGTGTCCAACGCCGAGGAGTTCGGCGACTGGCTGGACACCGTCCGCGGCGACACCGAGGTGATCGTCTCCGAGCACCGGCCCGTGCCGCTGTTCCAGCACGTGCTCGCCGGGCGCCGGATGTACGACCTGTTCGAGGAGGGCGAGGGCCACCGCAGGGCCGTCAACCCCGACCTCACCCGCATGGCCCGGATGGAGGCCTCCCGGCCCTCGTACCAGGACCGCCGGCGGGGCCGGGCGATGCGCGAGGCCGACCGGGAGCGGGAGCGGCGGCAGCGCTCACGGGTGTGGACGCCGAGCCGGCCCGAGGTGATCGAGCGGCTGGACGCCGAGGGGCTGCTGCCCGCGATCACCTTCATCTTCAGCCGCGCCGCCTGCGAGGCCGCCGTCCAGCAGTGCCTGTACGCGGGACTGCGGCTCAACGACGAGGAGGCGCGCGAGCGGGTGCGGTCCCTGGTCGAGGAGCGCACCGCCTCGATCCCGCGTGAGGACCTGCACGTCCTCGGGTACTACGAGTGGCTGGAGGGCCTGGAGCGCGGTATCGCCGCCCACCACGCGGGCATGCTGCCGACCTTCAAGGAGGTCGTCGAGGAGCTGTTCGTCCGCGGGCTGGTCAAGGCCGTCTTCGCGACCGAGACGCTGGCGCTGGGCATCAACATGCCGGCGCGCTCGGTGGTGCTGGAGAAGCTGGTCAAGTGGAACGGCGAGCAGCACGCCGACATCACCCCGGGCGAGTACACCCAGCTGACCGGCCGCGCCGGGCGTCGAGGCATCGACGTCGAGGGACACGCCGTCGTGCTGTGGCAGCGCGGGATGAGCCCGGAGCACCTGGCCGGACTCGCGGGCACCCGGACGTATCCGCTGCGGTCCAGCTTCAAGCCGTCGTACAACATGGCGGTCAACCTGGTCGAGCAGTTCGGGCGGCATCGCTCGCGCGAGCTGCTGGAGACCTCGTTCGCCCAGTTCCAGGCGGACAAGTCGGTCGTCGGCATCTCCCGGCAGGTGCAGCGCAACGAGGAGGGCCTGGAGGGCTACAAGGACTCCATGACCTGCCACCTCGGCGACTTCGAGGAGTACGCGCGACTGCGGCGGGAGCTGAAGGACCGCGAGACCGAGCTGGCCCGGCAGGGCGCGTCGCAGCGGCGCGCCGAGGCCGCCGTGGCGCTGGAGCGGCTCAAGCCCGGTGACGTCATCCACGTGCCGACCGGCAAGTACGCGGGGCTGGCGCTGGTGCTCGACCCGGGGCTGCCGGCCGGGCGGTCCAACGGCCACCGCGGCCTGGAGTACCACGACGGGCCGCGTCCGCTGGTGCTGACCGCCGAGCGGCAGGTGAAGCGGCTGGCGGCGATCGACTTCCCGGTGCCGGTCGAGCCGCTGGAGCGGATGCGGATCCCCAAGTCGTTCAACCCGCGCTCGCCGCAGTCCCGTCGGGACCTGGCGTCGGCGCTGCGCACCAAGGCCGGGCACATCCCGCCCGAGCGGCACCGCAAGCGGCGGTCGCAGGCCGCGGACGACCGGGAGATCGCCCGGCTGCGCACGGCCCTGCGGGCCCACCCCTGCCACGGGTGCAACGACCGCGAGGACCACGCGCGGTGGGCCGA
The DNA here is from genome assembly GCF_040298625.1 of Streptomyces sp. NPDC001532. Classification (NCBI taxonomy): domain Bacteria; kingdom Bacillati; phylum Actinomycetota; class Actinomycetes; order Kitasatosporales; family Streptomycetaceae; genus Streptomyces; species Streptomyces sp. NPDC001532. The sequence continues at coordinate 40,390 of NZ_JBEPAL010000011.1, forward strand.
GCGCTACCACCGGCTCAAGCGGGACACCTCGCAGCTGGAGCGCCGGATCGAGGGACGCACGAACACCATCGCGCGGACCTTCGACCGGATCGTGGCGCTGCTGACCGAGCTGGACTACCTGCGCGACGACGAGGTCACCGAGCACGGCAAGCGGCTCGCCCGGCTCTACGGCGAACTGGACCTGCTGGCCAGCGAGTGCCTGCGGGCCGGGGTCTGGGAAGGGCTCAGCCCCGCCGAACTCGCCGCCTGTGTCTCCGCGTTGGTGTACGAGTCGCGGGTCAGCGACGACGCGATGGCGCCGAAGCTGCCGTCCGGCAAGGCCAAGGCCGCGCTCGGCGAGATGGTGCGGATCTGGGGCCGGCTGGACGCCCTGGAGGAGGAGTACCGCATCAACCAGACCGAGGGCGTCGGACAGCGGGAGCCGGATCTCGGGTTCGCCTGGGCCGCGTACATGTGGGCCTCCGGCAAGGGCCTCGACGAGGTGCTGCGCGAGGCGGAGATGCCGGCGGGCGACTTCGTGCGCTGGTGCAAGCAGGTGATCGACGTGCTGGGGCAGATCCAGGCCGCCGCGCCCTCGGCGGGCTCCACGGTGCCGAAGAACGCCCGCAAGGCGGTCGAGGAACTGCTGCGCGGGGTCGTCGCCTACTCGTCGGTGGGGTAGCCGCCGCGCCTCTTCCGGCGCTGTGACGAGGGCCGTTCACCGCTCGAGGTGAACGGCTTTCGTATGCCCGTTCGCCGTTACCCACGGTGTGCGAGTGAATCCCGAGCGTGTAAATGGAGTCGAGCGTACTAGCCCCACGCGCCCCATTTCAGGTGCTTGCCGAATATGACACGGCGATGATCCGGTCGGACTAAGCTCGCCCGCAGCGCACCGAGTTGCGGTGTATTCGTGCGCTTGTTCCCCGATCGTCGTGAAGACCCAGATATGTCCATGACCCTTCCCCCCGCAAGCCCGCCCGACACCCAGCCGACTCGTTTCAGAGGGCCCACATGGTGAGTGTTCAATCCCCTCCCGGCCGCCGCGAACTCTCCTACGCACGCTTCCTGTTGCCGCCGGCCATAGTGATGGCCGCGGCGACCGGGGCCGCCGTCGCCGTGGTGGCCCCCTCCGCCCGCCTCGCCGTGGCCCTGTGCGGCGGCATCGCCACCCTGCTGGTCGTCCTGACCGCCGCCGAGGCCGCCCGCCGATGCCGAGCGCTCCGCAGCCACCAGACCAACCGCGACCAGCAGCTGGCCCATCTGGAGCAGCGCCTCGTCACCGAGCACCAGCAGCTCGTCTACCTCACGCACGACGTCATGCCCACCGTCCTGCGCTGGCTGCGCGGCGGTATGGCGGGCAACGACGTGGGGCCCGCGCTGGAGCGCAACGTGCCCGGCTTCCGCGAACTGCCCGAACTCCACCGCAAGCTGATGGACTCGATGACGCTGGCCGTGGAGCACGAGGTGGCGATGCGCGATGGCGCGCAGCGCTCCTTCGTCCACGTCGCCCAGCGCGTCCAGGCCCTTGTCCACCAGCAGGCCAAGGAACTGCGCGAGATGGAGGAGGACCACGGCCGCCACCACGAGGTCTTCCAGGACCTGCTGCGCATCGACCACGGCAACGCCCTGATCGGCCGCCTCGCCGACTCCGTCTCCGTCCTCGGCGGTGGCCGGCCCGGCCGCCAGTGGCCCCAGCCCGTCGCGCTCTACAGCGTGCTGCGCGGCGCCATGTCCCGGATCCTCGAGTACAAGCGCATCGAGCTGAAGTCGATCGCCAAGGTCAACATCAAGGGCATCTCGGTCGAGCCGATCATCCACGCCGCGGCCGAACTCCTCGACAACGCCACCCGCTACTCGCCGCCGCAGACCCATGTGCACGTCTCCGCCCACGAGGTGCAGTACGGCGTGGCCATCGAGATCGAGGACTGCGGCCCCCCGCTCAAGGAGGAGTCCCGCCTCCAGCTGGAGTACCTGCTGGCCCAGGCCATGGACGGCACCGACCTCGAAGTGATCGCGGACACCCCGCGCCTGGGCTTCGCCGTCACCGGCCGACTGTGCAAGGAGTACGACATGCAGATCTCCCTGCGGTCCTCCGCGTACGGAGGACTGCGGGCCGTGCTGGTCGTACCGCGGAACATGATGACCGACGAGCCCGGCGTGCTCGGCTTCGTGCCGCACGGCATCGGCGCCCAGTCCGTCGCCCCGCGCCCCCCGGGCTCCCTCGAGGGCCCCAAGCGCAAGCCCAAGACGCGCCGCCCCACCAACCCGCGCATCCCGGCCACGGTCTCCATGGAGGACGACGTCCCGGTCGTCACCGAGTGGACGGAGGGCGGACTGCCGCAGCGCCGCAGCCGGATGAAGGTGCCGCTCAGCCAGCAGTACGCCGAGATCGCGGCCTTCGAGCAGGCGGAGAAGGAAGCGGCTGAGCGGGCCGCCGCCCGCCGGGCCCGGGAGAACCCCTGGGGCGCCCCCGAGCCGGAGCCGGAGCCGGAGCCCGCGCCCAAGAAGAAGGAACTGCCGCCGCCCGGCCTGTGGGTCGAGGCCTTCTACGAGGGCCTGAAGAAGGACAACCCCGGCGACCCCACCGCGTTCACCCGCAACCCCACCGCGTATCTGCACCTGCTCAAGGACCACAAGGAAGAACCGGCCCGCACGGAGGCCGACGACGAGGGGGACCTCACGTGATTCAGCAGCGAGGCAACATCGACTGGATGCTCCGGGACCTCGTCGACGGGACCATCGGCATCGAGATGATCGTGGTGCTGTCCGCCGACGGACTGCGCATCGCGCGCTACGGCGGCGACCCCGACGCCGCCGACCGCGTCGCCGCGGCCTGCGCCGGCATGCAGTCCCTCGCCAGCGCCATCACCGACGAGATCCAGGCCAGCGAGCGGGGCGAGATGCGCGTGCTGCTGATGGAGGTCGACGGCGGCTACTTCTATCTGATGTCGGCCGGGGACAACGCCTACATCGCCGTGCTCTCCGACGTCCGCACCGAGCCCGGACTGATGAGCGGCCGGATGCGCGACCTGATCCTGCGCCTCGGCACGCACCTCACCAGTCCGCCCCGGCGGAACGGGCAGACCGTATGACTCCTCCGCAACGCCAGCGCCGCCAGCCCCCGAAGGAACCGGACGCCGCACCCCCGAAGGAGGGCGAGGGCAAGAACCCCGAGCGGCTGTACCTGATCGGCGAGGGAAAGGACGGCTCGGCCGAGATCGACCTGGTCACCTTAATCGTGGCGCGCGCCGACCCCCCGCCCTCCCTGCCACCGGAACAGGCGGCGCTGCTCCGGCTCTGTTCGGCCCCCCTGTCCGGGGCCGAGCTGTCCGCCTATCTGGAGTTGCCGTTCAGCGTGGTGTCCGTCCTGCTGACCGAGCTGCTGACGGGCGGACTGGTGCAGGCGCGCGCCCCGATCGTCCGCCAGGCGCTCCCGGACCGTTCCCTCCTCGAAGCGGTGATGCATGGACTTCAAAAGCTCTGACACCATCCCCGGCCCACGCGCCGAGGACCAGCTGCCGCACACCGCCCAGGCCGCGGTGAAGATCGTGATCGTCGGTGGCTTCGGAGTCGGCAAGACCACCATGGTCGGTTCGGTCAGCGAGATCCGGCCGCTGACCACCGAGGAGACCATGACCCAGGCCGGTATCGGAGTCGACGACAACTTCGGCTCCGACACCAAGACCGCCACCACCGTGGCGATGGACTTCGGCCGCATCAGCGTCTCCGAGCAGCTGGTGCTGTACCTGTTCGGCACCCCCGGCCAGGAGCGGTTCTGGTTCCTCTGGAACGGCCTGTTCGAAGGCGCGCTCGGCGCGGTCGTCCTCGTCGACACCCGGCGGCTGGAGGTCAGCTTCGACGTCATGGGCCGGCTGGAGGAGCGCGGCGTACCGTTCGTGGTCGCCGTCAACGCCTTCCCGGACGCGCCGCGTTACCCCCTCGACGAGCTGCGCACCGCGCTCGACCTGGCGCCCGAGATCCCCATCCTCGAATGCGACGTACGCCGCCGGGCCTCCAGCCGGGACGTGCTCATGACCCTGATGCGCTTCCTGCACTCCCTTGCCCTCACCGGCCGGCTCTCCTGAACGACCGCCCCCCGAAGAAGCTTGAAAGCGACCCACCGTGACGTCTGACATCTCTTCCCCCACCGGTACGGACGACCTCCCCCTCGGACCGCCGCCCGGCTGCCCCGCGCACGGACTCGGCCCCGGCGGACTGCACCGGCTCTACGGCCCCGAGCCGCTGGAGCTGCGCTCCCTCTACGAGCAGCTGCGCGAACAGCACGGCCCGGTGGCGCCGGTGCTGCTCCACGACGACGTGCCGATCTGGCTGGTGCTCGGCCACGCGGAGAACCTGCGCCTGGTCGGCTCGCCCGCGCTGTTCAGCCGGGACAGCCGCATCTGGACCCCGCTGAAGGAGGGCATGGTCAAACCCGACCACCCCCTGATGCCGCACATCGCCTGGCAGCCCATCTGCTCGCACGCCGAGGGCGACGAACACCGGCGGCTGCGCGACGCGGTCACCAGCGCCATGCAGCCCATCAACCACCGCCAGCTGCGCCGGCACATCTACGGCTACGCCCAGGAACTGGTCAACAAGTTCTGCGAGCGCGGCGAGGCCGACCTGGTCAGCCAGTACTCCGAGCACCTGCCGATGGCCGTGATGTGCCGGCTGCTGGGCATGCCCGAGGAGTACGGCGACCGGATCGTGCACGCCGCCCGCGACATGCTCAAGGGCACCGAGACCGCGATCGCCAGCAACGCCTACATCATGGAGGCGCTGGGCCGGCTCACCGACCGCCGGCGTGCGCAACCCGCCGACGACGTCGCGGGCCTCCTCGCCGGCCACCCCGAGGGGCTCACCGACGAGGAGGTCAGGGAGCACCTGCGGGTGGTGCTGATCGCCGCCTACGAGGCCACCGCCAACCTGCTCGCCAACGCGCTGCGCATGGTGCTCACCCACCCGGGCTTCCGGGCCCAGCTCAACGGCGGCCAGATGACCGTGGGCCAGGCGGTCGAGCAGTCGCTGTGGGACGAGCCGCCGTTCAGCACGGTCTTCGCCTACTTCGCCAAGCAGGACACCGAGCTGGGCGGGCAGCGCATCCGCAAGGGCGACGGGCTGCTCTTCGCTCCCGCGCCGGGCAACGTCGACCCCCGGGTCCGGCCCGATCTGGCCGCCAGCATGATGGGCAACCGGTCCCACCTCGCCTTCGGCGGCGGCCCGCACGAGTGCCCCGGCCAGGACATCGGCCGTGCCATCGCCGACGTCGGTGTCGACGCGCTGCTGCGCCGGCTGCCGGACGTGCAGCTCGACTGCGAGGAGGACGAGCTGGAGTGGCGGGAGTCGATCGCCTCCCGCCATCTGGTGGACCTGCCGGTGCGGTTCGAGCCCCGGGAGCAGCAGGACGTGCAGCAGATGCCGAGCCACAGCCCGAACCCGCCGAAGTTCCCGGGCGGCTGGTCGCCCATCCCGACGGAGCACGAGCCGCTCCCCGCCGCCCCTCTCCCGGAACCGGTCCCCGAGCCGGAACCCGCCGCCGCCGCGGAGCCGGTCCACCGGCCGGGCGCGTGGCAGAGGCTGCTGCGGTGGTGGCGGGGGTACTGAGGCTCCGGTGACGGGCGGGGGCCGGGCCGGGCCGGGTGAGGTCACCGGCCGGGCCGCGGGCCGAGCCGGGTAAGGGCACCGGCCCGGCCCGCCGGGTCCCGTCAGCGCTCCGGCCAGGCCTCCAGTACGCGGTCGCTGCGGAACGCGTGGGCCCTTCCCGTCAGCGGGTCGGTGAACCGCAGTTCGCGCGCGAGGAGTTGGAGCGGATCGCGGAAGTCGTCCGGCGCGGTGGGGGCGGCCACGGCCGGGTACAGGGGGTCGTCGAGGATCGGCACGCCCAGCGCGTTCATGTGCACGCGCAGCTGGTGGGTCTGGCCGGTGCCGGGGGTCAGACGGTAGCGGCCCAGGCCCTCGCGGTGTTCCATCAGCTCGATCCGGCTGACCGCGTTCGGCTCGCCCTCCACCTCGCGGGCGGTGAGTGAGCCGCGCTCCTTGACGATCCTGCTGCGCAGGGTCCGGGGCAGGACGAGCGCGGGGTCGTACGGGGCCACCGCCTCGTACTCCTTGTGCACCAGCCGGTCCCGGAACAGCGTCTGGTAGGCGCCCCGTTCCTCCGGGCGGACGGTGAACAGCACCAGCCCGGCCGTGAGCCGGTCCAGCCGGTGCGCTGCGCCGAGGGTGGGCAGGTCCAGTTCGCGGCGGAGCCGGGCGAGCGCGGTCTCGGTCACATGGCTGCCGCGCGGGGTGGTGGCCAGGAAGTGCGGTTTGTCGACGACGACGATGTGCTCGTCGCGGTGCACGATCCGCAGCGGGAACGGCACCGGCACCTCCGCGGGCAGCTCCCGGTGGAACCAGACGAACATCCCCGGCACGAACGGCGCGTCCGCCCGCACCGCGGTGCCGGCCGCGTCGACGAACTGCCCGGTGTCGAACATGCCGTCCACCACTCCGGCCCCGGCTCCCGAGAGCCGTTCGACCAGGTGCTCGCGGACGGTGGCCCAGGGCCCCTCGGCGGGCAGCCGCACCCGTACGGGGTCGACTCCCCGGCGCTGGGGCAGCGGGGCGGGCGGGATGCGGGTCCTGCGTCTCATCGCCGTCCAGCGTAGGCGGTGTCGGCGCAGGTCCGCGCAGTGCCCGTGGTGCGGAACCGGGTCAGGCGGCGGGCGAGTCGGTGCCGTTCTCCTGCTCCGCCTCGATCCGCGCGTTCCAGTCCCGCTTGGAGGCCTGCCAGCCGTCCTCGTTGTGGCCGAGCCGCCAGTAGCCGGAGACGGACAGGTCCTCGCGCGGGATCGCGTGGTCGACCCGCAGCAGCGCGCGCAGCTCCTTCACGGAGGCGGCCTCGCCGTGCACGAACGCCTGCACCCGGCCCTCGGGGAAGGTGAGCGCGCGGACGGCCTCGACCAGCGCCTCGCCGACGGGCCGGTCGCCGCGGTGCAGCCAGACGACCTCCGCGTCGGAGTCGATCTTCTGCTCCTCCTCGGGACCGGCGACCTCCACGAAGGCCCGGACCTCGGCGCCGTCGGGCAGTGACTCCAGCGCGGCCGCGATGGCGGGCAGGGCGCTCTCGTCGCCGGCGAGGAGGTGCCAGTCGGCGTCGGGATCGGGGGCGTAGGCGCCGCCGGGGCCCATGAAGCGGAGGGTGTCGCCCGGCTGGACGCGCATCGCCCAGGGGCCGGCCAGGCCCTCGTCGCCGTGCAGCACGAAGTCCAGGGTGAGCTCGCGGACCTCGGGGTCCCAGGCGCGCACCGTGTACGTCCGGGTCACCGGCCACTGGTCGCGGGGGAGTTCCTCGCGGATCCGCTCCAGGTCGAAGGGCTCCGGGTAGGTGATGCCCTCGGCCGGCGGGAACAGCAGCTTCACGTAGTGGTCGGTGCACGAGCCCGCGCTGAACGCGGCGAGTCCGTCGCCGCCGACCACCACACGCTGCATGTGCGGGGTGAGCCGTTCGGTGCGGACGACCTGGGCCGAGTGGGCCTTCCGCGGCTTTCTGGCCGGACGTTCTGCCATGACGGCCTCCCTGTTCCCTGAACTTAGGCTTGCCTAAGTTAGCATCTTCCCCCTCTTTGCTCACACCTCTTCGTGAAGACTCGATGAGCGTGTGCCGCCCGCGCGACCGCGCCCCGACCCCCGCCCGACCAGGCGTCGAGCGCTCCCCGAGCGGCCGTTCGCCGCCTCGCCGACGGTCCGTCGCCGGGACGGTCCCGCCTCGCGTGTGGCGACGCTCACGCCTCCAGTGTCGCCAGCAGTCGCTTGAGCGAACCGCCCAGACCCCAGCGGGCCGCCAGCGCCTCCACCGCCGCGGGGTCCCGGGGGGTGCGCGGCAGTGCGGTGTCGACGTCGGGCAGGGGGACGTCGGCCGCGACGCGCACCACCCTCGGCGCCACCGCGAGGTACGGCCGCGCCTCGGTCAGCCGTCTGCGCTGCGTCGGCGTGAGCTTGGCCCGGGGGTCGTCGACCGCCGACTGGATGCCGGCCAGGTCGCCGAAGTCGGCGAGCAGCTTGGCGGCTGTCTTCTCGCCGATGCCGGGGACGCCCGGCAGGCCGTCGCTCGGGTCACCGCGCAGCAGTGCCAGATCCGCGTACCCGCTCCCGCCGACCCCATACTTCTCGCGCAGCCAGGCCTCGTCGGTGACCTGGAGGGTGCCCACGCCCTTGAGCGGGTACAGCACGCGCACGCCGCGCGCGTCGTCCACCAGCTGGTACAGGTCGCGATCGCCGGTGACGATGTCCACCGGACCGTCGGCGCGGGCGGTGAAGGTGCCGATGACGTCGTCCGCCTCGTACTCCGCGACGCCCACGCGGGCGATGCCGAGCGCGTCGAGCACCGCCTCGATGACCGGCACCTGCGGGGACAGGGTGTCCGGCACCTCCTCCTCGTCCGGTCCCGCCGGGTGCTCCTCGGCGACCCGGTGCGCCTTGTAGGAGGGGATCAGCTCGACCCGCCACTTGGGGCGCCAGTCGGCGTCCATGCAGGCCACCAGGTGCGCGGGGCGGTGGTCCTTGACCAGGCGGTCGATGAATTCCAGCAGTCCGCGCACGGCGTTCACCGGTGTGCCGTCCGGAGCCTTCACGGACTCCGGGACGCCGAAGTAGGCGCGGAAGTAGAGCGAGGCGGTGTCGAGGAGCATCAGTCGTCCGGTCACGACTCGCATCATGCCGTACGGCACTGACAGGAACGTGTTGCGTCCTGCGCACCCCCCGTGAGCCGTCCCACTTGGGTGTTTGGGTCGGGGCGACTCGGGCAGGCGCCGCCACAGAGCGATGTCGGTTGCGCATTCAACTGTGTCTGCGCCCTCGTCGCTCTCTTTCATTGCCGCCCAGGACAAGAGGTACGTGTGTCATCCAGGCTTGAGGCCGAGCATCTGTACAAGGTGTTCGGCAGACGACCGGACGAGGCAGTCGACCGGCTCCGCGCCGGTGCCGACCGGGACGAGCTGCGCTCCGACGGCACCACCGCCGCCGTGATCGACGCCTCCTTCACCGTGGAACCCGGCCAGATCTTCGTCGTCATGGGCCTGTCCGGATCCGGTAAGTCCACCCTCCTGCGCATGCTCAACGGACTGCTGGAGCCGACCGCCGGAACCGTCCGCTTCGACGGCCAGGACCTGACCGCGCTCGCCGACCGCGAGCTGCGCGAGGTCCGCGCCCGCAAGATCAGCATGGTGTTCCAGCACTTCGCGCTGTTCCCGCACCGCAGCGTGCTGGAGAACGCCGCCTACGGCCTGGCCGTGCAGGGCGTGCCCCGCGCCGAGCGCGAGCAGCGCGCCGGCGAGGCGCTGGCCCTGTGCGGTCTGGCCGGCTGGGAGAGGTCCTGGCCGGACGAGCTGTCCGGCGGTATGCAGCAGCGCGTGGGCCTGGCCCGGGCGCTCGCCACCGACGCCGATCTGCTGCTGATGGACGAGTCCTTCAGCGCCCTGGACCCGCTGATCCGCCGCGACATGCAGGACCAGCTCCTCAGCCTCCAGAAGACGCTGAAGAAGACGATCGTCTTCATCACCCACGACCTCAACGAGGCCATGCGCCTCGGCGACCGCATCGCGGTGATGCGCGACGGCCGGATCGTGCAGACCGGCAGCGCCGAGGACATCCTGCTGCGCCCCGCCGACGACTACGTCGCCTCCTTCATCCAGGACGTCGACCGCTCCCGGGTGCTGACCGCCGCCGCGGTGATGGACACCGACGTGCACGGTGACGAGGGCGACACCTGCGGCTGCGAGACCGCGACGCCGGACACCCCGTTCACCGAGCTGTGCGCCATCAGCGCGCGCGTGCCGCACCCGGTCGCGGTGCTGGACGGCGGACGCCGGCTCGTCGGCGTCGTGCCCCGGCAACGGCTGGTCGGCTTCCTCGGCGACCAGGAGGGCGGACCCACGCCCTGCGACAGCCCGCGCGAGGGGAAGGTGACCGCCAGTGCCTAGGCTCCAGCTCGGTGACTGGGTCGACTCCGGGGTCGACTGGCTGCTGAACCACCTGTCCTGGCTCTTCGACGCGATCAAGACGGTCGTCGAGGGCATGTACGACGGCATCGACGCGGTGCTCAACGCGCCCGAGCCGCTGCTGCTCGCCGGCATCCTCGCGGTCCTCGCCTGGTGGCTGCGCGGTCCGGTCGGCGGCGTCCTCGCCTTCGCCGGCTTCGCGCTGATCGACTCGCTCGGCCTGTGGGAACGGGCCATGTCGACCCTCGCCCTGGTGCTCGTCGCCACCGTCATCGCGCTGGTGATCGCGGTCCCGCTGGGCATCTGGGCGGCCCGCTCCCGGCGGGTCAGCGCCCTCGTACGGCCGGTCCTGGACCTGCTCCAGACCATGCCGTCGATGGTGCTGCTGATCCCCGCCATCCTCTTCTTCGGCCTGGGCACCGCCGCCGGTGTCATCGCCACGCTGATCTTCGCGATCGCGCCCGGCGTCCGGATGACCGAGCTGGGCATCCGCCAGGTCGACAAGGACCTCGTCGAGGCCGCCGAGGCCTTCGGCACCACACCGCGCGACACCCTGCTGCGGGTCCAGCTGCCGCTCGCCCTGCCGACGATCATGGCCGGCGTCAACCAGGTGATCATGCTGGGCCTGTCCATGGTCGTCATCGCCGGCATGGCCGGCACCGGCGGCCTCGGCGGAGCGGTCAACGAGGCGATCGGCCAGCTGGAGATCGGCTACGGCTTCGAGGCGGGCGTCGCCATCGTCGTCCTCGCCATCTACCTGGACCGGATGACCAGCGCCCTCGGCACCCAGATCTCCCCGCTCGGCCGCCGCGCCGCCGCCAAGGCCCGCGTCGCGAGCGGTGCGAAGGCGCTCCTGGTGCACCGCCCGCGCCCGGTCGTCCCGGTCGTCGGTGTGGCCGTCCTCGCCCTGGTCGCGGGCGGCATGGGCGTCTTCGGCCCGTCCGCCGGCCCCGCCGACGCCTCCGCCTCGAACGTGGGCAAGGGCAAGGAGATCACCATCGGGTACATCCCGTGGGACGAGGGCATCGCCTCGACGTTCCTCTGGAAGGAGATCCTGGAGCAGCGCGGCTTCGACGTCACGACCACCCAGTACGCGGCCGGCCCGCTCTACACCGGCCTCGCCACCGGCCAGGTCGACTTCCAGACCGACGCCTGGCTGCCGACGACCCACGCGGAGTACTGGAAGAAGTACGGCAAGCAGCTCGACGACCTGGGCAAGTGGTACGGCCCGACCTCGCTGGAGCTGACCGTCCCGGCTTACATGAAGGACGTCGACACCCTCGACGACCTCAAGGAGCACGCCGACGAGTTCGGCGGCAAGATCGTCGGGATCGAGCCCAGCGCCGGGATGATGGGCCTGCTCAAGGACAAGGTCCTCAAGGAGTACGGCCTGGAGGGCACCTACGACGTCGTCGACGGCTCCACGCCCGCGATGCTCGCCGAGCTGAAGCGCGCGTACGCCAAGAAGGCGCCGATCGCCGTCACCCTCTGGTCGCCGCACTGGGCGTACAGCGACTACGAGCTGAAGAAGCTGAAGGATCCCAAGGGCGCCTGGGGCGCCGGCGACGGCGTGCACAGCCTGTCCCGCAAGGGCTTCGCCGACGACAACCCCGAGGTCGGCCGGTGGCTGAAGGACTTCTCGATGACCGAGCGGCAGCTCACCAGCCTGGAGTCGCAGATCACCAAGGCCGGCAAGGGCGGCGAGCAGGACGCCGTCCGCGACTGGCTGAAGCGGAACCCGGGCCTGGTGGAGAAGTGGGCCCCGGTCGACGGCCAGGGCGGCACGAGCCGGGCGGCCGGGTGACCTGACGGACCCGACCGCCGGAGCGAGGGGCGGACCGCATCGCGGTCCGCCCCTCGCGGCATGTCCGGGAGGTTGGGTGACCTGACGGACCGTACCGGAACGAATGCCACCGCTCCCGCGAAAGGATCCGGACAACCACATAGCGCTAAGCCACCCCCCGAACCCGGCCGTCCTCCCTGCCCGAGGACACCACCGGCCGTCCGGCGCACCCCGCGCCTCCGTCCCGCCGCGCCGGGGCCGCTCCGGCCCCACCGCGGTTCGGGGCCGCGCCCGCGGAACCGGCAGGTCCTCGCCGTGCGGGCCGCGACGGCGATCCGCAGCCGCGCGTCCTTCCGGCGAGGGCCGCCCGCCCGCGGACCACCCCAGATCACCGGCTGGACCAAGCCGTCCCGGCCCGGGACACGGCGGGGAACATCGGGGAACATCGGAGAGTGCGGCCGCATTGAAGTGGAAGGACGGAGGTGGCGGGACGACCCGGACGACATCTCGCACCGACCGCACCGATCGAGGACCGGCGCCGACGGGAGGCTCCGGCAGCCGGCCGACCCACGGCCACGACCCCGCGGCCGTACGGAACCCACCCACCGCTCTTCCCCGCGCCCCCCGGCGGCGGCGTCGCCGGCACCGCGCCGATCACCGTCCCCACCGGCCGGCCGGCCCCGCTGGTCAGCCTCTTCGTCCCGAAGGAGGGCCCCCGCCCGGCGCGTCACGGACAGCTGATCCACTGGCGGAAACCGAGAGGTCGCAACCGACGCAGTGTGTCGTCGATGTGACGGCCGCATGAAACGGTTTGCCGAACATGCGTAGGGTGCAGAGAAGTCATCAAGGAAGCCACGCCCGGGTGGCGGCGAGGCAGCTCCACGGCGACGAGCGAAGGAGGGAGCCGGAGCGATGGGCGACCACAAAGAGCAGCCCCTTCGGGTGGGCGCGGCCGTCCGGCGGCGGCGCCGGGCCCTGGAGCTCACCCTCGCCGTCGTGGCCGAACGCAGCGGCCTGTCGGTGCCCTTCCTGAGCCAGGTCGAGAACGACAGGGCGCGGCCCAGCCGCAGCTCCCTGGAGAAGGTCGCCGACGCCCTGCGCACCACCGCTGTCGAACTCCTCGCCGCCGCCGACCCGGCGTGCAGCGTGGACGTCGTCCGCGCGGAGGACACCGAGCAGGTGCCCGAGCCGCAGGTGCGGTCCCTGGTGCGCGGCCACCACCAGATGCACGCCTCCGAGTTCACCGGTGACCATGACGCGGGCCGGGAGTTCCAGCATCGCAACGACCAGTTGATGTACGTCGCGGACGGCGCGGTCGAGATCGAGGCGGAGGGCCGCGCGTACCGGCTGGGCCGCGGCGACACGCTGTACCTCACCGGCGGGGTGCGCCACCGCTGGCGGGCGACCGTGCCGGAGACCCGGGTGCTCGTCGTCGCCGTGGCGGAACACATCGAGGCCGTCCGCGACCGGCACCGCTAGTGCGGGCACCGGTGGCGCGGGCGTCTGTGGCGGGGGCATCGCGGGCACCGGTGGCGCGGGCGTCTGCGGCGGGAGCATCCGTGGCACGGTCGCCGGTGGCGCGGGTCGTCTCCCTGGTGCCGTCGCTGACCGAGGCGGTGGCCGTGTCCGTCCCCGGAGCGCTGGTCGGGGCCACCGACTGGTGCAGCCATCCGGCGGATCTGGACGTCACCCGCGTCGGTGGCACCAAGAACCCGAAGACCGACCGGATCATCGCGCTCGCCCCCGACCTGGTGATCGCCAACGAGGAGGAGAACCGCGCCCCCGACCTCGACGCGCTGCGCGCGGCCGGCGTCGAGGTGCTGGTGACCGAGGTGCGGGACGTACCGGGGGCCTTTCGGGAACTGGACCGGATGCTGGCCGTCTGCGGGGCGCGCGGCAGGCCCCGCTGGCTGGACGAGGCGGAGGCGGCCTGGGCGGCGCCGCCGGTGCCGGAGCGCCCGGTGACGGCCGTGGTGCCGATCTGGCGGCGGCCCTGGATGGTGCTCGGCCGGGACACCTTCGCGGGCGACGTGCTGGCCCGGCTGGGCGTCCGCCACCGGTACGCCGACCACGCCGAGCGCTACCCGCGCGTCCCCCTCGACGCACTGCGCGCCGCCGGTCCCGACCTGGTCGTGCTGCCCGACGAGCCGTACCGCTTCACCGCCGACGACGGTCCCGAGGCCTTCCCCGGGCTGCCCTGCGCACTGGTCAGCGGACGGCACCTGACGTGGTACGGGCCGTCGCTGGCCGAGGCGCCGGCAGTACTGGGCGCGGCGCTGCGAGCAGCCGTCCGCTGAGCAGGCCGCCCGCCGTCCGTACCGCCGCCGTCGCCCAGGCGGCCACCAGCACCGCGTAGAGCAGGACCGCTAGCGCGTCGAGGACGACCAGTCCGGTGTGCCGGGCCAGCGACCCGACGCCGGTGACACAGGTGCCGATCGGGAAGGTGAACGCCCACCAGGTCATCGCGAAGCCCATGCCGTGCCGCCGGGCGCGCGCCACGTGCGCGGTGGCCAGCCCCAGCCAGAGCAGCGCGAACCCCATCACGGGCACGCCGTACAGCACGGCGAGCACGCTGAACCCGTCGCCGTACGCGGCCGGTACGACAGCGGGGGCGACGTCCGCGAAGTTCCCGGCCGCCGTCGTCGACTGGCCCAGCGGACCCAGCACCAGGAAGAGGGTCGGGGTCAGCGCCAGCGGCAGGGGACCGGCGGTGATCAGCCGGGCGAAGACCAGCGGCAGCATCAGCAGCGTGCCGAGCAGGCTCAGCCCGAACAGCGCCACACACGCGAACAGCAGAGTCCGCCGCGCCTGGCCCGGCGGCAGATGCGGCACCAGCAGCGGGCCGACCGCGGCCGACACCATCGGCGCGACCAGCGGCAGCAGCCACACGGGGGTCGCCTGGTCCGCCTTCACGCGGTGGCGTACGGCCATCAGGTACGGGACGGCGACCGCCGCCGCCAGCCCCACCGCGGTCCCGGCGGTGAACAGCACAGTGCCGAGCGCGACCGCCGCCGTGCCGCCGATCCAGTCCCGGCCGAGGGAGAGGGTGCCGCCGCCGACCGACACCAGGGCCATCGCCAGACAGCCGTAGAACGGCGCCGCCGCTGGGTCGCGCAGATGGGCGCGGGCCTGGTCGCGGTGGTGGGCCCAGTGCAGGGCGCGGGCGGCGAGCAGGGTCACCAGGGCGAGGAGGGACAGTGCCCACACGGTGGTGCAGGCGGTGCGCAGGCCCGGCAGCGGCAGGGGGAGCGCGACGCCCGCGGTGCCGACGACGGCGGTACCCATCACGGAGGCGTACCAGTTCGGGCCGAGGTGGCGGACTGCGGTGACCATGACACCACCGTCTCCCGCGATCTGCGTCCCCACCAGGGAGTATCTGTCTATGGGGACATAAACTGGCTTTATGAGCAGCGCGAGTGACACCCAGGGGCCGAACGGAACGGAGGAACCCACGCCGACCGGATCGCTGGCGCACCGGGTGCCCGACCTGGGAGCGCTGGAACTGCTGCTGGCCGTGGCACGGCTGGGCAGCCTCGGCGCGGCGGCCCGTGAGGTCGGCATCACCCAGCCCGCGGCGAGCAGCCGCATCCGCTCCATGGAACGCCAGCTGGGTGTCGCGCTGGTGGACCGCTCCCCGCGCGGCTCCCGGCTCACCGACGCCGGGGCCCTCGTCACGGACTGGGCCCGGCGGGTCGTCGAGGCGGCGGAGGCCTTCGACGCGGGGGCGCAGGCGCTGCGGGACCGGCGGGACTCGCGGCTGCGGGTGGCGGCCAGCATGACCATCGCCGAGTACCTCCTGCCGGGCTGGCTGCTCGCGCTGCGCGCCGAGCGGCCGGACACCGCGGTCTCGCTGCTCGCCGGGAACTCGGCGGCGGTGGCCGAGCGGCTGCTGGCCGACGAGGCGGACCTGGGCTTCGTGGAGGGACTGAGCGTGCCGGCCGGGCTGGACTCGGCGGTCGTCGCCCGCGACCACCTCATCGTGGTCACCGCGCCCGGCCACCCCTGGGCCCGCCGCCGGCAGCCGCTGTCGGCCGCGGAACTCGCCTCGACGCCGCTGGTCCTGCGCGAGGAGGGCTCCGGCACCCGCCAGGTCCTCGACGCGGCCCTCGGCGGACTGGCCCGCCCCTTGATCGAGCTGTCCTCCACCACCGCGGTGAAGGCCTCCGCGGTCGCCGGCGCGGGCCCGGCGGTCCTCAGCGAACTCTCCGTCCGCGAGGAACTGTCCACCCGCCGCCTGGTCAGCGTCCCCGTCGACCGCGTCAGCCTCCGCCGCGACCTCCGAGCGGTCTGGCGCACCGGCCACCGCCCGGCGGGCCCGGCACGGGACCTGCTGTCGCTCACGCGGCGGTAGGGCGGCGGGGCGGGGGTGGCGTCCTCTGCGCGGTCTTGCGCACCGGCCGCTGCCCGGCGGGCGCGGGACGGGGGCGGGTCCGGGGCCACGCGCCGCTCACGCAGCCGGTGGCGCTGTCGCCTCGATCAAGGCGTGCAGCAGGCGGTCGTCCTCGGCCATCTCCGGGTGCCATTGCACGCCCAGGGCCCAGCCCGACGTGGCCGGCAGCTCGATCGCCTCGATCGTGCCGTCCGTGGCGTGGGCGCAGGGGAGGAGGCCGGTGCCGAGGCGGTCGACGGACTGGTGGTGGTACGTCGGTACCGAGGTCTCCTCCGGGACGATCGCGGCGTAGCGCGTGCCCGGGACCGGCTTGACCGGGTGGCGGCCGAAGACGCCGACCACCTCGGCGTGGCCGTCGAGATGCTGCACGAGGGTGCCGCCGAGGGCGACGTTCAGCAGCTGCATGCCCCGGCAGATCCCGAGCAGCGGCACCCGGGCCGAGAGCGCCGCGTCGATGAGGGCCAGCTCCCACGCGTCCCGCTCCCGCGCCGGAGGCCCGGTGCGGGGGTCGCGCTCGGCGCCGTAGCGGGCCGGTTCCACGTCGGGTCCGCCGGCCACGACCAGGCCGTCCAGGCGGGCCACGGCCGCCGCCGCGTGCTCCGGCGCGTCCGGTGGCAGCAGCGCGGCCAGTCCGCCGGCGCGCTGCACCTGCCGGTGGTACCCGGCGGGCAGCAGGGCCGTCTCCAGCTCCCACACGCCCCAGCGCGTCGTGGCCTCCAGGTAGGTGCTGACACCGATCAGCGGCCGCCTGTCCGTCATCCGACCTCCCGCAATGGACTCACCTCATACCTTTGCCGAGGCGCGGGCCCCACGGCAAGACGCTCAGCCCAGGAAGCCGCGCAGCAGCGCCGCCGTTCCCGCGCAGTGCTCCCGCATGATCTCCCGCGCCCCGTCCGCGTCGCCGTCGAGCACCGCCTCCACCAGCGCGGTGTGCTGGTGCTGGGAGTGCTCCAGGTTGCGCACCAGCAGCGGGATGCAGTCGAGCAGGTCGTTCACCGTGGCCCGGACCGCCGCGTACTGCGCGGTCAGGCTGGGCGAGCCGGACAGCTCGGCGAGCGTGAGGTGCAGCAGGGTGTCCCGGCGGCGGTAGTCGGCGAGCGGCGCGTCCCGGGTGCCGGCCAGCGCCTCGCGCAGGCGCGCCGCCCGCGCCCCGGTCAGCCCGTGCGCCGCGCACAGCCCGGCCGCGCCCGTCTCCAGCACTTCCCGGAAGCGCAGGACGTCCTCCAGGTCGACCCCGGCGATCCGGCGCCGCAGCTCGTCCTCGCCGGCGGCGTCCGAGCGGGCCAGCACGAAGGTGCCGCCGTACCGCCCGCGCCGCGACTCCACCAGCCCCTGGTCCTGGAGCACCTTCAGCACCTCGCGCAGCGTCACCCGGCTGATGCCCAGCCGTTCCGCCAGGTCCCGCTCGGCGGGCAGCCGTTCGCCGCCGGGCACCAGGCCGAGCCGGACGACCTGGAGGATCTGCTCCAGCGCCTCCTCGAAGCCGTTGCCCGCCCGCACGGGGCGCAGCACCGCGGCCAGCCGGTCCCCGGCGCCGGCCGCGACGGGTTCCACCGGATCCAGTGGCATGCGGCGGTGCCCCCTTCCCAAGTAATGGTCTGCCCTCATACCTTAGGGCTCCCGGCTGACCCAAGGAGGACCTCCCCGTGGCAGACCGCACACCCCCGCTCGGTGTCGAGGAGCTGCACGCCCTCGTCGCGGGCGGCGAGATCGACACCGTCGTCCTCGCCTTCCCCGACATGCAGGGCCGTCTCCAGGGCAAGCGGTTCGCCGCGCGCTTCTTCCTCGACGAGGTGCTGCGGCACGGCACCGAGGGCTGCAACTACCTGCTCGCGGTGGACGCGGAGATGAACACCGTCGACGGCTACGCGATGTCCTCCTGGGACCGCGGCTACGGCGACTTCGCCATGCACCCGGACCTGGCCACCCTGCGCCGCGTCCCCTGGCACCCCGGCACCGCCCTGGTCGTCGCCGACCTCGCCTGGGAGGACGGCTCCCCGGTGGTGGCCGCGCCCCGCCAGATCCTGCGCCGCCAGCTCGACCGGCTCGCCGAACACGGCCTCACCGCCCAGGTCGGCACCGAGCTGGAGTTCATCGTCTTCAAGGACACCTACGAGCAGGCCTGGGACGCCGGCTACCAGGGACTCACCCCGGCCAACCAGTACAACATCGACTACTCGGTGCTCGGCACCGGCCGCGTCGAGCCCCTGCTGCGCCGCATCCGCAACGAGATGGCTGCCGCCGGGATGACCGTCGAGTCCGCCAAGGGCGAGTGCAATCCCGGCCAGCACGAGATCGTCTTCCGCTACGACGAGGCCCTGGTCACCTGCGACCAGCACGCCGTCTACAAGACCGGAGCCAAGGAGATCGCCGCCCAGGAGGGCATGGCCCTCACCTTCATGGCGAAGTACAACGAGCGCGAGGGCAACTCCTGCCACATCCACCTGTCGCTGACCGACGCCGACGGGCGCCCGGCCTTCGCCGGGGACGGCCCAGGAGGGTCCCCCCTGCCCGAGCGGAGCCGAGAGCTCGGCGGAGGCATGGCCCCGCTCATGCGGCACTTCCTCGCCGGCCAGCTGGCGGCGCTGCGCGACTTCTCGCTCCTCTACGCCCCCCACATCAACTCCTACAAGCGGTTCCAGCCCGGCTCCTTCGCCCCGACCGCCGTCGCCTGGGGCCACGACAACCGCACCTGCGCGCTGCGCGTCGTCGGCCACGGCCGCTCGCTGCGGTTCGAGAACCGGCTGCCCGGCGGCGACGTCAACCCGTACCTCGCGGTCGCCGCGATGGTGGCGGCCGGCCTGCACGGCGTCGAACAGCGGCTGGAACCGCCCGAGCCGTGCCGGGGCAACGCCTACACCGCCGGTTTCGCGCACGTCCCCACCACCCTGCGCGAGGCCGCCGAGCTGTGGGAGAACAGCCCGATCGCCCGGGCCGCCTTCGGCGACGAGGTCGTCGCGCACTACCGGAACATGGCGCGGGTGGAAGTGGCCGCCTTCGACGCCGCGGTCACCGACTGGGAGCTGCGCCGCTCCTTCGAACGCATGTGAGAGGTCATCCGTTGTCGTACGCGCACGCGCTCCAGGTACTCAACCCCGCCACCGAGGAGGTCGTCGCCACCGTCCCCGCCGCCACCGAGGCCGACGTCGACGCGGCGGTCGTACGCGCCGCGCGGGCCCAGACCCGGTGGGCCGCCCTCGCGCCCGGCGACCGGGCCCGGCTGCTGCGCCGGTTCGCCACCACCGTCGACGAACACCTCGAAGAGCTGGCCCGGCTGGAGGTCCGGGAGGCCGGACACACCCTCGGCAACGCCCGCTGGGAGGCGGGCAACGTCCGGGACCTGCTCGACTACGCGGCCGGGGGAGTGGAGCGGCTGACCGGCCGCCAGATCCCGGTCGCGGGCGGCCTGGACGTCACCCTCCTCGAACCGCTCGGCGTCGTCGGCGTCATCGCGCCCTGGAACTTCCCGATGCCGATCGCGGCCTGGGGCACCGCGCCCGCCCTCGCCGCCGGCAACGCCGTCCTCCTCAAGCCCGCCGAGACCACCCCGCTGACCGCGCTGCGGCTGGCCGAACTCGCCGTCGAGGCCGGGCTGCCGGAAGGCCTGTTCCAGGTGCTGCCCGGACACGGTCCGGTCGCGGGCGACGCGCTCGTCCGGCACCCCGGAGTGGCCAAGATCGTGTTCACCGGTTCGACGGCCGTGGGCAAGCAGGTGCTGGCGCAGGGCTCCGCGCTCCTCAAGCGCGTCACCCTCGAACTCGGCGGCAAGAGCCCCAACATCGTCTTCTCCGACGCCGACCTGGAGACCGCCGCGGCCGCCGCGCCGATGTCCTTCCTCGACAACTCGGGCCAGGACTGCTGCGCCCGCACCCGCATCCTCGTCCAGCGCGCCGTGTACGACCGCTTCCTCGGCCTCCTCGCCCCGGCGATCGAGGCCATCCGGGTCGGCGACCCCGCCGACGAGAAGACGGACATGGGCCCGCTCATCTCCAAGGCCCAGCTGGAACGGGTGCGCTCGTACGTCACCGACGACCTCGACGGCATCCGCGGCACGGCACCCGAAGGCCCCGGCTTCTGGTACCCGCCCACGGTCCTCACCGGCGTCGACAGCCACGCGCGCGTGGCCGTCGAAGAGGTCTTCGGCCCGGTCGCCGTCGTCCTCCCCTTCGACGACGAGGCGGAGGCCGTGGCCCTCGCCAACGCCACCGACTACGGCCTCTCCGGCTCCATCTGGACCCGGGACGTGGGCCGCGCGCTGCGTGTCTCCCAGGCCGTCCGGGCCGGGAACCTGTCCGTCAACTCGCACTCCAGCGTCCGCTACTGGACGCCGTTCGGCGGCTTCAAGCAGTCCGGCATCGGCCGCGAACTCGGACCCGACGCCCTGGCCGCCTTCACCGAGACCAAGAACGTCTTCATCAGCACGGAGGGCCCCGCACAGTGACCGAAGCAACGCAGGACGCCGCAGCCCCGGAAGCCGTCTGCCGCCGTCTCGTCGGCCGCACCGCCGTCGTCACCGGAGCCGGCAGCGGCATCGGCCTCGCCACCGCCCGCCGCCTCGCCGCCGAGGGCGCGCACGTCGTCTGCGGCGACGTCGACGAGACCCGCGGCAAGGCCGCCGCCGAGGAGACCGGCGGCATCTTCGTGAAGGTCGACGTCACCGACCCCGAGCAGGTCGAGACCCTGTTCCGGACGGCCCACGACACCTACGGCAGCGTCGACATCGCCTTCAACAACGCCGGGATCTCCCCGCCCGACGACGACTCCATCCTGGAGACCGGTCTGGAGGCCTGGAAGCGGGTCCAGGAGGTCAACCTCACCTCCGTCTACCTGTGCTGCAAGGCCGCGATCCCCTATATGCGGCGCCAGGGCAAGGGCTCCATCATCAACACCGCCTCGTTCGTGGCCCGGATGGGCGCGGCCACCAGCCAGATCTCCTACACCGCCTCCAAGGGCGGCGTTCTCGCCATGTCCCGCGAACTGGGCGTGCAGTTCGCCCGCGAGGGCATCCGCGTGAACGCGCTCTGCCCCGGACCGGTCAACACCCCGCTGTTGCAAGAGCTGTTCGCCAAGGACCCGGAGCGGGCCGCCCGGCGCCTGGTGCACATCCCGGTCGGCCGGTTCGCCGAGGCCGAGGAGATCGCCGCCGCCGTCGCCTTCCTGGCCAGCGACGACTCCTCCTTCGTCAACGCCACCGACTTCCTGGTGGACGGCGGGATCTCGGGGGCGTACGTCACACCGCTGTAGTACTGCGCCTACAGTGCCGGGATATGAGCATGACACCTCCGCCCGGCTGGTACCGCGACCCCACGGCCCCGCACGCCGAGCGCTGGTGGGACGGCACGGCCTGGACCGACCACCGGCGGGCCCCCGAGCCCGCCGGGCACCCGGTGCCCGGCCCGGACGTCCCCGGTCCGCCGCCCCCCGTCACCGCGGGCGGCGGCGACGCGCGGTCGAGGGCCACCGCCCTCACCGTCGCCGCGGCCGTCCTGGTCGCGGCGATCGTCACCGGCGCGATCTTCCTCAAGGACGACGGCGAGAACGCCGGCGCGCCCGTGGCGAGCCCCACACCCGCCCCCACGCTCGCACCGACCACGACCGAGCCGCCCGCCCCGTCGCCGTCCCCCACCACCTCCGCACCGTCCGCCGACGACCCCGCCGTCGTCGAGGACCAGCTCAACGGCATCACGTTCCCGCTCGTCGACGGCTGGGTCCGGCCCCGCGACGTCAGCCAGGACAACGTCATGATGACCACCGACGGCACCTACGACTGCCCCGGCGACGGCGGCCTCTGCCGGCACGGCCTGGTCATCTCCCGCACCGTCACCGCCAACGACGAGACCTCCCCCCAGGCACTCGCCGAGCAGGACATCGCCGACGCCGCCGACGAGGCCTACGACCGCGACGCCATCGGCCGGCGCCCCTACGGCGGCATCGAGTCCCACCAGCTCGTCGACTCCGGGCCGGTCGCGGTCGCGGGCCGCGCCGGGTACTTCGTGCGCTGGCGGGTCAGAACCGCCGAAGGGCCCGGCGGCTACGTCCAGTCCATGGCCTTCCAGTCCAGCGTCGGCACCGAGTCACCCGTCATCGTGCGCTACGTCTTCGACGCCGGCGAGGACGGACCGCCGCTCGCCGACATGGACCGCATCACCAAGGGCATCCGCGCGGCCGGCGACACCGACCCCGGCGGCGGCGTGGGCAGCAGCGTCGGACCGTAGCCGGGGAACCGGGAAACCGGGGAGCCGAGGGGCTTACAGGAACGTACGGCCCTCGCCCCGGTACGTCGGCACGGTCGCCGTCACCCGGTCGCCCTCCACCAGGTGCAGCGCGTCGAACCGCTCGCACAGCTCACCCGCCTTCGCGTGCCGGAACCACACCTTGTCGCCGATCAGCAGATCGTCCGCGGGCGAGCCGAGCAGCGGCGTCTGCACCTCGCCGGCGCCCTCCTGCGGGTCGTAGCGCAGCCCCTCCGGCAGATACGGCACCGGCGACCGGTCCGGACCGGCCGCGCCGGAGGCCGGATAGCCGCCGCCGAGCACCGTCACCACACCCACGCCGGGCCGGCGCACCACGGGCTGGGCGAACAGGGCCGCCGGACGGCCGCTGAACGACGTGTAGTTGTCGAACAGCCGCGGCAGATACAACCCCGAACCGGCCGCGATCTCGGTGACCGCGTCCTCCGCGGCGGTGTGCTGCACACTGCCGGTGCCGCCGCCGTTGACGAACTCCAGACCCGGCACCACCGCCCGCACCGCGCTCACCACCGCCGCCCGGCGCTCCGCGAGCTCCCGGCGGGCCGCCGCCTGCATCAGCCGTACCGCGCGCGAACGCACCGGCCGGCCCGCGATCGCGTCCCCCACACCGGCGACATGGCCCTCGTACGCCATGATCCCCACCACCTCGAAGCCCGGCCGCCGGACCACCGCCCGGGCCAGCTCCGCGACCTCGGCGGGGGAGTGCAGCGGCGAGCGGCGGGCGCCGACCCGCACCCGCCCGCCGAACAGCCGCAGCGAGGTGTCCAACTCCAGGCACACCCGCACGACTTCGCTCCCGCCGTCCCGCGCCCGGTCGATGAACGCGAGCTGCGCCGGATCGTCGACCATCACGGTCACGGCGGCGGCCAGCTTGGGATCGCTCGTCAGCTCGGCGAAAGCGGCGCGGTCGGCGGACGGATAGGCGAGCAGCACGTCCTCGAACCCGGAGCGGGCGAGCCACAGGGACTCCGCGAGGGTGTACGACATGACGCCCGCGAAGCCGTCCCGCGCCAGCACCCGTTCCAGCAGGGCCCGGCAGCGCACGGACTTGCTGGCCACACGGATCGGCTTCCCGCCGGCCCGGCGGACCAGATCGTCCGCGTTGGCGTCGAAGGCGTCCAGGTCGACGATCGCCAGCGGGGCGTCGAGATGGGCGGTGGCCCGGTCGTAGCGGTACCGGTCGGCGGCGCGCGCAGTCATGAACGAAGCCTGCCAGACAGGATTACCGCAGGGTAGGGGGATGTTCCGGGCAGATGCCCCGCGGTCGTGGACTGGTTCCCGGATTCGCTCGGGCAACCCGTAGAGTGACGCGCACGCACGGAAGCGACGGCCCCGCGCGGGAGCCCCCGCCGGATGGCGGTCCGTCCGTGCGGGTATGCGTGCGACGAGTGGCCACGGCCCGCGCACGAGGAGACGGGCCCGGGCACGAGGAAACGGGGGGTGCATGAGCACGGAAGCGCGGCACGCCCCCATCCCCCCGCGCCCCACCACCCCTCCGCCGCCCACCGAGCCACCCTCCACCGCGCACCCGGCCTCCGAGGACGGCACGCCGCCCGCGTGGGCTCCACCGGGTGACCCGGACCCGGCGCCCACGACCCCGGCCGCGCCGCCCCTCCCGGACCGGCCGCCCGCGTCCCCACGCCACCCGGACACCGCGTACGGCGTCCCGACCACGCGCTCCGGTTCGGACCCGGCACCCACGAGCCCGGCCGCGCCACGCGGCCCGCACGGCGCGCCGACGGCCTCGGCTTCGGCTGTGCCGGGCGGTACGGAGGCGGGCCCTGCCACCTCGTCCGCCCCGAGCCGACCGGCCTCGGCGCCTACGGCTGCGCCGCGCCGCCCGGACACCGCCCCTTCTGCGCCGCGCCGTCCCGACAATGCGCCTCTCGCCTCGGCTGCGCAGGGTGGTGCGGACACGGGGTATTCCGGCTCGTCCACTCCCGGTCGGCCCACCTCGGCGTCTGCCGCTCCGGCCTCGTCGGGTCGCCCGGACACCGCGTACGGCGTCCCGGCTTCGCGTGCCGGTTCGGACACGGCGTCCGCTGCGCCGCGCCGTCCTGACGATGCGCCTGCGGCTTCGGCTGCGCCGGTCGGTGTCGAAGCGGGGCACTGCGACTCGTCCACTCCGGGCCGGCCGACCTCGGCGCCCGCGTCCCCCGTCTCGCCGCGGCGCCCCGACACCACCCACGGCGCCCCGCCCCCGCCCCCCGCCTCGGCGCGCTTCCCGGACACCCCGCCCTCACCGCGCCGCCCCTTCACCGCGCCCGGGGAGACGGACACCCCGCGCCGCCCCTTCACCGCGCCCGCCGGGACGGACGCGCCGCGTCGGCCCTTCGCCGCGCAACCCCCGTCCGTCGCGTCGTCCCCCGAGGCCGCCGAAGAGCGGACCGCTCGGCTGCGCCCCGTGCCGTCGGCGTCGTCGTCCCGGGCGGCTGAATCGGTACGGCAGGCGCAGGCGCAGGCGCGGCCGGAGGCGGCCGTGCGGGTTCCCGGGGACGCCGTCGCGGACCGCCGTACCGGCGCCCCAGGACCGTCCCACCCCGCACACGACTGGAGCGCCCCACCCGCCGCCGGATTCCCGATGCCGCACGACCACAGCGATCCCGCGCCGGTCCGGGCGGTCGGAAGGCGGGTGCGGCGGCAGGCCGTCGCGGCGGCCGCCTGTGTGGTGCTCGGGGTGGGGCTGATCGGTGGCGCGGTCACCGGGAGCTGGCTCGTCGGCGACTCCGGGGACGCCACGGAGCGCGGCGCGTTCGCCACGGCCGCCGGGCTGTGGCACAACGCGCCCGTCGACCAGCTGTTCCCGCCCACCGTGGCGGGCCGCGGCGCCGGCCCCGGCGGAGCCGACCGCACCTGGACGCGGATCGCCGTCGCCCCGGACACCGGCTGCGCCGACGCCTTCGACCCGCTGCTGCGCAAGGCCCTCGCGCCCGCCGGCTGCCGGCGCCTGCTGCGCGCCACCTACACCGACGCCACCCAGAGCCACGTCACCACCGTGGGCCTGCTCTTCACCAAGGCCGACGCCGCCGGGATGCGCGCGCTGGAGACCCAGTTCAAGGACGGCGGCCTGCACCGCCGCACCGACCTGATGCCCCGCGCCTACGCCGCCGAGGGAACCGTCGCCGCCGACTTCGGCGACGACCAGCGCGCCTCCTGGACCGTGTCCGTGCTCACCGACGCCCCCGTGGTCGTCTACGCCGTCTCCGGCTGGGCCGACGGCCGCCGCGTGGACGCCCCGCAGCCCGCCGTCGACGCCACACGCTCCGGCGCCACCACCGCCCCGGCCCAGGCAGGCCTCGGCCACGAGGCGAAGGGCCTCGCCGACCGCGTCGAGCGAAGCCTGCGCAAGTCCGTCGTCGCCGCCTCGGAGCAGCCCTCATGATCCGCCGCCGTACGACCCACCGGGCCGCCGTGCTCAGCGCCCTGCTGGCCGCCTTGCTCGCCCTCGTCCCGCCCACCGCCGCGCACGCCGACGGCATCCGCGCCAAGCAGTGGGCCCTGGACGCCCTGCACACCCAGGAGGCCTGGCAGACCACCAAAGGCGGCGGCATCACCGTCGCCGTCCTCGACACCGGCGTCGACGCCACCCACCCCGACCTCGTCGGCAACGTCCTCACCGGCAAGGACATGGTCGGCTTCGGCGCGGAGCGCGGCGACGAGGTCTGGGCCCGGCACGGCACCGCCATGGCCGGCATCATCGCCGGCCACGGACACGGCTACGGCGGCACCGACGGCGTCCTCGGCATCGCCCCCGCCGCCAAGATCCTCCCCGTCCGCGTGATCCTGGAGGACAAGGACCCCTCCCGCGCCACGGCCCGCAAGACCCGCGGCAACGCCCTCGCCGACGGCATCCGCTGGGCCGCCGACCAGGGCGCCGACGTCATCAACCTGTCCCTCGGCGACGACTCCGCCTCCGCGCACCCCGAGCCCACCGAGGACGAGGCCGTCCAGTACGCCCTGAGGAAGGGCGCCGTCGTCGTCGCCTCGGCAGGCAACGGCGGCGAGAAGGGCGACCACATCTCCTACCCGGCCGCCTACCCGGGCGTCATCGCCGTCACCGCCGTCGACCGCTACGGCACCCGCGCCTCGTTCTCCACCCGCCGCTGGTACGCCACGGTCAGCGCCCCCGGCGTCGACGTCGTCATCGCCGACCCGGACCGCAAGTACTACGAGGGCTGGGGCACCAGCGCCGCCGCGGCCTTCGTCTCCGGCGCCGTCGCCCTCGTCAAGGCCGCACACCCCGGCCTGGCACCGGCGCAGATCAAGCGGCTCCTGGAGGACACCGCCCGCAACGCCCCGGCCGACGGCCGCGACGACTCCCGCGGCTTCGGCTTCATCGACCCGGCCGCCGCCATCGAGGAGGCCGCCCGCCTCGAGCCGGAGACCCTGCGCTCCGCCGCCTCCGCCGACCGCTACTTCGGCCCCGGCCCCGACTCCGCCGAACCCGACGGCGACACCTCCGCCTGGGCGGGCCCCCTGGCCGGCAGCGCCGGCGGCGTCCTGCTGGTGGCGGCGGTCGTCCTGTGGCGGGGCCGCCGGGGCGGCCACGAGTACGACGGCTACTGAACCGCCGGGGTCAAGGCGCCGGGCTCGGCGTCGTCGCCGCCCCGGCCGGCACCGGCACCGCCGCCCGCGCCGCCGCCTCCACCACCGACACCCCCGCCGCCTTCGTCGCGTTGCCGTCCGACAGCGCGGCGACCAAATAGTCGCGGCCGCCGACGGTCACCCGCCCGATGCTGTTGACGTCCCACAGGCCGGTGGCGCTGCGCGGCAGCCACCCGTTCTTCAGGGCCCACGCGGAGCCGTCCGCGGCGGCCGAGACGCCCCAGTCCTGATCGGCGGCGATGTCCCCCATCAGCCCCTCGAGATACGTCCGCGAGGCCTCGTCCAGCTCGGAGTCCGCCGCGTCCGCCTCGAACACCTGTCGCAGCAGCGTGAGCTGATCCGCGGCCGTCGTCCTCGTCAGCCCCCACAGCATGCCGTCGCCGCCCACGGTGTCCGTCAGCCCGAACCGCCGGTTCGCCGCGTCCAGCCCGTCGGCCTGCCCGATCGACCGCCACAGCGCCGACGCGGACGCGTTGTCGCTCCGCTCGATCATCGCGGTCGCGTACGCCCGCTCCGACGCGGTGAGCGAGCGGCCCGCGTCCTGGGCCTGGAGCAGCAGCGCCGCCAGGATGTCCACCTTGACGATGCTCGCCGTGTCGAAGCCGCCGTCGCCGTACACCGCGCTGCTGCCGGACTCCAGGTCCAGCACGGCCACCGACACCGAGACGCCGTCCGCCACCTCGACCGACCGCATCGCCTCGGCCAGCAGCCCGTCGTGATCCACCACCTGCGGCTGCGCCACGGGCTCCACGGACGCCTGCGCGCGCGTGGTCGCCGACGGCGACGCCCCCGCCGACGACACGGCCACCGCGTCCGGCTGCGTCCGCGCCGTCACGCAAGCGGTCCCCATCGCCGTTCCCCCGAGGACGACGAGCGCGGCGAGAGCGGCGCGGGCCGGACGGCGCCGGGCCGGACGGACTCCGGAAGACTCCATGCCCGCGATGCTGGAGGCGGCGGCTGTGCGGGCCGTTGGACGGACGTGAAATCCGTGTAAGGGAAGTCTGAGAAACCCGTGAGCCGGATGACGGCCGCGTTTCCGGGTCCGCACCGGGCCCGCGCCGGAACGGCGGAGCGCCCCGGATAGGCTCGGTGACCGTGGCGAACAAGAACATTCCCGACCCCGGCTTCTCCGACGACGACGGCTCCGCCGATCCCCGGCTGAGCGCGGCGCTCGCCGCCTGGGCCGAGGACCGCACCGCCCTGACACCGGTGCTCCAGGCACTCAAGGACGCCCGGCTGCTGGTCCCGGTCGTCGCCGTGCTCGGCGAGGTCGAGGAGGACGAGAACGGGCTGCGCCGCGAGAAGACCAGCGACATGGCCGTCCCCACGCTCAAGGCGGGCGCCCGCACCGCCCTCCCGGCGTTCACCTCCACGGACGCGCTGGCCCGCTGGGACCCGGAGGCCCGCCCCGTCGCCGTACCGCTGCACCAGGCGCTCCAGGCGGCCGCCCACGAGAAGGCCGACACCGTCGTGCTGGACCTGGCCGGCCCGGTGCCGTTCGAACTGACGGGTCCCGCGCTGCTGGCGCTCGCGGAGGGCCGTACGACCACCGACCCGCTCGCCGATCCGGCCGTCCTGGAGGCGGTCCGCGCCGCCGTCGCCGCCGAGCCCGCGGTGCTCCGCGCCCACCTCGGCCCCGGCGAGGCCGACGGCACCCTCGCCCTCGTACTGGACCCGGCCGCGACGCCCGCCGAGACCGCGCGCGCGATCGCGCGACGGCTGGCCGCCGACGAGACACTGCGGGCCCGCCTGGTGCGCGGCCTCGACCTGGCACTGCTGCCGGCCGGGACCACGCCTCCGGGCGAGCCCTTGTACGTACGGGGTTGACGAGCTAGCGGTAGACCGGGCCGGTGTACTTCTCGCCCGGTCCCTGGCCCGGCTCGTCCGGGACCAGCGACGCCTCGCGGAAGGCCAGCTGGAGCGACTTCAGACCGTCGCGCAGCGGCGCCGCGTGGAACGAGCTGATCTCGGTCGCGCTGCCGTCCAGCAGGCCGGCGAGGGCGTGGATCAGCTTGCGGGCCTCGTCCAGGTCCTTGTACTTGTCGCCCTCCTCGGTCAGCCCGAGCTTCACGGCGGCGGCGCTCATCAGGTTGACGGCGACCGTGACGATCACCTCGACCGCGGGGACCTCCGCGATGTCACGGGTCATGGCGGCGAAGTCGGGCGTCTCCGGGGAGTCGGAGGGGGAGGTCTCACTCATGCCCCACACGATAGGGGCAGCGCCACGGGGCCGGTACCGCGCCCCCGGCCCCCGCGGCCCTTGTCAAGCGCCCTCCGGTTAGCCCTTGTCAAGCGATCCTGCTAACCTTGTTGACGACCGGCCGGACACTGATGTGCTCGGCCCACAAGTGGAGGCTTTCGAACTCCCACCTGACCGTCCTCCGGGACGGCGGGTCACCGGTCAGACGGTCCCGTCCCCGAGGCGGCGATCCGTCCGAATGCGCGCCCCGCGATGATCGCGACGGTGCTCCGGTAGTAGTTCGAGGAGCCCCGCCTGTGATCGTCCGGGGCATTTTTTGTGCTTCGGCGCGGTTAGGTCTAACGAACAGAGACGTTACGCGGCTGCTCCCCAGGCAGTCGTGTGGTGCTACCGAGGAGGATCCATCAGCGCCGAGCCCCGCATCAACGACCGGATTCGCGTTCCCGAGGTGCGACTTGTCGGTCCCAGTGGCGAGCAGGTGGGCATCGTCCCGCTGGCCAAGGCACTGGAGCTTGCGCAGGAGTACGACCTGGACCTGGTCGAGGTCGCGGCGAACGCCCGTCCGCCCGTGTGCAAGCTCATGGACTACGGGAAGTTCAAGTACGAGTCGGCCATGAAGGCCCGTGAGGCGCGCAAGAACCAGGCGCACACGGTCATCAAGGAGATGAAGCTCCGGCCGAAGATCGACCCGCACGACTATGACACCAAGAAGGGTCACGTCGTCCGGTTCCTCAAGCAGGGCGACAAGGTCAAGATCACGATCATGTTCCGTGGTCGCGAGCAGTCCCGGCCCGAGCTGGGCTACCGACTGCTGCAGCGTCTCGCGGAGGACGTCCAGGACCTCGGTTTCGTGGAGTCGAACCCGAAGCAGGACGGCCGAAACATGATCATGGTTCTCGGTCCGCACAAGAAGAAGACCGAGGCGATGGCCGAGGCTCGCCAGGCGCAGGAGGCCCGCAAGGCCGAAGCGAAGGCCAACCCCGGTCGTTCGCAGAACCCTGCCGACACCGAGGACGGCCCCGAGGCTGCCGCGGAGGAAACCGCCGAGGCACCCACCGAGGCTCCCGCCGAGGCGTGATCCCGGGGACTTCCGAGTCCCAGGCAGTAACCGAAACAAGAGCGACGCTCCACCGTGCCCGGTTCTCGTGACCGGGCACCGGAGCGCCACCGACGAGGAGAGAACGGCGCTATGCCGAAGAACAAGTCGCACAGCGGTGCCAGCAAGCGCTTCAAGGTCACCGGCTCCGGCAAGGTGCTCCGTGAGCGCGCCGGCAAGCGCCACCTGCTTGAGCACAAGTCGTCCCGCGTGACGCGTCGCCTCACCGGCAACGCCGAGATGGCCCCGGGCGACGCCGCGAAGATCAAGAAGCTTCTCGGCAAGTGATGTCGGGCGCGTGCACCGCGCCTGACATATGACCGGGACTTAATCGAATCCGGGTCGTGTGGCGACAACCACGACCCCGCTACAAGGAGTTAAAAAGTGGCACGCGTCAAGCGGGCAGTCAACGCCCACAAGAAGCGCCGGGCGATCCTGGAGCAGGCCTCCGGCTACCGCGGTCAGCGTTCGCGCCTGTACCGCAAGGCCAAGGAGCAGGTCACCCACTCGCTGGTCTACAACTACAACGACCGCAAGAAGCGCAAGGGTGACTTCCGCCAGCTGTGGATCCAGCGCATCAACGCCGCTGCCCGCGCCAACGGCATCACGTACAACCGCTTCATCCAGGGTCTGAAGGCCGCGAACGTCGAGGTCGACCGCAAGATCCTGGCCGAGCTGGCCGTCAACGACGCGAACGCGTTCGCCGCGCTCGTCGAGGTCGCGCAGAAGGCGCTGCCCTCGGACGTCAACGCGCCGAAGGCCGCGTGACGCCGCGCCGGCTCTGAACCGACGTGACTGGACGGACCCGTAGGTTTGCCTGCGGGTCCGTTGCGTTGAGCCCTGGCGAGTGATGCGGGCGGTCCGGTGCCGCCGTGGAGACCTGCCGATGTCGATGAAGGTGAACTGAAGATGCCCCCCGTCAGCCCCGAGCTGATCTCCCCCCGTTCCCCCCGCGTCTCCGCCGCCCGGCGGCTGGCCAAGCGGAACTTCCGGGGGAAGGAGCGGCTGTTCCTCGCGGAGGGGCCGCAGGCCGTGCGGGAGGCGGCGGCGCACCCGGACACCCTCGTCGAACTGTTCACGACCGTCGAGGCCGCGGAGCGGTACGCGGACATCGTCGGCGAGGCCCGTGACGCCGGGGCCCGGGTGCACCTGGCCCCGGAGCAGGTCATCGCCGACATCTCCACCACCGTCACCCCGCAGGGACTGGTCGGCGTCTGCCGTTTCGTCGACACCCCCTTCGCGGACATCCTCAGGGCACGGCCCCGGCTCGTCGCCGTCCTCGCGCACGTCCGGGACCCCGGGAACGCCGGCACCGTGCTGCGCTGCGCGGACGCGGCGGGCGCCGAGGCCGTCGTCCTCACCGACGCCTCCGTCGACCTGTACAACCCCAAGGCCGTCCGCGCCTCCGTGGGCTCCCTCTTCCACCTCCCGGTGGCCGTCGGCGTCCCCGTCGAGCAGGCCGTGGCCGGCCTCAAGGACGCCGGGGTGCGGATCCTCGCCGCCGACGGGGCGGGCGACCGCGACCTCGACGACGAGCTGGACGAGGGCACCATGGGCGGGCCGACCGCCTGGGTCTTCGGCAACGAGGCCTGGGGACTGCCGGAGGAGACCCGCGCCCTCGCCGACGCCGTGGTGCGCGTCCCGATCCACGGACGGGCCGAGAGCCTGAACCTCGCGACCGCCGCCGCCGTATGTCTGTATGCGTCGGCCCGTGCACAGCGCGCCTCCGGAGGGTGCCGCTCCGTCACCGAGAGCTAGTAGGGTGACCAGCTCGGGGGCCCACTCAACCATCCGAGAGGTGGGATACGGGGATGAGCGTCGGCACGAGCAGCGCACGGGGAGCACGGGACGTCGGGCGCCCGCCCGCGCCCCGGGCCGGTGACCCGGCGGCCGAGCTCGGCATCGATCCCGACGACCTGCCGGACGGCCTCGTCGTCGCCGACGAGCACGGCCGGGTGATCTGCTGCAACACCGCCGCCGAGCGCATCGCCGCGGTCAGCGCCGCCGACGTCCTCGGACAGCCGCTGGAGACCGCGCTGCCCCTGGAGGACCTGGAAGGCCGGCGCTGGTGGCAGCTGACCGACCCCTACGGCGGCCTCGCCACCCGCGGCCGCCAGCCCGAACGCAACCTGCTGCTGCCCGGCGGCCACGAGGTGCTGGTCTCCGCCCGCTACGTGCGCGCCGAGCCCACCGGCCCGGTCCGCCGCGTGGTCGTCTCGCTGCGCGACACCGAGGCCCGGCGCCGCACCGAGCGCAGCCACGCCGAGCTGATCGCCACGGTCGCCCACGAGCTGCGCTCGCCGCTCACCTCCGTCAAGGGCTTCACCGCCACCCTGCTGGCCAAGTGGGAACGGTTCACCGACGACCAGAAACGGCTGATGCTGGAGACCGTCGACGCGGACGCCGACCGCGTCACCCGGCTGATCGCCGAGCTGCTCGACATCTCCCGGATCGACTCCGGACGCCTGGAGCTGCGCCGCCAGCCGGTCGACATCGGCGCCGCCGTCGGACGGCACATCCAGGCGTACGTGGCCGCCGGACAGGCCGCCGACCGGTTCCTGCTGCGCATCGAGCAGCCGCTGCCCGACCTGTGGGCCGACCCCGACAAGGTCGACCAGGTGCTCAGCAACCTGCTGGAAAATGCGGTGCGGCACGGCGAGGGAACCGTCACCATCGACATCACGGCCACGAGGTCCCCCCGCGAGGGAGAGGACACCGGCACGTCGGTCACCGTGAGCGACGAGGGGCCCGGCATCCCGGAGGAGTCCATGAACCGCGTCTTCACCCGCTTCTGGCGGGGCAGCAAGCGCGGCGGCACCGGCCTCGGGCTGTACATCGTCAAGGGCATCGTCGAGGCCCACGGCGGCACCATCACGGTCGGCCGCGCCGCCCAGGGCGGCGCCGAGTTCCGATTTACGTTGCCCGTGGGCGCACCGGCGTATCTCGCCCAGTGACCCGCGGGCGCATTCGCCCACCCTCACCCCGTTAGACTCGGCCTTTGGCACCTTTGTGTCCCGGACGGCCCGAGAGAGTCGGCGACGGGGACCTCCAGCCAGCCAATCGGAAGCACGGGAAGAGATGTCGGCACCGAATAAGTCGTACGACCCTGTCGAGGTCGAGGCGTTGAAACCGGAAGAGATCGAGCGCATGCGGGACGAGGCGCTCGCCGCCTTCGCCGCCGCGGACTCCCTCGACGCGCTCCACGAGGCCAAGGTCGCCCACACCGGCCCGGCCTCCCCGCTGGCGCTCGCCAACCGCGAGATCGGCGCCCTGCCCCCGCACGCCAAGGCCGAGGCCGGCAAGCGCGTCGGCCAGGCCCGCGGCGCGGTGAACAAGGCCCTGGCCGGCCGGCAGGTCGAGCTGGAGGCGGAGCGGGACGCCCGGGTACTGGTCGAGGAGGACGTGGACGTCACGCTGCCGTACGACCGCGTACCGGCCGGCGCCCGCCACCCGCTCACCACCCTGTCCGAGCGGATCGAGGACATCTTCGTGGCCATGGGCTACGAGGTCGCCGAGGGTCCGCAGGTCGAGGCCGAGTGGTTCAACTTCGACGCCCTCAACATCGGCCCGGACCACCCGGCCCGCGGCGAGGCGGACACCTTCTTCGTCGAGGGCCCGGACGGCGGCGCCGACTCGGGCGTGGTGCTGCGCACCCACACCTCCCCGGTGCAGATCCGCTCCCTGCTCGACCGCGAGCTGCCGGTCTACGTCATCTGCCCGGGCCGCGTCTACCGCACCGACGAGCTGGACGCCACCCACACCCCGGTCTTCCACCAGGTCGAACTGCTGGCCGTGGACGAGGGCCTGACCATGGCCGACCTCAAGGGCACCCTGGACCACATGGTCCAGTCGCTGTTCGGCGAGGGCATGAAGACCCGGCTGCGGCCGAACTTCTTCCCCTTCACCGAGCCGTCCGCCGAGATGGACATGGTGTGCTACGTCTGCCGCGGCGAGTCCGTCGGCAATCCCGACCGGCCCTGCCGTACCTGCTCCTCCGAGGGCTGGATCGAGCTCGGCGGCTGCGGCATGGTCAACCCGCGGGTGCTCACCGCCTGCGGCGTCGACCCGGAGAAGTACAGCGGCTTCGCCTTCGGGTTCGGCATCGAGCGGATGCTGATGTTCCGCCACAACGTCGATGACATGCGAGACATGGTCGAGGGTGACATCCGGTTCACCCGGCCCTTCGGGATGGAGATCTGATGCGGGTCCCGCTTTCTTGGCTGCGGGAGTACGTCGACCTGCCGGCCACCGAGACCGGCCGTGACGTCCAGGCCAAGCTCATTTCGGCCGGCCTGGAGGTCGAGACGGTCGAGCAGCTCGGCCACGACCTCAAGGGCCCGCTGGTCGTCGGCCAGGTGCTGACCATCGAGGAGCTGGAGGGCTTCAAGAAGCCCATCCGCTTCTGCACCGTCGACGTCGGCACCGCCAACGGCACCGGTGAGCCGCAGGAGATCGTCTGCGGCGCCCGCAACTTCTCCGTCGGCGACAAGGTCGTCGTGGTGCTCCCCGGCGCCACCCTGCCGGGCGGCTTCTCGATCGCCGCGCGCAAGACCTACGGCAAGACGTCCCACGGCATGATCTGCTCCAGCGACGAGCTGGGCATGGGCGACGACGGCACCAAGGGCATCATCGTGCTGCCGCCCGAGACCGAGGTCGGCAAGGACGCCATCGAGCTGCTGGAACTGGTCGACGAGGTCCTGGACATCGCCGTCACCGCCAACCGCGGCGACTGCCTGTCCATCCGCGGCGTCGCCCGCGAGACCGCCATCGCCTACGGCCTGCCGCTGCGCGACCCGGCGCTGCTCGACGTCCCCGCCCCGAACGCCTTCGGCTACCCGGTGCAGATCGCCGAGCCCTTCGGCTGCGACCGCTTCACCGCCCGCACCGTCTCCGGACTGCACCCCGAGGCCCGCTCGCCGATCTGGCTCCAGCGCCGGCTCCAGAAGGTCGGCATGCGGCCGATCTCGCTCGCCGTCGACGTCACCAACTACGTGATGATGGAGCTCGGCCAGCCGCTGCACGCCTACGACCGCAGCCTGGTCCAGGGCGCGATCGGGGTCCGCCGGGCCGAGGAGGGCGAGAAGATCGTCACCCTCGACGGTGCCGAGCGGAAGCTGCACGCCGAGGACCTGGTGATCACCGACGAGCGCGGTCCCATCGGCCTCGCCGGAGTCATGGGCGGCGCCAACACCGAGATCGCCGACCACGCCGAGGGCGAGGGCACCACCGACGTCGTCATCGAGGCCGCCCACTTCGACGCGGTCTCCATCGCCCGTACGGCCCGCCGGCACAAGCTGTCCTCCGAGGCGTCCCGCCGCTTCGAGCGCGGTGTCGACCCGCAGGCCGCCTCCGCCGCCGCCCAGCGCACCGTCGACCTGCTGGTGCTGCTCGCCGGCGGCACCGCGGACAGCGGTGTCACCGAGGTCATCGCCCCGTCCGCGCCGCACACCATCACCGTGCCGGCCGACCATCCGGACCAGGTCGCGGGCGTCACCTACGGCCGGGAGACCGTCGTACGGCGACTCCAGGAGATCGGCTGCGACGTGTACGGGCAGGACGAGCTGATCGTCACCGTCCCGTCCTGGCGGCCCGACCTGCTGGAGCCGAACGACCTCGCCGAGGAGGTCATCCGGCTGGAGGGCTACGAGAACCTGCCCTCCACCCTGCCCAAGCCCCCGTCCGGCCGCGGACTGACGCACCGGCAGCGGCTGCACCGCCGGGTCGGCCGGGCGCTGGCCGGGGCCGGCTACGTCGAGGCGCCGAACTACCCGTTCATCAGCGAGCAGGTCTTCGACCAGCTCGGTCTGGACGCCGACGACCCCGCCCGCCGCGTGGTCAAGCTGGTCAACCCGCTGAACGACGAGGAGCCCGCGCTGCGGACCTCGCTGCTGCCGGGTCTGCTGGGCGCGCTGCGCCGCAACGACGGCCGCGGCTCGCACGACCTGGCGCTCTTCGAGACCGGGCTGGTGTTCCTGCCCCGTGAGGAGCGTCCGGCGACCGTGCAGCTGCCCGTCGACCGGCGTCCCACCGCCGAGGAGATCGCCGCGCTGAACGCCGCGCTGCCCGAGCAGCCGCGCCAGGTGGCGGTCGTCCTCGCGGGCGCCCGTGAGCAGGCCGGCTGGTGGGGCAAGGGCCGCCCGGCCGACTGGGCCGACGCCGTCGAGGCCGCCCGGGTCGTCGCGCGCGAGGCCGGCGCCGAGCTGTCCGTGCGCAAGGGCCAGTACGGGCCGTGGCACCCGGGCCGGTGCGCCGAGCTGGTCATCGCCGCCGACGGGGCGGAGCAGGTCGTGGGCCACGCCGGTGAGCTGCACCCGCGCGTGATCAAGGCGCTGGGGCTGCCCGAGCGGACCTGCGCGATGGAGCTGAACCTGGACGCCCTGGAGCGGGTCGGCGACGACACGCCGCAGGCGCCGGGCATCTCCTCGTTCCCGGTGGCCACCCAGGACGTCGCGCTCGTCGTCGACAAGCCGGTGCCGCACGCCGAGGTCGAGGCCGCGCTGCGCGAGGGCGCCGGCGAACTGCTGGAGGGCATCCGGCTGTTCGACGTCTACGAGAACGCGGAGCAGCTCGGCGACGGCCGGAAGTCGCTCGCCTACGCGCTGCGGTTCCGGGCGGCGGACCGGACGCTGACGGTGGACGAGGCGTCGGCCGCGCGGGACGCGGCGGTGGCGCTGGCCGCCGAGCGGACCGGGGCGGTTCTGCGGGGCTGAGTCCCGCCCGCGGTGCGGGGAACCGGGTGATCGCCGGCGACTTTCCGTCGTCGGACCGATCACGCGGTTCCCCGCACCTCTTTGTGAGGGCTTCGCCTTCACGCCTCCCGAACGCCTCCCTGTGGTCACCTCACTCGTTCGAGTGACAAGTGGGGGCGATCTGGCCCGATCGGGGCAGGCGGTCGACAGAATCGGACCGGCCTTTCGGGGTCGGTCTGCGCTGTCCGGGCCTACATGGGGGGCCATCGGCATGATCCGTATCAAGGCTGGGGTTCCCCGGCGGGGCCGTCGGATGCTCGCGCTGGGACCGCCCACGGTCTGGGGTGCCACCGCCATCACCTACAAACTGGTCTGCCCGCTCGCCCAGCAGACCGGGCTCGGAGCGCGGATCGTCACCAGCGCCGTCTTCTTCGCCGTCGGCACCGGGCTGATGCTGCATGTCCGCCGGGTGCTGCTGCGCGAGCTCAGACAGGCCCGCGAGGTCGCCGGGGCCGCGCAGTCCGCGCTGCTGCGGCCGCTGCCGCCGCGGGTCGACGGACTGCATGTGGCCGCCGCCCAGCTCTCCGCCGACCGGGCCGCCTGCGTCGGCGGCGACCTGTACGAAGTCGTCGCCACCGAACACGGCGTACGGGCCGTCATGGGCGATGTGCGCGGGCACGGGATCGGCGCCATCGGCACCGTCGCCGCCGTGCTCGGCAGTTTCCGCGAGGCCGTGCACGACGAGCCCGACCTGGGCCGGGTGCTGCGCCGGCTGGACCGCGCCCTCGCCCGGCACCTGCGGGAACGGGCCCGCGCCGAGCAGCCGTCGGCCGGCGCGGACCCGGTCGGCCCGGTCGCCGAGGAGTTCGTCACCGTCCTGCTGCTGGAGATCGCCCGCGACGGCGAGGTCCGGGCGCTGAACTGCGGGCACCCGTGGCCCTACCGGCTCCGCGACACCGAGGCCGAGCCGCTGTCCGCGGCCGACCCGCTGCCGCCGCTGGGCCCCTTCCCGCTGCCGCCCGAACTGCCCGCCGTGCGCTGCGGCGAACTCGGCGCGGGCGAGGCGCTGTTCCTCCACACGGACGGCGCCGAGGAGGCGCGGGACGCGCACGGCCGGTTCTTTCCGCTGGCGGCCGTGCTGGTGGAGGCGCTCGGCCAAGGGGTGCGGACCCCGCAGGCCCTGCTGGGCGCGGTCTTCACCCGCCTGCTGAAGCACACCGGCGGACAACCGGCCGACGACGTGGCCCTCCTGGTGCTGCGCAACGAGCGGCTGCCCCGCCGCGCCGCCTCCGGAGCCCGGGGGACCGCGCGCGTCTGACCCGGTCCGGCGACGCCGTCCGCCCCGCCACGGAGTGTCGGGCAGGCGACGGGGCGGACGACGTGGACTCGGGCCGCCGCACTGTACGAGGGGGAGCCGGCGGCCCGGCCGGCCTCTTTCGAGGCAACTCAGTCAACCGTTCAGGAACTCTCCGCGACAGCGCGCGCACGCTACGGATTCGGGCACTCCGTTCACACCCCGTGTGAACCCGGAAACACTACGCTGTCGGCACCGAGCCACCAGGGGGCCTCCCTATGCAGCCCAACACTCTGCTCGACGCGATCCTGGACGAGGCGGGCATCTCGCACGCCGGACTGGCCGCGCACGTCAACCAGGCCGGCCGGGCGCGCGGCCTCGCCCTGCGCTACGAGCACACCGCGGTGGCCCGCTGGCTCAAGGGACAGCGGCCGCGCGGCCAGGTGCCCGACCTGATCTGCGAGGTGCTCGCCGCCCGGCTGCACCGGCCGGTCACCCTCGACGACATCGGCCTCGGCGTGCCGGGCGGCGAGCCCACCGGGCACGGCACCTCGCTCTCCGGCTTCGTGGAACGGGCCACCGCGCTGTGGCGCTCCGACGAGCAGCAGCGCCCGCACATCCTCGGCGCCCCCGCGGTCACCGGCACGCCCGCGGTGATGCCGGTGTGGGAGTGGGAGAACCCGCCCGAGGACGTGGACGTATCCCGCGGCGGGCGGCACCGGGTCACCTCGGCCGACATCGAGATGCTGCGCTCGGCCCGCACCCACTACGAGCAGATGTACCGCAAGGCCGGCGGGGTGGCGACCCGCACCCGGATCGTAGGCTTCCTCAACGCCGAGGCCGCGCCGCTGCTGCGCGGCGGCTACACCGACGCCACCGGCCGTCAGCTGCACCGGGCCACCGGCGGGCTGGTGGCGATCGCCGGCATCTGCGCGTACGACTCCGACGCGCACGGGCTCGCCCAGCGCTACTTCCACCAGGCGCTGCGGCTGGCGAAGGCCAGCGGGGACCGGGGGCTCGGGGCGTATGTGATCGCGCTGCTGGTCAACCAGTCGCTGTACATGCGGGAGTTCCGGCAGGCCGTCGCCTTCGCGGAGGCCGCGCTGCGCACCGCCGGCAAGCACATCACCCCGGCCCTCGCCTCCGACCTGTACGCGATGCAGGCGAAGGCGTACGCGCACCTCGGCGACGGCACGGGCGCGCTGTCCTGCATCCGGCGGGCCGAGCAGGCCGCCGACCGCATCCGGCGCGGCTACGAACCCGACGAGACCGGTTATGTCCAGCCCGGCCTGGTCAACGTCCAGGTGGCGGAGGCGCTGCTGAGCCTGGGTGAGCTGGCGGCCGCCCGGGAGCACGCGGAGGCGGCGGTGGACACCCCCGCGCACGACCGGGGCCGGGTGCACCGGCTGGCCATGCTCAGCACCATCGAGCTGCGCCAGGGCAACGCCGACAAGGCCGTGGTCACCGCCGTGCAGATGGCCGAGCAGGCCCGGGGGATGGAGTCGCAGCGGCTGCGCGACAGACTCCGCGCGGTACGCGAGCACCTGATGCGCAGCGGCGGCGCGGGCACGGCCGAGGCCGCCGAACTCATCGACGGGGCCCTGCGCGTACCGCTGTAGCCGTTTCGTCCGGGCCCCTTGCGCCCCACGGTGACCCGCTGCGCCTACCGCCGCACCGCGAGCGGCCGGCCGTGCGCCTGCTGTCCGCCCCCTCCTGCTGCGATATTGCCACTTACTCGGCGGAAGGTGGCAGAACCGTGCAGTGGACGAAACAGAACGAACAAACTGTGTACGCAAATCGCTGGTTCAGCGTCAATCTCGCAGATGTGGAGCTGCCGGACGGCCGGCATCTGGACCACTTCCTGATACGGCTGCGGCCCGTCGCCGTGGCCACGGTGGTGAACGAGGCCAACGAGGTCCTGCTCCTGTGGCGCCACCGCTTCATCACCGACAGCTGGGGGTGGGAACTCGCGGCCGGCGTCGTCGAGGACGGCGAGGACATCGCGGTGGCGGCCGCCCGTGAACTGGAGGAGGAGACCGGATGGCGGCCGGGACCCCTGCGCCATCTGATGAGCGTGGAGCCGTCCAACGGCCTCACCGACGCCCGGCACCACATCTACTGGGCCGACGAGGGCGAGTACATCGGACACCCCGTGGACGACTTCGAGTCGGACCGCCGGGAATGGGTCCCCCTCAAGCTCGTCCCCGACCTGGTCGCCCGCGGCGAGGTCCCGGCCGCCAACATGGCGGCCGCTCTGCTGTTACTGCACCATCTCAGGCTCGGCCAGGACACGCCCTAGGTGTGTTGTTCGGACACGGCCTAGCGTCCGAGCGCCTGCCAGATCGCCACGACGAGCGCGCCCACGGCCGTCACGGCCGCGAGCGACGGCAGCGGCCAGCGGGCGTGCTCCAGCGTGACGAGCCGGTTGTTCACTTCATCCAGATCCTTGGCGGTCTCCTCGGTGCGGTGGCTCAGCAGCGCCAGCCCGCCCTCGACGCGGGCGTATGCCACATCGAGGCGGCGCCGTAACTCTGCGAGTTCTCCCTGGACGACCGGAGGCTCGGGATCGGCGGTCACAAGTCCGCTCCTTTCCGTGATCGGTTCACATCCCTTGCATGTGCATGTTGAGTCAACTCGCCTGGTGGACGCGTGGGGAGCGTGTGCGCAGGGCATATGCGAGCCCGGCGCACACACGGTGTGTGAATGCCGCGGGCCCGGCACCTTCCGAGGTGCCGGGCCCGTGACTGGCCGGATTCTGACCGTCAGTAATCAGCCGTAGGTGTAGAAACCAGAGCCGCTCTTGCGGCCGAGACGGCCCGCGTCGACCATCCGCTGGAGCAGCGGCGGAGCGGCGTACAGCGGCTCCTTGTACTCCTCGTACATCGAGTACGCCACCGAGGCGACGGTGTCCAGGCCGATGAGGTCGGACAGCTTCAGCGGGCCCATCGGGTGGGCGCAGCCCATCTCCATGCCGTTGTCGATGTCCTCGCGGCTGGCGATACCCGACTCGAACATCCGGATCGCGGAGAGCAGGTACGGGATGAGCAGCGCGTTGACCACGAACCCGGAGCGGTCCTGGGCGCGGATGGCGTGCTTGCCGAGGACCTTCTCGGTGAACAGCTGGGCCCGGCTGATGGTGCCCTCGGAGGTGGTGAGCGCCGGGATCAGCTCGACCAGCTGCTGCACGGGGGCCGGGTTGAAGAAGTGGATGCCGATGACGTTGTCCGGCCGCCCGGTGGCGACCGCCAGCTTCACCAGCGGGATCGAGGAGGTGTTGGAGGCCAGGATCGCGTCCGGGCGGGTCACCACCTGGTCGAGCACCTGGAAGATCTCGGTCTTGACCTGCTCGTTCTCGACGACCGCCTCGATCACCAGATCACGGTCGGCGAACTCGCCGAGGTCGGTGGTGAAGCTCAGCCGTGCCTGCGTCGCGTCGCGCTCCGCCTCGCTGATCTTGCCGCGCTCGGCCGCCTTGGCCAGGGAGTTGAACAGCCGGGTACGGCCGAACTCCAGGGCTTCGCCGGTGGTCTCGGCGACCTTGACGTCCAGTCCCGCGCGGGCGCACACCTCCGCGATGCCCGCGCCCATCTGGCCGCAGCCCACCACTCCGACGCGCTCGATGTCGGTCACATCGTCCCCTTAGCTGATCCTTTTGGCCGCGGCAGGTGCCCCGGGTCCCGGTGCCTGCTCGTGCCTGCTCCGTTCGTGCACGTTACCGCCAAGTATCGATGATCGATCGCCGGGGTCGGGCATCCTGGGCGCGGAGACGGTCCGTGACCGCGCGGATCCACGGCGTATGGGGGTGTTCTGCATGGGACGGGTGACCCGGAGGGCGTTCGCGGCGGCGGCGCTGTCGGCCCTGGTGATGGGGGGAGACGCGGCGGCGGCACCGGGCCGGCCCGGCCGGAGGTCCAAAGGCGCGGGCGGTCCGGCGGACGGCTCCGCGGACGGCGGGGCGGGCGGTCAGGGTTACGGAGGGCCGGACGACGACGGCGACGATGCGCCGGGGGCCGAGGCGGCCGGGGAGCGGGGCGGTGCCGCGGCGGCGGAGATGCGCGGCATGTGGCTGGCGACGGTCGGCAACCGGGACTGGCCGTCCCGCACCGGCCTGACCGCCGCCCAGCAGCGCGCCGAGCTGATCGCCCATCTCGACCAGGCGGTGCGCAGCCGCCTCAACACGGTGATCTTCCAGGTACGGCCCGCCGCCGACGCGCTGTGGCCCTCGCCGTACGAGCCCTGGTCGCAGTACCTCACCGGCACCCAGGGCGAGAACCCCGGCTGGGACCCGCTCGGCACGGCCGTCGCCGAGGCCCACGAGCGGGGACTGGAACTGCACGCCTGGTTCAACCCGCTGCGCGTCGCGGCCCACGCGGATCTCGGCCGCCTCACCGCCGGCCATCCGGCTCGCCGGAATCCGGACTGGGTGGTGCGGTACGCCGGAAAGCTCTTCTACAACCCCGGGCTGCCCGAGGTCCGCTCCTTCGTGCGGCAGGCCATGCTGGACGCGGTGGAGAAGTACCCGGTCGACGCCGTGCACTTCGACGACTACTTCTACCCGTACCCGGTGCCCGGCCACAGCTTCGACGACGACGCGGCCTACGACGCGCACGGCGGCGCCTTCTCGAACCGGGGCGACTGGCGGCGGGACAACATCGACCGGCTGGTGCGCGACATGGCCGCCGGAATCAAGGAGGTCAGGCCCGCCGCCCGGTTCGGGATCAGCCCGTTCGGGGTGTGGCGCAACGCGGCCACCGACGCGCGCGGCTCGGACACCCAGGCCCTCCAGACGTACGACGACCTGTACGCGGACACCCGTAAATGGGTGCGGGAGAACTGGGTCGACTACATCTGCCCGCAGCTGTACTGGCACATCGGAAACACCGCCGCCGACTACGCGAAGCTGGTGCCGTGGTGGGCGCGGGTCGCCCGGGACAGCGGGACGCGTCTGTACGTCGGGGAGGCCCTGTACCGGGCCGGCGACCCGGCCCAGCCCGCCGCCTGGCAGAACCCGGCCGAGCTGTCCCGGCACCTGACGCTGGCCGGTGCGCATCCGGAGGTCGGCGGGCATGTCTTCTTCGCCGCCAAGGACGTGGCGGCGGACCCGGCCGGCGCGATGGCGCGGGTGATCGCCGACCACTACGGGCAGCCGGCGAATCCCGCGCTCTGATCCGCTCTTATCTGGTCTGATCCGGTCCTTTTCGATCTGGTCCGATGCGGTCCGATCTACTGTCCGGTCAGCGGGTATGTCTCCCGGTGCTTGATCTCGGTGTCCGGACCCGGGGAGCACAGACCCTCGTGCCCGTCCTGGAAGCGGACGCGGTACGGGGGGTTGCCGCCCTGGCCGAGCACTTCCACGATCTCGCCGACCTTGTCGTGCTGTCCGACCACCCTGCCGTGCTGGACAAGCTGGTCGCCCACGCTCGCGCGCATCTCGGGCCTCCTCACCATCGCCGGAGCAGCGGTCCGTGGCCTCGGGCCCCGGGCGGCCGGCGCCGGGCGGAACCCGGCGGCGCACGCCGCTCAGCCTCGCGCCCGTTGGGTGACGGCGATGCAGAAGAGCACGGCCGCGGCCGTCAGCGGGGCGGCCACTGTCAGGTGCTCGCCCAGCAGCAGCACCGACCACACCAGTGTGAGCAGCGGTTGAGCCAACTGCAACTGGCTGGCCTTCGGGATGCCGATGGCCGCCATGCCCCGGTACCAGACGACCAGCCCCAGGAACTGCGAGCCCGCCGCGACCCACAGCAGTCCGGCCACGGAGTGCGCGGTGAGCGTCACCGGCTCGTACGCCAGCGCGATCGCGGTGGCGGGCACGCTCAGCGGCAGGCAGAACACCAGGGCCCAGCCGATGACCTGCCAGCCCGGCATCACCCGGGCCAGCCGGCCGCCCTCGGTGTACCCGGCCGCGCACACCAGCAGCGCGCCGAAGAGGTAGGCGTCGGCGGCGCTGAGGGTGCCGCCGCTCTGCTGCACGGTGAACACGCCCACCGCGGCGGCCCCGGCCAGGGCCGCCGCCCAGAACGTGCGGGACGGGCGGGTGCCGACGCGCAGGGCGGACAGGACGGCGGTGGTCAGCGGCAGCAGCCCGACCACGACGGCGGCGTGCGAGGTGGTCGAGGTTTGCAGCGCGAGCGTGGTCAGCAGCGGGAAACCGAGGACGACACCGGCGGCCACCACGGCCAGCCCCGCCCAGTGCTCGCGCGCGGGCAGCGGGATCCGCAGGGCGAGCAGGCAGCCGCCGGCGATCACCGCCGCCAGCACGCTGCGCACGGCCACCAGGGACCAGGGCCCGAAGCCCTCCAGGCCCCAGGCGGTGGCCGGGAAGGTGAGGGAGAAAGCGACGACACCGAGGGCGGCCTGGAGAGTGCCGGCCGCGGCACGGTCGGGCGAGGAGGAGCCCGTCGGCGACGGGTTGCCGACTGCTATCCGGGTCGAGGCGGTAGCGCTACTCTGTGTTCTCATGCAAGAGCGTAGCAGTGTGGGTGAACTGGCAGAACAGCTGCGGCGGGAGCTGAACCGCTACTCTCCAGGTGGAAAGCTGCCATCGAGTCGTGCGCTCGTGGAGCGGTTCCGGGTGAGTCCGGTGACCGTCTCGCGCGCTCTGGCGCAGCTCGC
Organism: Streptomyces sp. NPDC001532; assembly: GCF_040298625.1. Classification (NCBI taxonomy): domain Bacteria; kingdom Bacillati; phylum Actinomycetota; class Actinomycetes; order Kitasatosporales; family Streptomycetaceae; genus Streptomyces; species Streptomyces sp. NPDC001532. The sequence goes on from NZ_JBEPAL010000011.1 coordinate 85,269, forward strand.
CGCCGAGGGACTGGTGGTGACCCGGCCCGGCGCCGGGGCCTTCCGCGCCGAGCCGCGGTCCACCGCCGCGCCCGCCGGTGACACCTCCTGGCAGGAGCTGACCCTCAGCGCGGACAGCGCCGGCGAAGCGGTGCCGCGTTCCGTGGACGCCTCCGGAGTGCTGGTCTCCCTCGCCGCGCCACCGCCCGGTGTGATCGAGTTCAACGGCGGCTATCTGCACCCCTCGCTCCAGCCCGAGCGGGCCATGGCCGCGGCCCTCTCCCGCGCGGGCCGCCGCCCCGGCGCCTGGGGACGGCCGCCGATGGAAGGGCTGCCGGAGCTGCGGGAGTGGTTCGCGCGCGCCATCGGCGGCCCCGGCGGCGCGGTCACCGCGGCCGAGGTGCTGATCACCGCGGGCGGCCAGTCCGCGCTGACCACCGCGCTGCGGGCCCTCGCCCCGCCCGGCGCGCCGGTGCTCGTGGAGTCCCCGACCTATCCGGGAATGCTGGCCATCGCCCGGGCGGCGGGCCTGCGGCCGGTACCGGTCCCGGTGGACGCCGACGGGGTCCGCCCGGCCCTGCTCGCCGACGCGTTCCGGGCCACCGGCGCCCGGGTCTTCGTCTGCCAGCCGCTGTTCCAGAACCCCACCGGCGCCGTCCTCGCCCCCGAGCGGCGCGGCGAGGTGCTGCGCCTCGCCCACGAGGCCGGGGCCTTCGTCGTCGAGGACGACTTCGTACGGCGGCTGGTGCACGAGGACGCGCCGCCGCTGCCGCGTCCGCTGGCCGCCGACGACCCGGACGGCGTCGTCGTCCACGTCTCCTCGCTGACCAAGGCCACCTCGCCGAGCTTCCGGGTGAGCGCGCTGGCCGCGCGGGGCCCGGTGCTGGAACGGCTGCGCGCCATCCAGGTCGTGGACACCTTCTTCGTGCCCCGGCCGCTCCAGGAGGCGGCGCTGGAGCTCGTCGGCTCGCCGGCCTGGCCGCGCCATCTGCGCGCCGTCTCCGCCGAGCTGCGTGCCCGGCGCGACGCCATGACCTCCGCGCTGCGGCTGCACCTGCCCGAGCTGGCGCTGCCGCACATCCCGAGCGGCGGCTACCACCTGTGGCCGCGGCTGCCCGAGGGCACGGACGAGTCCGCCCTGACGGCGGCGGCGCTGCGCGCGGGCGTCGCCCTCACCCCCGGCCGCCCGTACTTCAGCGCCGAGCCGCCCGCCGCGCACGTGCGGCTGAGCTTCGCGGCGGTCGCGGGCACGGGCGAGATCGCGGAGGGGGTACGGCGACTGCGGACGGCGTGCGACGAGGTGTTCTAGGGGGCGAGACGCCCCCAGGGCCGGTGCCCGGTCGAGGTCTCGCGCCGGCCGGTGAAAACCGCTCGACTCCCGCCCGCCACGGCTGCCAGCCTCCCGGCATGACCGACACCTTCAGCCTTCCGGACGGCTACCACCTCTCCACCGACCCCGGCCGCCTCGACGCCGCCCGTGTGCACCGATGGCTGTCCACGGACGCGTACTGGGCGATCGGGCGCTCGCGCGAGAAGCAGGACCGGGCGATCGAGGGCTCGCTGAACTTCGGCGTGTACGACACGGCCTCGGGGGAGCAGGTGGCCTACGCGCGGGTCATCACGGACCGGGCCACCTTCGCATGGCTGTGCGATGTGTACGTGGACCCGTCGGTGCGCGGCAAGGGCGTCGGCACGGCACTGGTGACGGCCGTACGCGAGGAGCTGCGGCCGGACGGCCTCAAGCGCATCCTGCTCGCCACGCACGACGCGCACGGGGTCTACGAGAAGCTCGGGTTCGCGGCGCTGGAGCGGCCGGACCAGTGGATGGCGCTGGTTTTCGGCCGGTGATCACGGACCGCACACCCTGGGTGACCCTCGGACACCCACGGTAACCCGTAGGTAACACCTCTTGACCAGCGCACTCGCGCGGCTCACCATCCCCGCATGGCACTTGGGGTCACGTTCGTCGCCGCCGCGCGCAGCTCGTCGCTGCTGGCGGAGCGCTTCCAGGACGACCGGCCGCTGGACCAGGCGGGCTGGGACGAGGTGCAGCACGTCGCCCGCGATCTGCTGCCGCTGGCGGGGGCCGAGCTGCGCTACTGCTCGCCCACGCCCCGCAGCCGTGCCACCGGCGACGCGCTCGGCTACGCGCCGCTGGTGCAGCTGGCCCTGCGGGACTGCGACATGGGCCGCTGGCGCGGGCTGACGCTCGGCGAGGCGATGGCCCGCGAGCCGGCGGCCGTGGACACCTGGCTCGCCGACCCGCGCGGCGCCCCGCACGGTGGTGAGTCGCTGCTCGCCTTCATCGGCCGCGTCGGCGGCTGGCTGGACACCCGGCCGGTGGACGACGGCTGCCGGATCGTCGCCGTGGCCGAGCCGTCGGTGATCCGCGCGGCGCTGGTGTACGCGCTGAAGGCGCCGCCGTCGACGTTCTGGAACATCGACGTCCGCCCGCTGTCGACGACCACCGTCACCGGACACGCGGGCCGCTGGAACCTGCGCTTCGACGGCTGCCGGCCTCAGCCCGCGCGCGCGTAGTCCGTCGTCAGCACCAGGTCCTTCGCCGGGCCGCGCACCCGCCACACGGTCCGCCAGCGGTCCGCGTCCCGGACGGTGAACTCACCGCGGTAGAGGTCGGCCGAGCAGGGATGGTCGACGACCCAGTGCCCGGTGCTCAGGTCCAGGTCGTGGAAGGGCCGCCCGTCCGCGAACCGCACCTCGGCGGTCGCCGGCCCGGACGGGCCGGGCAGAAAGCGCAGCGTCCGCTCGGCGGGACGGGCGACGCCCCGCCAGACGAACTCGCCGGATTCGCGGTGCAGCAGTCCGCCGCCGTCCAGCGGGCCGAAAACCGTCGTTCCCTCGAACCGGCCGTCGTCGCCGCTCGCGAGATCCCGCACGGTCCGCCGGACCCGCCAGCTCCCGGCCAGAAACACCAGCACCTGAGGCACTGGCCAGAACTCGCCCATCGCGTACCGCTCTCCGTCCCGTCCGTCGCCGCGCGACCCATTGACGCGTACTCGCCCCCTCCCTATCTTGCCGTTCGAAGTGCTGACCAACGTCCGATATTTCGAACAGCTCCCTTCCGGAGCACAGAGCCGCGGAGTATCCATGTCACGCACCACCCGCCCCCGCGCCAGCCGGGTCCGCTGGAGACTCGGCCTGACCGCCACCGCCGCACTGGCCGTTTCCGCCGTCCTCCTCCCCGCGCCCGCGCACGCCGAGGCCGTCACCGACTACGCGATCACCGTCGACCCCTCCGCCGCCGGGGCGAAGATCGACGACACGATGTACGGCGTCTTCTTCGAGGACATCAACCGCGCGGCCGACGGCGGCCTGTACGCCGAACTCGTGCAGAACCGGTCCTTCGAGTACTCCACCGCCGACAACGGCTCGTACACCCCGCTCACCTCCTGGACGGTGGACGGCACCGCGCAGGTCGTGGACGACGACGGGCGGCTCAACGCGCGCAACCGCAACCACCTCGAGCTGGCGGCCGGCTCGTCGGTCACCAACGCCGGCTACAACACGGGCATCCGGGTCGAGCAGGGCAAGCGGTACGACTTCTCCGTCTGGGCCCGCGCCGACGCCGGAACCACTCTCACCGTCTCCCTGAAGGACGCCGCCGGACAGCTGGCGACCGCCCGCCGGACCGCCGTCTCCGGCGGCTGGGCCAAGTACACCGCCACCTTCACCGCGACCCGGACCAGCAACCGCGGCCGCCTCGCCGTCGCCTCCTCCGGCGCCGTCGCGCTCGACATGGTCTCGCTGTTCCCGCGCGAGACCTACAAGAACCAGCCGAACGGCCTGCGCAAGGACCTCGCCGAGAAGATCGAGGCCCTGGACCCGGCCTTCGTCCGCTTCCCCGGCGGCTGCCTGGTCAACACCGGCTCCATGGAGGACTACAGCGAGGCCTCCGGCTGGCAGCGCAAGCGGGCCTACCAGTGGAAGGACACCGTAGGGCCGGTCGAGGAACGCGCCACGAACGCCAACTTCTGGGGCTACAACCAGAGCTACGGGCTCGGCTACTACGAGTACTTCCGCTTCTCCGAGGACATCGGCGCCATGCCGCTGCCCGTCGTCCCGGCCCTGGTGACCGGCTGCGGCCAGAACAAGGCCACCGACGACGAGGCCCTGCTCCAGCGGCACATCCAGGACACCCTCGACCTCATCGAGTTCGCCAACGGCCCCAGGACCTCGAAGTGGGGCAAGGTGCGCGCCGAGATGGGCCACCCGAAGCCGTTCGGCCTCACCCACCTCGCCGTCGGCAACGAGGAGAACCTGCCGAAGGAGTTCTTCGCCCGCTTCCAGAAGTTCCGCGCCGCCATCGAGGCGAAGTACCCGGACATCACCGTGATCTCCAACTCGGGACCGGACGACGCGGGCACCGTCTTCGACACCGCCTGGCAGCTCAACCGCGAGGGCGGCGTCGACATGGTCGACGAGCACTACTACAACAGCCCGCAGTGGTTCCTCCAGAACAACGACCGCTACGACTCCTACGACCGCCAGGGCCCCAAGGTCTTCCTCGGCGAGTACGCCTCCCAGGGCAACGCCTTCGAGAACGCCCTCGCCGAGGCCGCGTTCATGACCGGCCTGGAGCGCAACGCCGACGTGGTCAAGCTCGCCTCGTACGCCCCGCTGCTCGCCAACGAGGACTACGTGCAGTGGCGCCCCGACATGATCTGGTTCAACAACCACGCCTCCTGGAACTCCGCCAACTACGAGGTCCAGAAGCTGTTCATGACCAACGTCGGCGACCGCGTGGTCCCCTCCACCGCGACCGGCACCCCGGACGCCAGCGGCCCGATCACCGGCGCGATCGGCCTCTCCACCTGGGCGACCAGCGCGGCGTACGACGACGTGAAGGTCACCTCCGCCGACGGGACCACTCTGCTCGGCGACGACTTCTCCGGTGACGCCTCGCAGTGGACCCACTCCGGCACCGGCAGCTGGAGCGTCCAGGACGGCGCCTACGTCCAGACCGACGCCGCCGCCGAGAACACCCTGGTCACCGCCGGCGACCCGGCCTGGCAGAACTACGACCTGCGGGTGAGGGCCACCAAGAAGTCCGGCAAGGAGGGCTTCCTCGTCGCCTTCGGCGTCAAGGACACCGGCAACTACTACTGGTGGAACCTCGGCGGCTGGAACAACACCAGCTCCGCCGTCGAGCAGGCCTCCGACGGCGGCAAGTCGACCCTGATCTCCAAGCCGCACTCCATCGAGACGGGCCGCGCCTACGACATCCACATCGAGGTCCGGGGCCGCCAGGTCGGCCTGTACCTGGACGGCGAGCTGTGGGGCAGCTTCACCGACGACAAGCCGGCCGAGCCGTTCCGCCAGGTCGTCACCACGGACGAGCGCACCGGCGACCTGATCGTCAAGGTCGTCAACGCCCAGGCCACCGCGGCCCGCACGGCGATCGACCTCGGCGGCGCCAAGGTCTCCTCCCGGGCCCGGGTGACCACCCTGGCCGCGGACCCCGAGGACGTGAACACCGAGACGGACAGCCCGGTCACCCCGGTGACGTCCACGTTCTCCGGCGTCGCGGGGAAGTTCACCTACACCTTCCCGGCGAACTCCGTCACCTTCCTGCGGATCGCCAAGCGGTGAGCCGATGAGATGACCGGCGGGACGGGCCGCCTCACCAGTAGGCGCGCTCGTCCCAGCCGCGGAACCCGGCGAAGTCCAGCGGGTCCTCGTCCTCCTCGTCGAGGACCGCCAGCCCGGGCGTGACCAGGCGCCCGCGCTGCCAGGCGAGCAGCGTCTCCACCAGCCCGCCCGCCAGCGGCGGGCCCTGCGCCGCGTGCCGGGGCCAGAAGACCAGCGGCCAGGCGTCCGGGTCCGGGCCCTCGGTGAGCCAGCCCAGATAGTCGCCGTCGATGGAGTTGGCGAACGGCAGGAACCCGCCGGGCTCGGGCCGGACCGGCAGCAGGAAGTCCTCGGCGAAGCCGTCCCTCAGCTGCCGGTAGCCGTCCAGGATCTCCTCGGCCAGGGTGGCGAAGCGCCGCTCACCGGTGCGCAGCGGGGTGTGCAGCCGCAGCCACTCGCTGAAGATCCCGGCGCCGTACACCTCCAGCAGCTCCACGTACTCCCGCGGCAGCCGCGTCCCCAGCTCCGCGAACAGCTCCTCCCAGGTGCCGCCGCCGAGGAACGGCTCGGCCGGCGGCGGGGCGAGCAGCCGCAGCGCGTCCAGGCCGGTGCCGGTCTCCAGGGCGATCCGCCGCTCGGCCTCGGTGAGCCGCGGCGGCACCGGCTCGGGCGGCGTCCAGGGCCCGGCGTCGACGAGCTCGTCGGGGCGGGCGACGATGCCGGGCAGCGGGCCCATCAGCGGACCGGGCGGGGAGGGCGTCTCCCAGGCCTCGCGGACGGTGTGCCGCAGATAGCCGGTGAGGCTGAGGTCGTAGGGGTGCCACGGAAGCAGCCCGCTGCCGGGGATCACGCCCTGGTGCAGGACGACGACCGTCCACTCGTCGGGGTCCACGGACCGGGAGGTGTCCCAGAACAGCACGTCACCGCCGGTGCTGCACCCCCACGGCAGCAGCCCGCCGGGAGCGGGGTGGAGCGCGGGCCGCTCCTCCTCCGGGAGCTCCTCGGCCGCCACGCGGGCCTCGCGGCGCATCTCCCGCAGCCACTCGGCGTAGTCGAAGTCGCCCGCCTCGCACGGCACATGGACGGTCAGGAAGTCCCCGACCTCCACCGGCCCGTACCGGTCGGCCAGCCGCTTGTACTCACCGGGCAGCGCGAGCCCCAGCCACTCCTCGACGACCGCCCAGTCGACGGGCACGGGAACGGGCGGCCGCTCGGGGGAGGGCGTGGTGAACATGCTGATGTCCAGGGTCACTGGGGTTCCTCCGGGCGGTCTCGGTGTGCCCGGTGATTCTGCCTGTCCTGCCGGACCCGCCGGAGGCCGGGCCGGGCATGGGCGGACCGTGCGCCACCACACCGGTGATCCACCGCCGCCTCGTGATGGATTGCATAAACGTGCAGCGAAACGTATAGTCATGCCATCCAGGAGGAGGGTCGGAGGGTCCCATGACGGTACGTGCGGCAGTGGCCGGAGCGAGCGGGTACGCGGGCGGTGAGCTGCTGCGTCTGCTCCTCGCGCACCCCGAGATCGAGATCGGTGCCCTGACGGGCAACTCCAACGCGGGCCAGCGGCTCGGGGCGCTCCAGCCGCATCTGCTGCCGCTCGCCGACCGGGTGCTCCAGGAGACCACCGCCGAGGTACTGGCCGGGCACGACGTCGTCTTCCTCGCGCTGCCGCACGGGCAGTCCGCAGCCGTGGCCGAGCAGCTCGGACCGGACGTCCTCGTCGTCGACATGGGCGCCGACTTCCGGCTGCACGACGCCGCCGACTGGGAGCGGTTCTACGGCTCCCCGCACGCCGGCACCTGGCCCTACGGCCTTCCCGAACTTCCGGGTGCCCGCACCGCGCTGGAGGGGTCCAAGCGCATCGCGGTGCCCGGTTGCTACCCCACGGCCGTCTCCCTCGCCCTCTTCCCGGCCTACGCCGCCGGGCTCGCCGAGGCCGAGGCGGTGATCGTCGCCGCCTCCGGCACCTCCGGCGCGGGCAAGGCGGCCAAGCCGCATCTGCTGGGCAGCGAGGTGATGGGCTCCATGTCGCCGTACGGCGTCGGCGGTGGCCACCGGCACACCCCCGAGATGATCCAGAACCTCAGCGCGGCGGCCGGTGAGCGGGTCTCCGTCTCCTTCACCCCGACCCTCGCGCCGATGCCCCGCGGCATCCTCGCCACGTGCAGCGCCAAGGCGCGGCCGGGCACCACCGCGGAGTCCCTGCGCGCGGTCTACGAGAAGGCCTTCGCCGACGAGCCCTTCGTCCACCTGCTGCCCGAGGGCCGGTGGCCCGCCACGGCGTCCGTGTACGGCTCCAACGCCGTCCAGGTGCAGGTCGCCCACGACGAGGCCGCGGGACGGATCATCGTGATCAGCGCCATCGACAACCTGACCAAGGGCACCGCGGGCGGTGCCGTCCAGAGCATGAACATCGCCCTCGGCTTCGCCGAGGACACGGGTCTTTCCACGATCGGAGTCGCGCCGTGAGCGGCGTGCGCGCGGCCGCCGGGCCGCACACGACGACGACGGCCGCACCGGAGCGCCGCACGGGCGGCAGTGACATCAGCCGCTACCGCGGCGGAGCTAACGAGGAGATGCAGTGAGCGTCACGGCAGCCAAGGGATTCACGGCGGCGGGAATCGCCGCCGGGATCAAGGAGAACGGCAACCCGGACCTGGCCCTCGTGGTCAACACCGGGCCGCGCCGCGCCGCCGCGGGCGTCTTCACCTCCAACCGCGTGAAGGCCGCCCCGGTGCTGTGGTCGGAGCAGGTCCTCAAGAGCGGTGAACTCGCCGCGGTCGTCCTCAACTCCGGCGGCGCCAACGCCTGCACCGGCCCCAAGGGCTTCCAGGACACCCACGCCACCGCCGAGAAGGTCGCCGACGTCCTCGGCTGCGGCGCCGGCGAGGTCGCCGTCTGCTCCACCGGCCTCATCGGCGTGCTGCTCCCCATGGACAAGCTGCTGCCCGGCGTCGAGACCGCCGCCGCCCAGCTGTCCGAGCACGGCGGTGAGAAGGCCGCCATCGCCATCAAGACCACCGACACCGTCCACAAGACCTCCGTCGTGACCAAGGACGGCTGGACCGTCGGCGGGATGGCCAAGGGCGCCGGCATGCTCGCGCCCGGCCTCGCCACCATGCTGGTCGTCGTCACCACCGACGCCGACCTGGACGCCGCCGCCCTCGACGACGCGCTGCGCTCGGCCACCAAGGTCACCTTCGACCGCGTCGACTCCGACGGCTGCATGTCCACCAACGACACCGTGCTGCTGCTCGCCTCCGGCGCCTCCGGCATCACCCCCGAGCGGGCCGAGTTCGCCGAGGCCGTACGGGCCGTCTGCGACGACCTCGGCCAGCAGCTGATCCGCGACGCCGAGGGCGCCAGCAAGGACATCAAGGTCGAGGTCGTCAACGCCGCGAGCGAGGAGGACGCCGTCGAGGTGGGCCGCTCCATCGCCCGCAACAACCTCCTCAAGTGCGCCATCCACGGCGAGGACCCCAACTGGGGCCGGGTGCTCTCCGCCATCGGCACCACGTCCGCCGCCTTCGAGCCCGACCGGCTCAACGTCGCCATCAACGGCGTCTGGGTGTGCAAGAACGGATCCGTCGGCGAGGACCGCGAGAAGGTCGACATGCGCTACCGCGAGGTGCACATCGTCGCCGACCTCGCCGCCGGCACCGAGACCGCCACCATCTGGACCAACGACCTCACCGCCGACTACGTCCACGAGAACAGCGCCTACTCCTCATGAGCACTCGCAAACACACCGCGCTCCCCAAGGCCCAGATCCTCATCGAGGCGCTGCCCTGGCTGGTCCGGCACAACGGCAGGACCGTCGTCATCAAGTTCGGCGGCAACGCCATGATCGACGAGGACCTGAAGGCCGCCTTCGCCCAGGACGTCGTCTTCCTGCACCACGCCGGCCTCAAGCCCGTCGTCGTGCACGGCGGCGGCCCGCAGATCAGCGCCGCCCTCGACAAGCACGGCATCGTCAGCGAGTTCAAGGCGGGCCTGCGCGTCACCACCGAGGACGCCATGGACGTCGTACGGATGGTGCTGGCCGGGCAGGTCCAGCGGGAGCTCGTCGGGCTGCTCAACCAGCACGGCCCGCTGGCCGTCGGCCTGACCGGCGAGGACGCGCACACCATCACCGCCGTGAAGCACCAGCCGGAGATCGACGGTGAGCTCGTCGACATCGGCCGGGTCGGCGAGATCACCGACATCGACACCGGTGCGATCGAGGCACTGCTCGCCGACGGCCGGATCCCGGTCGTCTCGTCGATCGCCCGTTCCCAGGACGACGGACATGTCTACAACGTCAATGCTGATACGGCGGCTGCGGCACTCGCTGCTTCTCTGGGCGCCGAGACCCTCATGGTCCTCACGGACGTCGAGGGACTGTACGAGGACTGGCCGAACAGCGACGAGGTGATCAGCCGCCTCACCGCGTCCCAGCTGGAGAAACTGCTCCCCGAGCTGTCCTCCGGCATGGTGCCGAAGATGGAGGGCTGTCTGCACGCCGTGCGCAACGGCGTCACCACCGCCCGGGTCATCGACGGCCGGGTCCAGCACTCGATCCTGCTGGAGATCTTCACCGACGAGGGCATCGGCACGATGGTCGTGCCGGACGAACAGGGGGAGTCGTGAGCAACGAGGAACTGACCGCCCGGTGGCAGGGCGCGCTGATGAACAACTACGGCACCCCGCGGCTGCCCCTGGTCCGCGGCGCGGGCACCCGGCTGTGGGACGCCGACGGCAAGGAGTACCTGGACTTCGTCGGCGGGATCGCGGTCAACGCCCTCGGGCACGCCCACCCCGCGGTCGTCGAGGCCGTCAGCACGCAGATCGCCTCGCTCGGCCACGTCTCCAACCTCTTCGTCGCCGAGCCGCCCGTCGCCCTCGCCGAACGGCTCCTCCAGCTGTTCGGCCGGGACGGCAAGGTCTACTTCTGCAACTCCGGCGCCGAGGCCAACGAAGGCGCCTTCAAGATCGGCCGGCTGACCGGGCGCACCCACATGGTCGCCACCCAGGGCGGCTTCCACGGCCGCACCATGGGCGCCCTCGCCCTCACCGGCCAGGCCGGCAAGCAGGACGGCTTCCACCCGCTGCCCGGCGACGTCACCCACGTCCCCTACGGCGACGCGCAGGCGCTGGCCGCCGCGGTCACCGAGGAGACCGCGCTCGTCATCATCGAGCCCATCCAGGGCGAGAAGGGCGTCGTCGTCCCGCCCCCCGGCTATCTGAAGGCGGCCCGCGCGATCACCGCCGCCACCGGTTCGCTGCTCGTCCTCGACGAGGTGCAGACCGGCGTCGGCCGCACCGGGCACTGGTTCGAGTACCAGGCCCACGAGGGCGTCCTGCCCGACGTGGTGACCCTCGCCAAGGGCCTCGGCGGCGGACTGCCGCTCGGCGCCACCGTCGCCTTCGGCCGGGCCGCGGACCTGCTCAAGCCCGGTCAGCACGGCACCACCTTCGGCGGCAACCCCGTCGCCTGCGCCGCCGGACTCGCCGTCCTCGACACCATCGCGGGCGAGGGACTGCTGCAGAACGTCAAGCACCAGAGCGAGCAGCTGCGCAGCGGGATCGAGGGCCTCGGGCACCCGCTCGTCGCCCATGTCAGGGGCGCGGGCCTGCTCCTGGGTATCGTGCTCACCGAACCGCTCGCCGCCCAGGTGCAGCAGGCGGCTCAGGACGCCGGTCTCCTGGTGAACGCGCCCGCCCCCGATGTCGTACGGCTGATGCCGCCGCTGAACCTAGGTGACGACGAGGTGGCCGCGTTGCTCCGGGCGCTGCCCGGCATCCTCGACGCAGTGAACGGGGACGGACGATCCGGAGAATGAGACGACGATGAGCCAGGCGCAGGATCACGAGCAGACCGCAGGGCCTGCCGTTCCGCAGACCCGCACCGCACGCCACCGCCGGATCGTGGACATCCTCAACCGGCAGCCGGTGCGCTCCCAGAGCCAGCTGGCGAAGCTGCTCGCCGACGACGGGCTGACCGTCACCCAGGCGACGCTCTCCCGGGATCTGGACGAGCTGAACGCGGTGAAGATCCGCAACAACGACGGCGACCTGATCTACGCGGTGCCGAGCGAGGGGGGTTTCCGCACCCCCCGGGCTCCGCTGGGTGAGTCGGCGAAGGAGGAGCGGATGCGGCGGCTCTCCCAGGAGCTGCTGATCTCCGCGGAGGCCTCGGCGAACCTCGTGGTCCTGCGGACGCCTCCCGGCGCGGCGCAGTTCCTCGCCTCGGCGATCGACCAGGCGGAACTGCACGACATCCTCGGGACGATCGCCGGTGACGACACGCTCCTGCTGATCTCCCGTCGGCCGGACGGCGGGCAGGCGCTCGCGGACCATCTGCTGCGGCTGGCCCAGAACGGGCAGTGAGACCGCCGCGGACGCCGCCGGCGCGCGTCACGGCGGCTCGCGGCCGGGCGGCTTGCTGGCGTCGGCGCGCGTCGTGGCGGCTTGTGACGGGCGGCTTGCGGACGGGCGGCTCGCTGGCGGCGGCTCATCGGGGTCGGCGCACGTCGCGTCAGCTCGCGGACGGGCGGCTTGCGGACGGGGCGGCTCGCTGGCTTCGGCGCGCGTTACGTCAGCTCGGGGACGGGCAGCTCGCTGAAGGCAGTTCCCTGGCGTCGGCGCGCGTCGCGGCGGCTCGCGGACGGGCGGCTCGCTGGCGGCGGCTCACCGGCGTCGGCGCGCGTCGCGTCAGCTCACGGACGGGCGGCTCGCTGGCGGCAGTTCACCGGCGTCGGCGCGCCGCGCGGCGGCTCGCGGCCAGGCGGCCCGCGGACGGCGGCTCACCGGCGTCGGCCCACGTCACGGCGGCTCGCAGACGTCAGCTCGCTCGCTGGCGGCAGTTCACCGGCGTCGGCTCGGCGCGTCAGCCCAGCCGGGACGCCAGGCCTCTCGTGCAGCGCACCTCGTCGCCCGCCGTGATCAGCAGCGCCTCCACGTCCGGCAGGGACTCCAGCCAGGCCAGGCCCTGCCGGGAGCCCATGGCGAACGCGGCGGTCGCCCAGCAGTCCGCCCAGGTGAGGCGAGGGGCGACCACCGTGACCGCCAGCAGGTCGGTCACCGCCGACCTGCCGGTGCGCGGGTCGACGATGTGGGCGCCGCGTTCGGCGCTGCCGGAGGTCGCCACGGCCAGTTCCGTGGTGCCGGCCGCGGAGACCACCGCGGCCAGGCCGCCCGGCCGCAGCGGGTCCGAGACGCCGATCCGCCAAGGCCGCTCGCTGCCCGGCGCCCCCAGGAGCTGGACGTCGCCGCCGCCGTTGACACTCACCCCGCTCGCCCCGGCCGACGCCAGGACGCGGGCCGCCCGCTCGACGGCCCAGCCCTTGACGATGCCGGTGGGGTCGAGACGCCCCCGGTACCGCGTGCTGAACCAGCCGTCGGACGTCCGCTCGGCCTCGGCGGCCAGCTCCAGCACCTCGGCGACCTCGGGGTCGCACTCCCCGACCGTCAGCTCGCCGCGGGACAGCCGGGACAGCTGGCTGTCCTCGCGGTAGGTGCTGAACACCGCGTCGGCCCGGTGCAGTCCGGCGACCGCCTCGTCGAGAGCCGCCCGGACGGTGACGGGATCCCCGCCGCGGACGTCGAGCGAGAAGACGGTCCCCATCGTCTCCTCCACCCGACGTACCGCGACGGGAGCCTGCGCCGCCTCAGCCACCGGACCCGCCGGCCTGGTCCAGGGCGGACTGGAGCGACTGCTTGTACCCGGCGCTGGTGTAGGTCGCCCCGGACACCGCGTCGATCTCGGCGCTGCCCGCGGCCACGGCGGCCTGGTTGAGGCGGGGCACGGCGTTCGCGGTGATCTGGGAGCTGCGCCCGCCGCTCGGCGCCTGCACCGCCTCCGCCGCGGTGACGCGGCCGCCTTCCACGGTGACGCGGACCTGCACGGGCCCGTACTGGGTCTGGGCGACCTCGCCGGTGACCGTACGGGCCTGCTGCGCCGGCGCCTCGGGCGCGTCCTGCCCGGCGCCAGCGTCCTGCCCGGCGTCCGCGCCCTGTCCGGCCCCGGCGGCGTCTTCGCTCCCCGCTTGGTCACCGGCCCCGGCCCCGGCGTCTCCCCCCGCCGCTGCCGCCTGGTCAAGGGCGGACTGGAGCGACTGCTTGTACCCGGTACTGGTGTACGTCGCCCCGGACACCGCGTCGATCTCGGCGCTGCCCGCCGCCACGGCCGCCTCGTTGAGGCGGGGCACGGCGCCGGCGGTGATCTGGGAGCTGCGCCCGCCGCTCGGCGCCCGCACCGCCTCCGCCTTGGTGACACGGCCGTCCGAGAGGGTCAGGCGGACCTGGACCGGGCCGTACTGGGTGCGGACCGCCTCGCCGGTGACGGTGGTGGTGCCCGCCGCCTGCGCGCCGCCCTGCGGGGACTGGGCCGCCGCCGTCTGCTGCGGCGCCGCTCCGCCCACCGCGGACGCGGAGGCCGGGTCGGAGGCCGGCTTCAGCGACAGCAGCAGCACGATCCCGGACACCGTGGCGGCGCCCGCGAGCAGGGCACGCCGGATCGGGTGACTCTTCCTCATGGGTCCCAACAGCTCCTGAAGTACCGTCGCTCACATCTCGAACGACTCGTGGTGGATACGGCGGGCGGGCACTCCCGCGCCGCGCAGCGCCTCGTACACGGACTGCGCGAAGCCGGGCGGCCCGCACAGGAACACGTCGTGCTGGTCGACGTCGGGCACCTTGTCGCGCAGCCGCTCCGCCGAGATGTCCGGGCGCGCCCCGTCCGGGCTGTTCACCGCGTACATCAGCCGTGCGCCCCGCTCCTCGGCGATCGCGGCCAGCTCGTCCCACAGGGCCAGGTCCTGGGTGCTGTTGGCCCGGTAGAGCAGGGTGATGTCGCCGGCCGCGCCCGGCAGCGTCTCGAACAGCGCCCGCATGGGGGTGATGCCGACCCCGCCCGCCACCAGCAGCACCTTGCCGCGGCTGCGCCGCTGGGCGGTCAGCGCGCCGTACGGGCCCTCGGCCCACACCCGGGTGCCGGGCGTCAGCTCGCGCAGCCGGGCGCTGTGGTCGCCGATCGCCTTCACGGTGATCCGCAGCATGTCCGGGCGGGGCGCCGCCGACAGCGAGTAGGGGTGCGAGCTGAAGCGCATGCCCGGCGCCAGGAACCGCCAGCGGAAGAACTGGCCCGCCTCGGCGCCCATCCGGTGCAGCTTCCGCCCGCCGATCAGCACCGACACGATGCCCGGCGTCTCCTCGATCACCGCCTCGACACGCATCCGGTGCCTGAGGTTGAGCCGGACCGGGGTGACGATCCGGTACCAGACGACGAGCGCGGTGACCGTCCCGTACAGCCCGTACCAGAACGTCTTGGCGGCGGGCTCGACGGCGAAGTCGTTGCCGGTGCTGATCTGGTGCCAGAACGTCAGGAACACCGCCGCGTACGTCATCAGGTGCACGTGGTACCAGGTGTCGTACGGCATCCTGCGGCGGACGCCGCCGATCGAGACCAGCCCGATGAGCAGCAGCAGTCCGGTGCCGATCGCGGCCTTGCCCATGTCGGGCAGCTGGGTGACGGAGTCCACGGTCTGCCGGACGATGTCGCCGAGGCCCCGCCCGGCCTGGAGCGCGTATCCCCACATGATGAGGAACACGTGCGCGAGGACCAGGCAGAGCGTGTAGCGGCCGGTCATCGCGTGCCAGCGGGCGACCCGGTCCGAGCCCACCCGCCGTTCCAGCGCGGGCACCCGCGCCATCTGGAGCACCACCAGGGCCATCAGGTAGCCCGCCAGCAGACCGGTGATCCGGCCCGCGCCGAGGATGCGCCCGGTGTCGTCCGCGATGGACGGGGTGGTGTGCCACCACAGCCACAGCACCGCGCCCGCCCCGGCCCACAGGGCCAGCAGCAGCGGCACGGCGGGGGAGCGGCGCGGGCGGATGCGGCGCATCGTCTGGCGCCGGGCGGCACGGCCGCCTGCGAGCGTGGTGGTCACGGTTCCTCCGGGGACGGGGGCGACGGGCGTGTCGTAGTCCCTTGGCCCAGAGATACGTGGCGGAGGCGGCCGGTGTTCAGTACCGGGTGACGGCCGTTCGTCCGCTCTCCGTGCCGACGGCGATGTGCGGCCGTTTGTCCGGATCGGCCCAGGCGAGGATCCGCCGCATCGCGTCCGCCGGCACGGACACGCAGCCGGCCGTGGCGCCCCGTCCGTCGACATGGAGGAAGATCCCGGCGCCGCGGCCGCGCACCGGTTCGTCGTAGTTGAAGCCGATCACCAGCGCGTGCGCGTACTGGGTGCGGTAGGAGACCAGGTGCTCGGCCTCGGCGGCGCGGCAGTCGGCCGGGCGGGGCTCGGTCCAGCGGTTGTAGGCGCGCGCGTCGTTGTCCTGGCACCACCAGGAGTTCCGCCGGACCGGACGGTAGGGGTAGGTGGTGCCGCGCGGGGCCGCCTCGATGCCGAAGGCGAACGGCAGGCCGTACAGCCCGGCCGGGGTGGTGTCGGTGCCCTGCCGGCGCGCGGTCCCCTCGACCAGCCCGTTGGCCCCGAACCGCGCCGGCGCCGAACCGTCCTTCACCCACCGCCCGGCCCGCCGCTCCCACCAGGTCACCGTGCCGCTCGTCGCACCGGCCCGCGGCGCCACCGCGGTGATCAGCTGACGGCCGCCCCCGGTGTCGGCCATCCGGTCGGGCAGCGCGCTCCCGCCGGCCGGGACGAAGGCGGCGAGGCAGGCGCAGGCGGACAGGGACGCGGCGGACACGGCGGCGGCGAGGGCGGGGCGCATGCCGTCGACGCTAGCGGCGCACGGGCCTCGCGCCAGTGCCGCTGGGCCGTTCGGGCTCACGCCTCCCGGGCGAGGGGCGGCAGCGGCAGCGGAAGTCCGGGAAGGCCGTCGATGCTGGTCGCGATGTGGTCCTTCTTCTCGAAGTAGGCGCTCAGCGAGGCGTCGTCCTCACGCGCGAAGCGCTTGCCGTGGAGGTCGCGGTCCTCGTCGTACGACATGAAGGGGACCCCGTATCCGCAGGAGTCCCGGACGAGTTCGGCCGTCACGACGATGATCGCGCGCAGGCCGTGCAGGGCCGGGTCGATGTCCGGGAAACGGGCGAGCAGTCCGGCGAAACGCGGGTCGTCGCGGAGCACCGCCTCGCCGCGGCCGTGCACCCGGACGATGTTCGGCGGGCCCTGGAAGGCGCACCACATCAGGGTGATGCGGCCGTTCTCGCGCAGATGCGCGACGGTCTCGGCGGTGGACCCGGCGAAGTCGAGGTAGGCCACGGTGCGCTCGTCGAGCACCGCGAAGGAGCCCTTGAGGCCCTTGGGGGAGAGGTTGACGGTGCCGTCGTCCGCGAGCGGGGCGGTGGCGGTGAAGAAGACGGGCTGCTCCTCGATGAACGTGCGGAGTCTGCCGTCGATGCGCTCGTAAGTCTTTCCCATGACTAACGATTATCGATGCGAATCGGTCAGCTGTCCGAGGAATACCGAGGCGCGGTGTCCAGCGGCGTCACACCGGCGCCGGATTGACGATCCATGCAGAGTTCTGCATACTCATGCATGACGACGGGAAACGCACATCTCTAGGAGCGGCGCAAGTGAGCAGCAACAGCGGTGACGTACGGCTCTGGGGCGGCCGTTTCGCCGACGGTCCCGCCGAGGCCCTGGCGAAGCTGTCCGCGTCCGTCCACTTCGACTGGCGGCTCGCGCCCTACGACATCGCCGGCTCGCGCGCCCACGCACGCGTCCTGCACAAGGCCGGACTCCTCACCGAGGACGAGCTGACCCGCATGATCGCGGGCCTCGACCGGCTGGAAGCCGATGTCGCCGACGGCTCCTTCACGGGCACCATCGCCGACGAGGACGTCCACACCGCCCTGGAGCGCGGCCTGCTCGAACGGCTCGGCCCCGACCTCGGCGGCAAGCTGCGCGCCGGCCGCTCCCGCAACGACCAGGTCGCCACCCTGTTCCGGATGTACCTGCGCGACCACGCCCGGATCGTCGGCGGCCTGATCGCCGAACTCCAGGACGCGCTCGTCGGCCTCGCCGAGGCCCACCCGGACGTGGCCATGCCCGGCCGCACCCACCTCCAGCACGCCCAGCCGGTGCTCTTCGCCCACCACGTCCTCGCCCACGTCCAGGCGCTGTCCCGGGACGCCGAGCGGCTGCGCCAGTGGGACGAGCGGACGGCCGTGTCGCCGTACGGCTCGGGCGCGCTGGCCGGTTCCTCGCTCGGCCTGGACCCGGAGGCGGTCGCCGCGGACCTCGGCTTCGAGCGCGGCAGCGTCGGCAACTCCATCGACGGCACGGCCTCCCGCGACTTCGTCGCCGAGTTCGCCTTCATCGCCGCGATGATCGGCGTCAACCTCTCCCGGATTGCCGAGGAGGTCATCATCTGGAACACGAAGGAGTTCTCCTTCGTGACCCTGCACGACGCCTTCTCCACCGGCTCGTCGATCATGCCGCAGAAGAAGAACCCGGACATCGCGGAGCTGGCGCGCGGCAAGTCGGGCCGTCTGATCGGCAATCTGACCGGCCTGCTGGCGACCCTCAAGGCCCTCCCGCTCGCGTACAACCGCGACCTCCAGGAGGACAAGGAGCCGGTCTTCGACTCCATCGACCAGCTGGAGGTCCTGCTCCCCGCCTTCACCGGCATGATGGCCACGCTCACCGTGCACCGCGAGCGCCTGGAGGGGCTGGCCCCGGCCGGGTTCTCGCTGGCCACCGACATCGCCGAGTGGCTGGTCAAGCAGGGGGTGCCGTTCCGGGTGGCGCACGAGGTCGCCGGCGAGTGCGTGAAGGTCGCCGAGGTCGAGGGCAAGGAGCTGGACGAACTCACCGACGAGCAGTTCGCGAAGATCTCCGAGCATCTGACGCCGCAGGTCCGCTCCGTCCTCAACGTGCCCGGCGCCCTCGCCTCCCGCGACGGCCGCGGCGGTACGGCGCCCAGCGCGGTCGCCGTCCAGCTGGCCGAGGTGAAGGCGGACGTGGCGGCCCAGCACGCCTGGGCGAACGCCAAGAAGTGAGGTGAGGGCGTCGCGGGTTAGTTTGGTCGGAGTCAGCCGACCGAACGGAGCCCGCGATGCCCTTCGCCCGTCTCGCGACCGCCACGACACCCACCTGCCACATCGGCCTGGGTCTCGCCGCCGTCGGCCGCCCCGGCTACATCACCCTCGGACGGGACCGGGACCTGGGCGAGGACCGCAGCGTGGAGGCCCTGCGCGCACGCACCCACGAACTGCTCGACGCCGCCTACGCCCAGGGCGTGCGCTACTTCGACGCCGCCCGCTCCTACGGCCGCTCCGAGGAGTTCCTGGCCGCCTGGCTGGCCGCCCACCCCGAGATCGACGACATCGTCGTCGGCAGCAAGTGGGGCTACACCTACACCGCCGACTGGACCACCGACGCCGAGCGGCACGAGGTCAAGGACCACGGCGTCGAGACCTACGAGCGGCAGCGCGCCGAGACCGCCGCGCTCCTAGGCGACCGGCTCGACCTCTACCAGATCCACTCGGTCACCCCGGACAGCCCCGCCCTCACCGACAAGGAGCTGCACGCCCGGCTCGCGGAGGCGGCCGCCCAGGGCGTCAGCGTCGGCTTCTCCACCAGCGGCCCCGACCAGGCCGACGCCATCCGGGCCGCGCTCGCGGTCACCGTCGACGGCGCCCCGCTCTTCCGTACCGTCCAGTCGACGTACAACGCGCTGGAGACCTCCGCCGCCCCCGCACTCGCCGAGGCCCACGACGCCGGGCTGACGGTGATCGTCAAGGAGGGCATGGCCAACGGCCGGCTGGCGGAGCCGCACGCGCCGGAAGCGCTGAAGGCGGTGGCCGCCGAGACCGGGCTGGGCTGTGACGCCGTCGCCCTGGCGCTGATCCTGCGCCTGCCGTGGGCCGGTGTCGTCCTCTCCGGCGCCGCGACGACCGCCCAGCTCGCCTCGAACCTGCACGCGGCCGTGGTCGACCTGGACGAGGACCGGCTGACCCGGCTCGCCACGCTCGTCGAGGAGCCGGCCGCCTACTGGGAGCGGCGCGGGCGGCTTCCCTGGCACTGAGCCACCTCGGCCGACCGGAGGCGGCCATGAGTCACACATGCCCACGATGAGACAAAGATGTCTCACATGGTCTATCGTTGTCTCATGGCCGTCGATCGTGACCACGTACTGCGCAGCGCCGCCGCGCTGCTGACCCGCAAATCCACCGCGACCATGGACGAGGTCGCCAAGGCCGCCGGGATCAGCCGCGCCACCCTGCACCGGCAGTTCGCCGGGCGTGACGCGCTCGTCCGGGCGCTGGAGGCGCTGGGCATCGCCGAGTGCGAGGCGGCCCTGGAGCGGGCCCGGCTCGACGAGGGCCCCGCGGCCGCGGCGGTACGCCGGCTGATCGGCGGGATCGAGCCCGCCGCCGGTCTGCTCGCCTTCCTCTACAGCGAGAACCAGCTGTTCGAGGGCGAGGAGCAGAACGCCGGCTGGTCCCGCATCGACGCCCATGTCTCCGCCCTGTTCCGGCGCGGCCAGGACAGCGGCGAGTTCCGCATCGACCTCTCGCCCGCCTGGCTGACCGAGGCCCTCTACGGCCTGCTCGCCGCGGGCGCCTGGTCGGTCCTCGACGGCAAGACCGCACGCAACGACTTCCAGTTCATGATCGCCGAGCTGCTGCTCGGCGGCGCCCTACGGAGAGAGGAACCATGACCAGCACCCTGCAGCCGGCCAACGCGACGGAGGCGGTGAAGCGCCCGGGCCGCTGGCTCGCGCTGTCCGTCCTCGTGCTCGCCGTGCTGCTGGTGGCCGTCGACGCGACCGTCCTCGGCCTCGCGACCCCGTACATCAGCGAGGACCTCGCGCCGACCGGCACCCAGCTGCTGTGGATCGGCGACGTCTACTCGTTCGTGATCGCCGGCCTGCTCGTCACCATGGGCAGCCTTGGCGACCGCATCGGCCGCAAGCGCATCCTGCTGATCGGTGCCACCGCGTTCGGCGCGGTGTCCGTGCTCAACGCGTACGCGACCAGCCCCGAGCTGATGATCCTCGCGCGCGCCCTGCTCGGCGTCGCCGGCGCGACCCTGATGCCGGCCACCCTCGCGCTGATCCGCAACCTCTTCCACGACCCGCGCGAGCGCAGCCTCGCCATCGGCATCTGGGGCGCCACCGCCTCCGCCGGAACGGCCGTCGGTCCGATCGTCGGCGGCTTCCTGCTGGAGCACTTCTGGTGGGGCTCGGTCTTCCTGATCAACCTGCCCGTGATGGCGGTCCTGGTCCTCGTCGGGATCAAGCTGCTGCCGGAGTCCCGCAACCCCGACCCGGGCCCCTGGGACCTCGCGAGCGTCCTGCTCTCCCTGATCGGGATGATCGCCGTGGTGTACGCCGTGAAGGAGGCCGCCTCGCACGGCTTCGCGTGGGCGACGCTCGCCGCCGGTGTGCTCGGCGGGACCGCGCTGTACGGCTTCGTCCGCCGTCAGCTCACCATGCCGACCCCGCTGCTGGACATGCGGCTGTTCCGCGACCGCGGCTTCAGCGGCGCGGTCCTGGCCGACCTGCTGACCATCCTCGGCCTGTCCGGCCTGGTGTTCTTCCTCTCCCAGTACCTCCAGCTGGTGCAGGGCAGGGGGCCGTTCGAGGCGGGCCTGGCCGAACTGCCCGCCGCGGTCGGCGCGGTGGCGGCCGGTCTGGTCGCCGGTGCGACGGCCCGGCGCTTCTCGGTGCGGTCCGTGGTGGCCGGCGGCCTCGCCGCGGTGGGCCTCGCGCTCGCCTCACTGGCATTCCTCGACCAGTCCACGGGCTACCCGCTGCTCGGTGCCGCCCTGCTGGTCGTCGGCATCGGCGCCGGCTTCTCCTTCACCGTGACCGCCGACGTCATCCTGGCCTCCGTACCCAAGGAGCGGGCGGGCTCCGCCTCCGCGGTCTCCGAGACGGCGTACGAACTCGGCGCGGCCCTCGGCATCGCCGTGCTCGGCTCCATCGTGACCGGCGTCTACCGCGGCTTCGCGGCTCCCGCGGGCGTCCCCGAGAGCGCCCACGAGTCACTGGGCGGCGCGGTCGAGGCGGCCCACGGCCTGCCGGCGGCCACCTCGACGGCCCTGCTCGACGCGGCCCGCGAGTCCTTCGTCGACGGCCTCGCCCTGGCCGCGGCCGCAGGCGCGACGGTCCTCCTCGCCACGGCGGCCGCGGCCTGGTTCATGCTGAAGAACCAACACCTGGAAACCACCGAGCCCCGTCACTAGCCACCCACAGCCCCCGCGCCCCCAAGGGGCGCGGGGAACTGCGCGACAAGCCCCGACGAACCCGCGCAGGACATCCGACGGCTGTGCCCCGTCAGGGGCGCGGGGAACTGCGCGACAGGCCCCGACGAAGCCCGCACGGGACATCCGACGGCTGTGCCCCCGTCAGGGGCGCGAGGAACTGCGCGACAAACCCCCACGCACCCGCACGCGACCCACCCCCACGCGACCCACTCCCACCTCGCCGCCCGCCGCCCGCCGCTCAAACAAAGAAGCGGGCCGCCGCAACCGACGACCCGCCCCACCGCCCCACCGCCGGAGGCTTACGCCGCCTTGGCCTTGGTGGCGTACATGTCCACGTACTCCTGCCCCGACAACCGCATCACCTCGGTCATCACGGAGTCCGTCACCGCCCGCAGCACATAGCGGTCGCGGTCCATGCCCTCGTACCGGGAGAACTCCAGCGCCTCACCGAAGCGCACGGTGACCCGGCTCGGCCGCGGCATGCCCGAGCCGCCCGGCTGGATCTTGTCCGTGCCGATCATGGCGAACGGGACGACCGGCGCGCCGGTCATGAGGGTGAGCCGGGCGATGCCGGTGCGCCCTCGGTACAGCCGCCCGTCGGGGGAGCGGGTGCCCTCGGGGTAGATGCCGAAGACCCGGCCCTCCTCCAGGATCCGGCGGCCGGTCATCAGCGCGGCCACGCCGCCCTTGCCGCCGTCCCGGTCGACCGGGATCATGCCGACGCCGGTGAAGAACCAGGCCATCAGCCGGCCCTTGAGGCCCTTGCCGGTGACGTACTCGTCCTTGCCGATGAAGAAGACCTGCCGGTCGCAGACCAGCGGCAGGATCATCGAGTCGATGAAGGTCAGGTGGTTGCCCGCCAGGATCACCGGCCCCTCGCCAGGGATGTTCTCCACCCCCTCGACCCGAGGGCGGAACATCAGGCGCATGATCGGACCGAGCACTCCCTTGATGAGCGCGAAGCGGGACAACGGGCCCTCCGGTGTCGAGAGATCCAACGAGCGAATCTGTATGAGTCTGTGCAGGTGAGGACGATACTCGCGGTTCCCGGGCCGGCGCACATCGGGTTCACCGAGGTCTTACGCACTGTTGACGCACGTTTACCTGCGGCGGCGCGCCGTGGACGGCGTGCGACACGCGCGCGACGATGTGACGGACATCGCCCGGACCGCTGTGGCCCACGCCTCCGCGCCCGCGCCCCACGCCTCCGCGCCCGCGCCCCGCGGCCTGCTCCGGGGTTCACGACCCGGCTGCCCCGCTGCCGCCGCCGTACGCCGACGGCCCGTCAAGTTGCGCCGCACGTACGCCATCCATCGTCATCCATGTGTTCGACCCGAGGTCTCCCGGCGGTCATGTGTACGCACCTACGATCAGCGCGCACCGCGGCCGAGAAGGGGCCGAACCGATTGCAGGGAGGCGTCGATGGGAACCCGGGAGACGAACGAACACGCCCACAGCACCGGACGGCGGGCGCTCCTCGGCGCGGCCGTGCTCGGCGCGAGCGGAGCGGTCCTCGGTTCGGGTGGGACGGCGAGAGCCGACACACGACAGGAGGGCCGCGGGATGAAGAGCCTGCCCGTGCCGACCATCATCGGCCATCGCGGCGCGAGCGGACACCGGCCCGAGCACACCCTCGGCGCCTATCAGCTCGCCCTCGACATGGGCGCCGACATCGTCGAGGCCGGCGACCTGGTCCCCACCAAGGACGGCCATCTCGTCTGCCGTCACGAGCCGGAGATCGGCGGCACCACCGACGTCGCCGACCACCCCGAGTTCGCCGGCCGCAGGACCACCAAGACCCTGGACGGGGTGTCCACCACCGGCTGGTTCACCGAGGACTTCACGCTCGCCGAGCTGAAGACCCTGCGGGCGAAGGAGCGGATCCCCGCGAACCGCCCGCACAACACCCTCTACGACGGGCGCTGGCCGATCCCGACCTTCGAGGAGGTGCTGCGCTGGCAGGACGAGCAGACCGAGCGGCGCGGCAAGCAGGTCTGGATCTACCCCGAGCTCAAGCACCCCACCTACTTCCGCAAGCTGGGCCTCGGCCTGGAGGAGCGGGTCGCGGCACTGCTGCGCAAGCACGGCAAGCACCGGCGGAACGCCCCGGTCATTCTCCAGTCCTTCGAGCCGACCAGCATCCAGCGGCTGGACAAGCTGGTCGGCAACCCGCTCGTGGTCCTGCTGTCCGGCGCGAACACCCGCCCCTGGGACTTCGTCGAGACCGGCGACCCGCGTACCGTCGCCGACCTGGTCGAGCCGGCCGGACTGCGCGAGATCGCCTCCTACGCCCAGGGCATCGGCCCCACCCTGGACCTGGTCATCCCGAAGGACGCCGCCGGCAGGCTCACCCGGCCGACCACGCTGGTCGCCGACGCCCACAAGGCGGGCCTCGTCCTGCACCCCTACACCCTGCGCAACGAGAACCCCTTCCTGCCCGCGGACTTCCGCAGGGGCACCGACGCCGACGCCTACGGCGATGTCTTCGGCGCCTACCGCGCCTACTTCGCGACCGGCATCGACGGGGTCTTCACCGACCAGCCGGACACCGGCGTGCTGGCCCGCGAGGACTTCGTCAACGGTTGAACCACCACACCTCGTTCGGGGTGATTGCCGGCCGTCCGGGCAACCCGCCGCCCGGGCGGCCGCGTCGTGCCGCATATGACGCACGACCTGCTCACCGCCCTGCGCCCGCTGCTCGCGGCCGAGGCCGGCGCCGAGGCACCCGCCGGGACCGAGCCCAAGGACCTGGAACAGGCGGTCTGGCTCCGCCTGCTGGAACGTCTCGACAGCGACGGCCCGCCGCACGACCCCGAGCGCTGGCTGCGCCGGGCCGTCCGCGCGGAGGCCCGCCGCTCCCGCCGTACGGCCCGACGTGAACTGCCGTACGGAGTCGAACCCGTCGCCGACGGCGGACCCACCCCCGAGCAGCTGACCCTGGCCGCCGCCCACCGCCGGGCCCTGCGCGACGCGGTGCGCAGACTGCCCGGCCGCTGCCCGGCTCTGCTGGAGGCCCTGTTCTCGCCGAAGGACCTCACATACCGGGAGATCGCGGGGGAGTTGGGTATCTCACAGGGCAGTCTCGGACCGGAACGTTCCAGATGTCTGGGATGTCTGCGCCGAATGCTCACAACGGAGGTTGCGGCCGGAAGAGCACGGGGATAGGAGTGGGGGACAACAGCAACAGGTGAGCGGGAGGCGTGCACACATGGGCATGAGCGTGGTCATCTCCGAGGCGACCGAACAAGACGCCGAGCAGATCTTCAAGCTGCAGTACCTGTGCTTCCAGAGCGAGGCCGCGCTGTACGGCAACTACCGCATCGACCCGCTGGTGCAGACCCTCGACTCCCTCCGCGAAGAGGTCGCCCGCGACTGCGTCTTCGTCGCCCGCCTCGGCGACGAGGTGGTCGGCTCGGTACGCGGCTCCGCCACCGAGGACGGCGCCGCCGCCATCGGCAAGCTCTGCGTCCACCCCCGCCTCCAGGGCCACGGCATCGGTGCCCGCCTGCTGCGCGCCGCCGAGGCCGCCCTCGCCGAGCAGCGGGGCGCCAAGACCTTCCGCCTGCACACCGGCCACCGCAGCGACAGCGTGATCCGTCTCTACCGCAAGGTGGGCTACGAGGCCGTGGGCACCGCCGAGGGCACCGACGGCGTCCCCATGATCATCCTGGAGAAGCAGGCGGGGACGTACGCGCAGACGGCGTGACCCCGGCCCGGGGACGCGCCGGCCGACGGTCCGTCAACCCCGCCGCGTGACCCGCGCCTTGCGCAACCAGAACAGCGCGGTCACCGGCAGCAGCACCGGAATGAACAGGTAGCCCATCCCGAAGTCCGACCACACGGTCGCGTCGGGGAACGCCGACGGCTCCACCAGCGTCCAGGTGCCGACGGTCAGCACACCCACCAGCTCGGCGGCGCAGCACACCAGCGCCGCCCTGCGGGCCGCCTCCCCGCCCCGGACCAGGGTGTAGGTGATGAAGCCGTACACCACGCCCGCCGCCGCCGACAGCGCGTACGCGAGCGGCGCCCGGTCGAACTCGGTGGCGATCTGGTACGCGGAACGCGACAGAGCGCCGACCACCATCACGCCGTACAGCCACACCAGCAGCACTCCGGGCCCGCCGGCCAGCCGCACCGCCGGCTCGTCCCGCGTCCCGGTCACCTCAGCCTCCCCAGATGTCATAGAGCCGCACCTCCAGCACGGCCAGCACCACACCACCCGCGGTGACGGTCAGCGATCCCCACTTGCTGCGCTCGCCGAGCGACATGAACCCGGCGGCCGGCACACACGCGAACGCGCCCAGCAGATACGCCACGAAGATCGTCGTGCCCTGGTCCGGCTTCTCGCCCCGCGCCAGCTGCACCACCCCGACCACCAGCTGGACCAGGGCCAGCAGGCTGACCACGGCCATTCCGATGAAGTGCCAGTCCTTCGTCGGCTGGTCTCGGTACGCCGCCCAGCCGCACCACGCGGCGAGCAGCAGCGCGGCGACCCCGGTCACCAGCGTCAGGGCATCAAGCATGCAGCGACCTTAATACGACGCAACGGACACCCCTCCCTCGCCCCCGGCGATCGGAGCCGACGTCCCGGACCGGCGGGTCCCGTCCGCCCCGTAGGGTCGGGGCCATGAAGATCCGTGCACAGGCCATGCTGTTCGACAACGACGGCACTCTCGTCTCCTCCCTGGAGTCCGTGGAGCGCTGCTGGACCCGGTGGGCGGGTGAGTACGGCATCACGGCGGAGCAGTTCCGGCGGGTCGGACTGCACGGACGTCCGGCCGCGGAGATAGCCGCCGACCTGCTGCCCGCGGAGTTGGTGCCGCAGGCCGTCGCGCGGATCGAGCTGCTGGAGGTGGAGGACGTGCCGGGCGGCGGCGTCCACCTGCTGCCCGGGACCGAGGACTTCCTCGCCGCGCTGCCCGCCGACCGCTGGGCCGTCGTCACCTCCGCCACCCGGCGGCTCGCCGAGGCCCGCCTGGACGCCGTCGGCATCCGGCCCAAGACGCTGATCGCCGCCGACGACATCACCCGCGGCAAGCCGGACCCCGAGCCCTACCTCCTCGGTGCCCGCGCGCTCGGCGTCGACCCCGCCGCCTGCGTCGTCTTCGAGGACGCCCCCGCCGGTCTTGCCGCGGGCCGTGCCGCCGGGATGACCACCGTGGCCTTGGCCACAACCCACCAGGCCCACGAACTCGACGCCGACCTGGTGGTGAGGGACCTGTCGGCCTTGTCCGTACTGGTCACGGACGGCGGGGTCGAGATCGCCGTTCGGGACTGACGGCCGGCCGCGGCCGTCCACCGCTGTCCACTATCCGGACAGCGGTGACCGGTCAGGACCATACGTCTGCTTTACTGATCGCATGACCACGACGAGCAGCCGCATCCTTGCGACCGAGGCGACCATGACGCCCGGTGCTCGCTGTATGTGTCTGTGTCGAATGTGCGCCTTCTAGAGGGCCCCTGCACCACCTGAGCCTCGCGCCCCGAAGCGAGAGCCCGCTCGCCTCCGCCGTCGCGCCCCGACGCACGGCACCGAGCCGCCCCGCGCACCCGTTCTCTCCCGGTTCCAGCGCACCACGAGAACCGTGCCGCGTTCCGACCGAATGCATCCATGCCCGGGCACACCCACGCCCGCGCACTCGACAGTGACGGAAACCCAGTGATCACCACATCGGGCCTCACCAAGGTCTACCGCTCACGCGGCCGCGAGGTCACCGCCCTCGACCGCGTCGACCTCCATGTCCGCGAAGGCGAGGTGTACGGCGTCATCGGCCAGTCCGGCGCCGGCAAGTCCTCGCTGATCCGCTGCGTCAACCTGCTGGAGCGCCCCACCGCCGGCACGGTCACCGTGGACGGCCAGGACCTCACCGCGCTCGCCGGGCGGGGCCCGCGCGCCGGCCGGGAACTGCGGCAGGCGCGCAGCCGGATCGGAATGGTCTTCCAGCACTTCAACCTGCTGTCCTCGCGCACCGTGCAGGACAACGTCGAGCTGCCCCTGGAGATCCTCGGCAGGTCGGGGAGGGAACGCTCCCGCAAGGCGCTCGAACTGCTCGACCTCGTCGGCCTCGCCGACAAGGCCAAGGCCTACCCCGCCCAGCTCTCCGGCGGCCAGAAGCAGCGCGTCGGCATCGCCCGCGCTCTGGCCGGCGACCCCAAGGTGCTGCTCTCCGACGAGGCCACCAGCGCCCTCGACCCGGAGACCACCCGCTCCATCCTCCAGCTGCTGCGCGACCTCAACCGGCAGCTCGGCCTGACGGTCCTGCTCATCACGCACGAGATGGACGTCGTCAAGAGCATCTGCGACTCCGCCGCCCTGATGGAACACGGCCGCGTCGTCGAGTCCGGCACCGTCAGCGAACTGCTCGCCACCCCCGGCTCCGAGCTCGCCGCCGCGCTCTTCCCGGTCGGCGGCGAGGCCACCGCCGACGACCGCACCGTCGTCGACGTCACCTTCCACGGCGAGGCCGCCACCCAGCCGGTCATCTCCCAGCTGGCCCGCACCTACAACATCGACATCTCGATCCTCGGCGCCGCCATCGACACCGTCGGCGGCCTCCAGGTCGGCCGGATGCGCATCGAACTGCCCGGCCGCTACGAGGACAACGTCGTGCCGATCGGCTTCCTGCGCGAGCAGGGCCTGCAGATCGACGTCGTGGGCCCTGAGGGCGACGCGCCCGTACTGGTGAAGGAAGGTGCCAAGTGACCTGGTCCGAGATGCAGCCCCTGCTGGAGCAGGCCTGTACCGAGACGCTGATCATGGTCGGCTGGTCCACCCTGATCGCGGTGGCCCTCGGCCTGCCCATCGGCGTCCTGCTGGTCCTCACCGACCGGGGCGGACTGCTCCAGAACACCGTGGTGAACAAGCTCATCGGGCAGATCGTGAACATCGGCCGCTCGATGCCGTTCATCATCCTCATGGTCGCCCTGATGGACTTCACCCGGCAGATCACCGGCACCACCATCGGCAGCGAGGCCGCGATCGTGCCGCTCGCCATCGGCGGCATCCCGTTCTTCGCCCGGCTCGTCGAGACGGCCGTCCGCGAGGTCGACCACGGACTCGTCGAAGCCGTGCAGTCCATGGGCGGCAACACCTGGACCATCGTCCGCAAGGCCCTCGTCCCCGAGGCGCTGCCCTCGCTGATCGCCAGCACCACCACCACGATCATCGCCCTCATCGGCTACTCCGCCATGGCCGGCACCGTCGGCGGCGGCGGCCTCGGCGACCTCGCGGTCCGCTACGGCTACCAGCGCTTCGAGACCGGCCTGATGTGGGTGACCGTGGCGATCCTCGCCGTCGTCATCGCCGTCATCCAGTTCGCCGGCGACTACGCCGCCCGCTCCCTGCACCGCCGCGGCGGCCGCTCCGGCCCCGCCCCCAAGCTCCGCCTGCTCAAGGCCAAGGAGCCCGCGACCGCCGACATCGGCAGGACCGCGTAACCCCACAGACCCCCCGTCCACCCACGACGGGGCCGCTCCACCCATAAGGAAAGGCACTTTTCGTGCGTAACACCGCCAAGATCACCACCGCTGTCCTCGCCGCCGGAGCCCTCACCTTCGGGCTCACCGCCTGCGGCTCGGACAAGGACGCCGCCTCCGACACCTCCGGACCGCTGGTCGTCGCCGCGACGCCCGTCCCGCACGCCGAGGTCCTCACCTACGTCAAGGACAACCTCGCCGAGAAGGCCGGCCTCGACCTCGAGGTCAAGGAGTTCACCGACTACGTCACGCCGAACACGGCGACCGAGGACGGCTCGGTGGGCGCCAACTACTTCCAGACCGAGCCCTACCTCGAGGACTTCAACAAGAAGAACGGCACCCACCTGGTGTCCGTCGCCTCGGTGCACCTGGAGCCGCTCGGCCTGTACTCCGAGAAGGCCGACAAGGTCGACGGCCTGAAGAACGGCGCGACCATCGCCGTCCCCAACGACACCGTCACCGAGGCGCGCGCCCTCCAGCTCCTCGCCGCGGACGGCCTGATCACCCTCAAGGACGGCGTCGGCACCGCGGCCACCACCGCCGACATCACCAAGAACCCGAAGAACCTCAAGTTCAAGGAGCTGGAGGCGGCCCAGACCCCCCGCTCCCTGAAGGATGTCGACGCGGCCGTGATCAACGGCAACTACGCGCTGGAGGCCGACCTCGAGCCGGCCAAGGACGCCCTCGTCCTGGAGTCGCCCGAGAACAACCCGAACGTCAACCTCCTCGTCGTCAAGGAGGGCAACGAGGACGACCCGCGCGTCAAGAAGCTCGCCGAGCTGCTGACCTCCCCCGAGGTCAAGAAGTTCATCGAGGACAAGTACGCGGGCTCCGTCATCGCCTCCTTCTGACCCGCCGTCCCGCACACCACACCGCACCACCGGGTCCACTTCCTCACCAGTGGACCCGGTGGTGCGGTTCGGTGCTTTCATGCTGCATGCTGGGCAGTTCAGCAGGCCCTGACGGTCACACAGGTTACGGAGCGGCGCCATGACGAGCACCTTCCCCAACATCTCCATCAGCACGGAGCGGTTGGTCCTGCGCCCCTTCGAGGAGCCGGACGCCGAGGCCTTCACCGAGATGATGAACGACGAACTCGTCGTCGCCTGGACCTCCGTACCGCACCCCTACACCGAGGCCGACGCCCGCGCCTGGATCACCTCGCTCGCCCCCGCCGAACGCGCCGCGGGCCGCGGCATCGTCTTCGCCGTCACCGAGTTCCTGACCCAGCGTCTGGTCGGCACCGTGCACCTGCGCAACACCGACTGGCGGGTCCGCTCCAGCGAACTCGCCTACGTCATCGCCCCCTGGGCCCGCGGCGAGGGCTACGCCTCCGAAGCCGCCCTGGCCACCGCCCAGTGGCTCCTGCACGACCAGCGGTTCGAGCGGCTGGAACTGCGCACGGCCGCCGACAACACCGCCGCCCAGCAGGTCGCCCAGAAGATCGGCTGTATCAGCGAGGGCATCCTGCGCGGCGCCTGGATAGCGCGCGCCCGGACCGCGGCCGGGGCCTGGACCGACGCCCGCACCGACGTCATCCTCTGGAGCCTGCTGCCGGAGGACCTGGCCGGCGTCGCCGAGGAGCTGGCCGACACCAGCGGTTTCGCCGCCTACTCCGACTGGAACTGATCCCACCGGCGAGGCCACCCGCCGCGCCCGTGCTCCCACCAGGTACGCTCACGGAGCCCGCACCGACGACCTGCGCAAACCCACGGGAGACTGACGACGATGGCCGACCGGGTCACGGTGATCGGCTGGGACGGCTCTCCGCTGACCGCCGCGGCACGCTCCGCCCTCGGCGCCGCCACCCTGGTGGCCGGTGCCGCCCACCACCTCGCACTGCCCGAGGTGCCGCCCACCGCCGAGCGCATCCGCCTCGGCAGCGTCGCCCTCGCCGCCCGCCGCATCGCCGCCCACCGCGGCACGGCCGTGGTGTTCGCCGACGGCGACCCCGGATTCTTCGGCGTCGTACGGACCCTGCGCGCACCCGAGTTCGGCCTGGAGGTCGAAGTCGTCCCCGCGGTCTCCTCGGTCGCCGCCGCCTTCGCCCGCGCCGGCATGCCCTGGGACGACGCCCAGGTGGTCGTCGCCCACCCCCGCACCCTGCGCCGCGCGGTCAACGTCTGCCGCGCCCACACCAAGGTCGCGGTGCTCACCGCACCCGGCGCCGGCCCCGCCGAACTCGGCCTCCTGCTGGACGGCGTCCACCGCACCTTCGTGATCTGCGAGGAACTCGGCACCGCCCGCGAACAGGTGAGCGTCGTCACCTCCGACAAGGCCGCCGACCACACCTGGCGCGACCCCAACGTCGTCATCGTCATCGGCGGACGCGGCAGCGCGGCCGAGGGCGGCGGCTGGCTCGCCGGCCGCGACCCGGGCACCGGCCCCCGCGGCTGGACCCTGCCCGCCGAGGCCTACGAGGCCGAACTCGGCGAGGGCGAGACCGAACCGCTGCGCGCGGCCCAACTCGCCCGGCTCGGGCCGCGCGTGGGCGACCTGGTGTGGGACATCGGCTCCGGCTCCGGCGCCTTCGCCGTCGAGGCAGCCCGGGCCGGCGCCGCCGTCATCGCCGTCGACCGCGACCCCGCCGCCTGTGCCCGCGCGGAGGCGGCCGCCCGCCGCTTCGGCGTCCAGCTCCAGGCCGTCCAGGGCATCGCCCCGCACGTCCTGGAGAACCTGCCCGAACCGGACGTCGTCCGGGTCGGCGGCGGGGGAGCGGCCGTGGTCTCCGCGGTCGCCGACCGCCGCCCGCAGCGCATCGTCACCCACGCCGCCACCCGCGACGCCGCCGAACTCGTCGGCCGGGATCTGACCGAACACGGCTACCGCGTCGAGTGCGCGCTGCTGCAGTCCGTGGAGTTGGACACCCGCCACTGGACGGAGACCGAGCGGAGCGTTGCGTTCCTGCTCAGCGGGGTTCTCCCGGATCGCGCCCCGTGATCCTGTTGTCGTACCGCGCGCGGTAGGCTGGCCGATCGCTGCACCGCACTCGGACGTCCGGCGCCCTGCCGTTCAATGTCCGGCAGGCGCGCCCTTTTTGGGACGGGTGTGGTACGGCAGAACCGGAGGACGCGCAACGTGGCGCAGTCCACAGTGTGCCGTCGTGGATCGAGCTGTCCTGACGGCGGAACGACCGGGACAATGCCACTGAATGGCTTTGTCGCCTTTTCCGGGCGGGCCGTTCGTGCCGCAGGGCACGCACGCTCGTTCTTCACTGCGGGGCGGTCGGTGCGCCGTTCCGGGTGAGCTGGTCGTAGAAGCATCAACCGATGGGCGAGGGGTACGCATGACCGACACCGGCCAGGTCCCGGGCGAGGGGCTGCCGGAGAACGCAGGCATGGTGGAGCAGCCGGGCGCCCCCGCGCCCGGCGCGTACACCTACCTCTCCGAGACACCCGCCGAGGACGAAGACCTGCTGCTGCCCGGCGCCCAGGGCGCATGGGGCCACGAGATGGCCCCGCCCGCCCCGGAGCCGGTCGTCGAGGCCGTCCACGAACCCGGCCCGCACGAGCTGTCCGGCCGCGACAGCGGCTCCGTCGACCTCAGCGGCGTCCGGCTGCCCGGCCCCACCCCGCCGCAGGCCCCGACCACACCGATCCCGCCGGTGACCCCGCGCCGCCCCCTGCACCTCGGCCCGCCCATCCCCGACGCCTCCGCCAGCCCGGTCCGCTCCCTCGCCGACCGCGGCCCCGCGGGCGCGCCGGTGCGCCAGCCGGGCTCCCCGGCCGCCGGCCCCGAGTACCTCGACGTCCCGCGCGAGGCCCAGCCGCAGGAGGCGGCGGTGCAGCACGCCGCGCCGCAGGGTGCCGTGCCGTGGGGCGGCCCGGCCCCGGCGCCGGTCGTCGCCGAGGCCATCCCTGCCGAAACGGTTGTCCCGGCGCCCGCGCAGCCCGAGCCCGCGGGCGCGGCCGAGGCGACCATGGCCCGCCTCGCGACCCAGGCGGCCGTGACGGCGCCCGCCGCCCCGACCCCGCCGGAGGCCGTCGCCGAGGCCGTTGCCGAGCCCGAGCCCGAGCCCGAGCCCGAGGCCGTCCAGGCCGGAGATGCCGCGGTCGCGCCCGTGCCGGCGGACGGCGTTGCCGAGCCGGAGGCGGCGCAGGTTCCCGCCCCGGAAGCCGCGGTGTCCGAGGGCGAGCAGCCTGTGACTCCGGTGGCCGGCGGTCCGGAGGCTGCCGGTCCGGAGGCTATGGGTCCGGATGCTGCCGGTCCGGTTCCGGTCGAGGCGGTTGGCGTCCCGGAGACGGTCGCCCCTGAGGGTGTCGCCCCTGAGGGTGTCGGTCCGGTTCCGGCCGAGGCCGTCGCGGAGCCGGTGCCCGTCGGCCCCGAGGGCGCGCAGGCGCCGGTCGACCCGGCCGCCGACCCGCAGGCCATAGAGGTGCCGGCCGACGTGATCGGCGGCCCGGAAGCGGTACAGGTTCCGGCTGACGCCCCCGTGCTCCCGGAGGCCCCGCGGGCAGAGCAGATCCCCGCCGAGCCGGTTGCCGTGCCGCCGCAGGCCGTGCGGGCTCCGGTGGACCCGGCGGTCGCCCCGGAGGCCGTGGCCGTGCAGGAACCGGTGGACTCCACCGACCCTGCCGCCGCTGAGGCCGCGCCCGTGCCCGCGCCGGTTCCGGCCGAAGCCGTCGTGAGCCCGGAGCCCGCCGCCGAGGCCCAGGACGTCATCGCCGTCGCGCCGGAGGCCGAGGTCGAGGCCGAGCAGGCCGCCGCCGCCCCCGCTGTCCTCCCGGACGCCGAGCAGATTCCCGCCGCCCCGGTCGCCGAAGCCGGGCAGGCCCCGGCCGAGCCGATCGCCGAGACCGCCGCTTTCGAGGAACCCGCGCAGTTCGACGAGCCCGCCCCGATCGTCGACCCGGCTCCGGTCGTCGACCCGGCTCCGGTCGTCGACCCCGCGCCGGTCGTCGACCCCGCTCAGACCGTCGAGCCCACCGAGTTCGTCGCTCCGGCTCCGGAAGCCGTGCGGCCCTCGACCGTCGAGCCCGTTCAGGGCCCGGTCACGGTGCCGGTCGCCGTGCCGGACGCCCCCGAGGCGGCCCCCGCACCCGAGGCCGTCCAGGTCCCGGCGGCCCCCGAGACGGCCGTACCCGAGGCGCCGCGGGCCCCCGAAGCAGTCGTGGCGGAAGCCCTTCCCACGCCCGAGGCTCCCGAGGCCCACCTTCCCGCCCCGCAGCCCGTGGCTGCCGAGCGCATCGCCCCGGAGCAGCAGCAGGCCCCCGAGGCCACGCAGCCCGGTGAGCCCGCTGCCACCGTCACCGACGCGCCGGACGCCCCCGAGTTCCCGGCACCCGCGGACGCGGTCGTACCCATGCCCGCCGACGCGGTCGCTCCCGCCGAGGCCGTGGCGGAGCAGGGCGGCGCGGACCAGCCGCTCGGCGAGTTCGTCCCGGTGGCGGGCGCGGTCCCGACCGCCCCGCACCTCGCGCCGACCCCGCCGCACACCGTCGTCACGCTGCCCGCTCCCCGGGAGGCCGAGGCCGCGGCCGTGGCCGCCGCGGCGGACGAGCAGGCGGACGTGGCACTCGTACAGCAGGCCGACGACCTGGACACCCGGGCCGCCGACCAGGAAGACCAGGAAGAAGAAGGCACGGCCCCCGTGGCAGAAGCACGACAGTCCACCGGCCCGGCCGCGCCCGCGTACGACGACGCCGAGCGCGAGGCCGTACTGAAGGTCATGCGCGAGCGCCGTGACATCCGCAACGGCTTCCGCAGCGACCCGATCCCGCACGAGGTGCTGCTCCGCGTCCTGGAGGCGGCCCACACCGCGCCCTCCGTGGGCCACTCGCAGCCGTGGGACTTCGTCGTCATCCGGTCCGCCGACACCCGTCGGGCCATGCACGAACTGGCGATGCGCCAGCGCGACGCGTACGCGAAGTCGCTGCCCAAGGGCCGCGCCAAGCAGTTCAAGGAACTGAAGATCGAGGCCATCCTCGACACCCCGGTGAACATCGTCGTCACCGCCGACCCGACCCGCGGCGGCCGGCACACCCTCGGCCGCCACACCCAGCCGCAGATGGCGCCGTACTCCGCCGCCCTCGCGGTGGAGAACCTGTGGCTCGCCGCCCGCGCGGAGGGCCTCGGCGTCGGCTGGGTCAGCTTCTTCGACGAGCGCGAGATGGTCCGCGCCCTCGGCCTGCCCGAGCACCTGGAGGTCATCGCCTACCTCTGTGTCGGGTACGTCGACGAGTTCCCGGACGAGCCCGAGCTGATGCAGGCCGGCTGGTCCAAGCGCCGCCCGCTGTCCTGGGTGGTCCACGAGGAGACGTACGGCCGCCGCGCACTGCCCGGCGAGGAGCCGCACGACCTGCTCGCCGAGACCGTCGCCCAGATCCGCCCGCTGGACGCCAAGGCGCTCGGCGAGGCGTGGGAGCGGCAGAAGCGCATGACCAAGCCGGCCGGTGCCCTCGGCATGCTGGAGATCATCTCCGCGCAGCTGTGCGGTCTGTCCCGCCAGTGCCCGCCGCCGATCCCGGAGCCCGCGGCCGTCGCGATCTTCGCCGGTGACCACGGGGTGCACGCCCAGGGCGTCACGCCCTGGCCGCAGGAGGTCACCGCCCAGATGGTGGCCAACTTCCTCGGCGGGGGAGCGGTCTGCAACGCCTTCGCCAACCAGGTGGGCGCCGAGGTCTGCATCGTCGACGTCGGTGTCGCCGCCGACCTGCCGGCCACCCCGGGCCTGCTGCCCCGCAAGATCCGCCCGGGCACCGCCGACATGACCACCGGCCCCGCGATGACCCGCGAGGAGGCCAAGCAGGCCATCGAGGTCGGCATCGAGACCGCCCGCGACCTGGTCGCGGCCGGGAACAAGGCACTGCTGACCGGTGAGATGGGCATCGCGAACACCACCGCGTCCGCCGCCCTGATCTCCGTCTTCACGGACACCGACCCGGCCGAGGTGACCGGCCGCGGCACCGGCATCAACGACGAGACCCTGGCCCGCAAGACCGAGGTGGTCCGCCGCGCGATCGAGGTCCACCAGCCGGACCCGGCCGACCCCATCGGTGTCCTCGCCGCGATCGGCGGCCTGGAGCACGCCGCGATGGTCGGCCTCCTCCTCGGCGGCGCGTCCCTGCGTACGCCGGTGATCCTGGACGGTGTCAGCGCCGGTGCCGCGGCCCTCGTGGCCCGCGCCATCGCCCCCGAGGTGCTGGCCGCCTGCATCGCGGGCCACCGCAGCGCCGAGCCCGGCCATGTCGCCGCCCTCAACAAGCTGGGCCTGCGCCCCCTGGTCGATCTGGACCTCCGCCTCGGCGAGGGCACCGGCGCCCTCCTCGCGCTGCCGATGGTCCAGAGCACGGCCAGGGCGATGCACGAGGTCGCGACGTTCGATTCGGCGGGCGTCACCGAGAAGTAGGCGCCGCCCGGGGGCGGTCCGGTGTTCAGCCATCGGACCGCCCCTGCCGCCTGCCCCGTCCGCACTCTAAAATCCGCACGTCAGGGCTGCTCCGATGCCGAAGCGCCCCCGCACGCCCGCACGAGGAGCCGTCCCCTCATGGCCGAACACCCCGCCTACCCCGTAGGCCTCCGCCTCTCCGGCCGCAGGGTCGTCGTCCTCGGCGGCGGCCAGGTGGCGCAGCGCCGCCTCCCGGCCCTCATCGCGGCCGGCGCCGACATCCTTCTCGTGTCCCCGGAGGCCACGCCGTCCGTGGAGGCGATGGCGGACGCCGGCGAGATCACCTGGCAGCGCCGCCCGTACGCCGAGGGCGACCTCGCCGACGCCTGGTACGCGCTGATCGCCACCGGTGACACCGAGGCCAACACCCGCGCCTCGGCCGAGGCGGAGCGCCACCGTGTGTGGTGCGTCCGCTCGGACGACGCCGACGCCGCCACCGCCTGGACCCCGGCCACCGGCCACAGCGAGGGCGTCACGGTCGCGGTCCTCACCACCGACACGAAGTCCCGTGACCCGCGCCACACCGCCGCCGTCCGCGACGCGGTCGTCGAGGGCCTGCGCGACGGCACCCTCGTCGCCCCCCACCACCGCACCCGCACCCCGGGCGTCGCCCTGGTCGGCGGCGGCCCCGGCGACCCGGACCTCATCACTGTCCGCGGCCGCCGGCTGCTCGCCGAGGCCGACGTCGTCATCGCCGACCGCCTCGGCCCGCGCGACCTGCTCGCCGAACTGCCGCCGCACGTCGAGGTGATCGACGCGGCGAAGATCCCCTACGGCCGCTTCATGGCCCAGGAGGCCATCAACAACGCCCTGATCGAGCACGCCAAGCAGGGCAAGTCGGTCGTACGTCTCAAGGGCGGCGACCCCTACGTCTTCGGGCGCGGCATGGAGGAGCTCCAGGCCCTCGCCGAGGCCGGCATCGCCTGCACCGTCGTCCCCGGCATCTCCAGCTCGATCTCGGTCCCGGGCGCGGCCGGCATCCCGGTCACCCACCGGGGCGTCGCCCACGAGTTCACGGTGGTCAGCGGCCATGTGGCCCCCGACGACGACCGCTCCCTGGTGGACTGGGCGTCCCTCGCGAAGCTCACCGGCACCCTGGTGGTGCTCATGGGCGTCGACAAGATCGGCAAGATCGCCGACACTCTCGTCGCGCACGGCAAGTCCCCCGAGACCCCCGTCGCCCTGGTGCAGGAGGGCACGACGGCCGCGCAGCGCCGCGTCGACGCCACCCTCGCCACGGTCGCCGAGACGGTCCGCGTCCAGGAGGTCAAGCCTCCGGCGGTCATCGTCATAGGTGAGGTCGTCGGCGTCGGTCCGGCGCCGACGGTGTGACGCGACAGCGCAACCCGGCGGCACCCCATCGTTCCCCCACAGCAAGGCAGTGTCACCCCGTGGCCGATCTCATCACCGTCGACGACCCCGACGATCCGCGCCTGTCCGACTACACCGGCCTGACCGACGTCGAGCTGCGCCGCAGGCGCGAGCCCGCCGAGGGCCTGTTCATCGCCGAGGGCGAGAAGGTCATCCGGCGGGCCAAGGACGCCGGGTACGAGATGCGGTCGATGCTGCTCTCCGCCAAGTGGGTCGACGCCATGCGCGACGTCATCGACGAGCTCCAGGCCCCCGTCCACGTGGTCAGCCCGGAGCTCGCCGAACGCGTCACCGGCTACCACGTGCACCGCGGAGCGCTCGCCTCCATGCAGCGCAAGCCGCTGCCGACGGCCGCCGGACTGCTCGGGACCGCCCGCCGCGTGGTCGTCATGGAGGGCGTCAACGACCACACCAACATCGGCGCCATCTTCCGTTCGGCGGCCGCGCTCGGCATGGACGCGGTGCTCCTCTCCCCGGACTGCGCCGACCCGC
Source organism: Streptomyces sp. NPDC001532 (assembly GCF_040298625.1). NCBI lineage: Bacteria > Bacillati > Actinomycetota > Actinomycetes > Kitasatosporales > Streptomycetaceae > Streptomyces > Streptomyces sp. NPDC001532. The sequence continues at coordinate 123,729 of NZ_JBEPAL010000011.1, forward strand.
TCTACCGCCGCAGCGTCAAGGTCTCCATGGGCGCGGTCTTCTCCGTCCCGTACGCCCGCCTGGACAGCTGGCCCAAGGACCTGGAGACGGTCCGGGAAGCCGGCTTCACCGTCCTCGCCCTCACCCCGGACGAGAAGGCCGAGACCCTGGACGAGATCGCCCCGCACCGCATGGACCGGGTGGCGCTGATGCTCGGCGCGGAGGGCGACGGCCTGACCGGGCGGGCCCTGGCCGCCGCCGACGCACGGGTGCGTATCCCGATGTCCCACGGCGTGGACTCGCTCAACGTGGGCGCGGCGGCAGCGGTCGCCTTCTACGCGGTGGCGACGGGCCGCCCGCAGGCGTGACGGCCCCTACTCGGCCCCGAAGGACGGATCGAGGTTCGCGTCGAAGGTCGACTCGAGGGTCGACTCGAACCGCTCGGACATGAGCTGCCCGTCGCCCAGCGGGCGATAGCCGGCCGTCTGCTCCCGATCCGGTTGCCGGACCTGCACCTGCTCCTGTCCGCGCCGCTCCGGCCCGCCTCCCGGCTGGTCGCCGAGCCCGCGGGCCGGGCCCTGGCAGCCCTGCACCACGGCGATACCGAGCGCCACGAGCAAGGTCACCACGACGAACACGAACAACCGCTGCCGCAGCAACCGGGGATTGGCCGGCCGCAGCCCGGTCCCGGTCCTCCGGGGCCGCCCGGCACCGCCGCGCGACACGGGCCGGCTGCCCGTGCCGGAACGGGTCGTGCTGCCCGGCCGGGTCCCACCGCGCGGGGCGGGAGTGTTCCGCGGCACGGGGGTGTTGCGGGGGGCCGGCGTGTTCCGGGGCGCCGGTGTGTTCCGCGAGGCGGGCGTGGGCCGAGAGCCGGACCGGGACGCGGGACCGCCGCCGCGGGACGGCAGGGAACCCCGTGACGGGCTCCCGCCCCGCACCGGCGCCGGACCGCGAGCCGCCCCCGCACCCCGAGGCAGGGGCGTGCCGGGGGCGCCGGACGGACCGGGGCGCCGCTGGGACTGCTGGCGCTGCTGGTCGGGGTTGGTGTCGGCGAGCCGACCGGTCGGCAGGTCCGCCTCGCCGCCGCGCGGCGCGGGCGGGCGCCCGTCGAGCAGCCCCTGGGCCTCACGGGCCGCGATCTCCTTCAGCCGCAGCGACAGATCGAGGGTGCTGGGCCGCTCCTCGGGGTCCTTCGCCAGACAGGCCCGCACCAGCGGGGCCAGGGCGTCCGGGACGCCGTGCAGCTGCGGCTCCTCGTGGACCACGCGGTAGAGCATCACCTCGGAACTGCCGTGCCCGAAGGGAGAGTCGCCGGTCGAGGCGTAGGCGAGCGTGGCACCCAGCGAGAACACGTCCGTGGCCGGTGTGACCGCGGCGCCGCGCACCTGCTCCGGGGCGAGGAAGCCGGGGGAGCCGACCGCGGTGCCGACATGGGTGAGCGTCGAGGCGCCGGTCGCCCAGGCGATACCGAAGTCGATGATCCGCGGACCCTTGGGGGAGAGCAGGATGTTCGACGGCTTCAGGTCCCGGTGCACCACCCCGGCCTCGTGCACGGCGACCAGGCCCTCCGAGAGCGCGGCCCCGACCGCGGCGACGTCGGCGGCGAACAGCGGGCCCTCGTCGGCGACCTTGTCGTGCAGGGACGGACCGGGCACGTACTGCGTGGCGAACCAGGGACGCTCCGCGTCGAGATCCGCCGCGACCAGCCGGGCCGTGCACCCGCCGCGGATCCGGCGGGCCGCCGAGACCTCGCGGGCGAACCGCGAGCGGAACTCCTGGTCCTCCGCCAGATCGGGCCGGATCACCTTCAGCGCGACCCGCTGCCCCTTCTTGTCGGAGCCCAGGTAGACAACGCCCATCCCGCCCGCGCCGAGCCGTCGGTGAAGCTTGAACGAGCCGACGACGCGCGGGTCCTCGCGCCTCAGGCGCATCATCGCCATGTTCATCCCCGCTGCCCGGTCCGTGTGACGAGCCACAGCTTACGTTTCCCCGGCCGCCTGCGCGCAGAGGCCGCGCCCTCTCGCCCCGATCGATTGTCAGTGCAGGGTGCGAGACTTGAAAGGCGGTCAGAGAGGGCACGCACAGGGCGACTTCACGCCCGGCCACCCCCCAACCCGCCCTTCCGAAAGGGAGATTGAACCCAAGGACCGCACCCCCGCGAAGCCGTCCCCCGCCGCTGCCGCCCCGACCGCCACCCCACCGGCGACACCCTCGCGCCCCCGCCCACCCGACGTGATCGAAGTCACCGGGTGATCGAGGGGGACGGCTCGGAAAAGCAGGGACACACCGGGCGTCCCCTCCGGGAAGACCCCGAGACGTAGGACCCGCTCTCCACCCAGGGGAGTACTCGGCAGCTCATGGCTCATCCTCCGGGAGGCCAGGCAATCGGTACGAGGGCATGACGTCCCGCGCGCCTCCCACGCCTAGATTTGAGGACAAGCGGCGGGTGCAGCACTCGTCCCCCGAGGTCAGACACCCGCCGCTGCCACAACAACTGAGCAGGTCAGGAGAGGGACCATGGCCCACACGGCATCGCGGACACTGATCCGCACGGGACGCAAGGCCTACGGCGCCGCGTTCCGCCCGCGCCGCACGGGCCGCCGCCACCCGCTGGTGGCCACGGCCATGGCCCTTCCTCTGGCGGTCCTGCTCCTCGTCGTCTTCGACGGCTGGGAGACAGTGGCCACACAGGCGTCGTCCGTGGGAGTGATGCTGGGGCGCTGAGCGGCGACCCCAGGCCCGGAAGAGCGGTCCGGGCGGGGACATCCACCCATAACCCCGTGGGGACGGGGGTGCGGCGGACGGCAAAAATGCCGGCGCAGCTGGGGAGCTGCGCCGGCATTGCTCTTCCTCCACACCGAGCGCCCCCGGGCCCCCGGCCGCCACGTCCCCACCTCACGACCCCAAGCCCTCGCCCGACGCGTCCGCGCCAAGCCTCGCCACGTGCTCTTCTCCGGGGCGTTCGGGGTGAACCTGCCGGCCCATCGTGGCCAGGACACCGCGAGGCCTACGCCCTGTCCGATGCGTCCCCGGCGAGCCCCGCCGCCCGATGCGTCCCCCAGGCCGGCGCATCCACCCTGCTAACCGACTGGCTCAGCCGCCCCGGCTCCGCATGTCCGTTCGGCGGAAAGGCGTCGCTGTCGTGCGCGGCCGTACGCAGGTGCCGCCCGTCCGGCGCGTCCCCGGCGAGCCCGTCCCGGCACCCACGTCCCTGTCCCGCGCACTCGCCCGTCTCGGGCGACGGCCCCCTCCCTGCACGTCCACTCGCGGAGGTGCACCGACGCCCTGCTCAGACCTGCACGGCTGCCACCCGTCCCCCTCGCTCAACCGGCGAAGCGGCACCACGAGGCCTGGCGCACCTCACCCTGCCGAGGCAGCCTCGCCAACCCGGCACAGCCGCCACCCCGCACCGCGCGTCCGCCCCGCTACGCCTCTCTCCTCTCCTCTCCTCTCCTCTCCTCTCCGCCGGCGCCGCACCACCGCCCCGCTCGCCCAACGAACCCAGCCACCCTCACCCCCCACTCCTGGGCCCCCGCCCCGCCCCGACATACCCTCACCCACAACACCCCCACCCCAAGGGACCCATGACGACGACCGCGCCGACACCGCCGACGACGCCGCCCCCCGCTCCGCTGCTCGCCGCCCTGACCGCCAAGGCGCGTGCCGTCGCGCACCCCCGGCAGGGGGCCTGCGTGTGCCGTGCCGGAGGCGTCCGCACGCTCGCCGACCGGGACGACGCGACCGTCGTACGCCACGCGGACACCGTCGCCAAGGCCCATGCCCCCGGCACGGACGAGCAGCACCTGGCCGCCCGCCTGGCCACGGCCGCGCACCTGCCCGGCGTCCTGCTGCCCCCGCTCGACCCGTCCCCGGTGACCCTGCACGGCCGCCCGGTCACCCTGTGGCCCTACGGCACACCCGTGGACCCCGACCACCCGGACGCCGCCCCCTGGGAGGCCGCGGGCACGCTCCTCGCGCTGCTCCACCGCGCTCCCGCCCCGCCGTCGACCGAGCTGCCGCCCATGCGTGGCCCGGCGAAGGCCGCCCGCGCGGTGGACCGCCTCGAGCAGGCCGGCCCGCACCCCGCCACGCCCACCGTCCTGCGAGCCTGGTCCACCCTTCCCGCCTGGGCCCGCGCCGAGGCGCCGATGCCGGACACCACCACCGTCTGCCACGGAGACCTCCACCTCGGCCAGCTGGTCCGTCATCCGGCCCCGGACGGCCGGTGGCTGCTGATCGACGTGGACGACCTGGGCGTGGGCGTGCCGGCCTGGGACCTCGCCCGCCCCGCCGCCTGGTACGCCTGCGGGCTGCTCCCGCCCGACGAGTGGACCCGCTTCCTGACTGCCTACCGTGCCGCCGGCGGCCCGGCGGTCCCCGCGGCCGGCGACCCGTGGCCCGCCCTGGACGTCGCGGCCCGTGCCCTGACCGTCCAGTCCGCCGCCCAGGCGGTCACCAAGGCGCTCGCGGCCGGCGGGCGCCCGCTGGACGAGGTCGAGCGGTGCCTCGTGGACGCCTGTGAGCGAATGGCCGCCCTCCCCGCGGACTTGGCGTGAAACTTCGCGAAGTAGGGTGCAACCGACCGCAGCCGGACAGAGTCTGTGCTGGCGACACGGGAAACAGGATCTACCGGCGAGGAGTTGAGCCGAGCATGCAGTGTCCGAAGTGCCACGCCCCCATGCACACCTACAACCGCAACGGCGTCCAGATCGAGCAGTGCAGCAACTGCCGGGGAATCTTCCTGGACTACGGCGAGCTGGAAGCCCTGACCCGCCTGGAGTCACAGTGGGCCCAGCCCGCTCCGCCGGCCCCGCCCGCCCCGCAGGCCTACCCCGCCCAGCCCGCCGCCCCCGCCTGGGGCGCCCCGCACGGCGGCCACGGTCACTACGGCCACCAGCGCCACAAGAGCTTCGGGCGCATGCTCTTCTCCAGCTGAGGCGCCCGGCACGACGAAGCCCCCGGCCGTTCGAGACGGCCGGGGGCTCCGGGTGGTGGACGATACTGGGATTGAACCAGTGACCTCTTCCGTGTCAGGGAAGCGCTCTCCCGCTGAGCTAATCGTCCTCGGGACCACGATCGTTCCGCATCACCATCTGTGATCGATCATGGGCACTGCGTGCGCGATACTGGGATTGAACCAGTGACCTCTTCCGTGTCAGGGAAGCGCTCTCCCGCTGAGCTAATCGCGCGGGAGGATCCGAAGATCCAGTGGACGATACTGGGATTGAACCAGTGACCTCTTCCGTGTCAGGGAAGCGCTCTCCCGCTGAGCTAATCGTCCTTGGAGGTGGAGACGGGATTTGAACCCGTGTAGACGGCTTTGCAGGCCGTTGCCTCGCCTCTCGGCCACTCCACCAGGAGTGTAGGGGATCGGGAAGACCCCTTCTTCCTTCGAGCGGACGACGAGGTTCGAACTCGCGACCTCAACCTTGGCAAGGTTGCGCTCTACCAACTGAGCTACGTCCGCCTGTCGTTTCGGGGCGCTTCCGCGTCCCGGCGACGTGTTGAACTCTAGCGGATTCCCGGGCCAGCACAAAAACGCGTTTGTGCAGCGTGCTGCGGTGCGCCCGGCGGACGACCCGGCCGAGGCGTCGCGCGGGGACATGCCGGGACCACCCGCAGGTCACCCGCCATAGACTCGACAGCGTGCTCGACCTCGCTCCTCTCGCCCGCTTCGGCGACCGCCTCGCCACCGGCCTCCTCGACGTCACCAGTGATCCCGAGGCCCTGGACTCCACCGGCTTCTGGGCCGTCGCCGCGGACTTCGAGGGCCGTCTGACCTGCGCCCGCTTCGCGGACGTCCGCGAGGAGCCGGTGCCGGCCCCGGTGCCGGGCGCCTGGCGGGGACCGGCGGCGGAGGACTGGACGTCCTCGCTGGACCGTGCCGCGTACACGGCGGGCGTACGGCGGATCCGTGAGCACATCGCGGCCGGCGAGGTCTACCAGGCGAACCTCTGCCGGGTGCTCTCCGCGCCGATCGCGCCCGGCGCCGATGTGGACGCCCTGACCGCGCTGCTGGCCCGCGGCAACCCCGCGCCGTACGCAGGAACGATCCGGCTGCCGGAGTACGGCGTGGAGATAGCCACCGCCTCTCCCGAGCTGTTCCTGCGCCGGGAGGGCCGGACCGTCGAGTCCGGACCGATCAAGGGCACCGGCCGCACCGAGGCGGACCTGCTGGAGAAGGACTACGCCGAGAACGTGATGATCGTGGACCTGGTCCGCAACGACATCGGACGGGTCTGCGCCACCGGCAGCGTCACGGTCCCCGACCTGTGCGCGGTGGAGAAGCATCCCGGACTGGTGCACCTGGTCTCCACCGTGCGCGGCGAGCTGCGGGCCGGCGCCGGCTGGCCGGAGCTGCTGGCCGCCGCCTTCCCGCCCGGTTCGGTCACCGGCGCCCCCAAGTCCAGCGCCCTGCGGATCATCGACGCCCTGGAGACGGCCCCGCGCGGCCCGTACTGCGGCGGTGTCGGCTGGGTCGACGCCGACCGGGGCGTCGGCGAGCTGGCCGTGGGCATCCGCACCTTCTGGATCGACCGGGCGGAGGGCGCGCTGCGGTTCGGCACCGGGGCCGGCATCACCTGGGGTTCGGACCCCGAGGGGGAGTGGCGGGAGACCGAGCTGAAGGCCGCCCGGCTGCTCGCGGTAGCGTCGGGAGCGTACGAGGTGAGTGGAGAGGTACTGACGTGAAGATCTGGCTCGACGGCGGGTTGCAGGACATCGAGTCCGCCCGCGTGTCCGTCTTCGACCACGGGCTGACCGTGGGCGACGGCATCTTCGAGACGGTGAAGGCGGTGGACGGCCGGCCCTTCGCGCTCACCCGCCATCTCGACCGGCTGACCCGCTCGGCCCGCGGCCTCGGCCTGCCCGACCCGGACCTCGACGAGGTCCGGCGCGGCTGCGCGGCCGTCCTGGAGGCCAACCCGATGCCGCTCGGCCGGCTGCGGATCACCTACACCGGCGGCCACGGCCCGCTCGGCTCCGACCGAGGCGAGCACGGCCCGACCCTGGTCGTCGCGCTCGGTGAGACCACCCGCCGCCCCGACTCCACGGCTGTGATCACCGTCCCGTGGACCCGCAACGAACGCGGCGCGCTCACCGGACTGAAGACCACCTCGTACGCCGAGAACGTGGTCGCCCTCGCCCGCGCCCATGAACACGGCGCCTCCGAGGCGCTGTTCGCCAACACCGTCGGACAGCTCTGCGAGGGTACCGGGTCGAACGTCTTCGTCGTCCTCGACGGTGAGGTCCACACCCCGCCGGTCGCCTCGGGCTGCCTCGCCGGCATCACCCGCGCGCTGACCGTCGAGTGGACCGGCGCCAAGGAGACCGACCTCCCGCTGGACGTCCTGGAGCGGGCCGACGAGGTCTTCCTCACCTCGACCCTGCGCGACGTCCAGGCCGTGCACCGCGTCGACGACCGCGAACTGCCCGGCGCGCCGGGCCCGGTGACCGCGAAGGCCATGCGGATCTTCGACGAGCGCGCCGGCGACGACCTCGACCCCTGACCGTCCCGCGGGTCAGACCCGGAGATCTCCCGGGCAGTCCTGGATATTCGGCTGACCCGGGGCTCCGGCGCGGGTAGAAACTCCGGTGATGACCACGACCCTGCGGCCGTCCGAGCCGCTCCAGCACCACGCCGACGGGACGCGTTCACGCCACTACCAGGTGTGCGTGAACAGCCGGCCCGTCGGCGTCATCCACCTCGGCACCTCCGCCGCCTTCGGCGACTCGGTGGCGCGCGTGCACCGGCTGCGCATCGAGGAACCCGACCGCAGACGCGGCCGGGGCACGATCGCCATGCTCGCGGCCGAGGAGGTGGCGCGCGGCTGGGGCTGCACCCAGATCGAGACGACCGTCCCGGCGGACGCGGAGCCCGCTCTGCGGCTCGCCCAGGCGCTCGGCTACACCGTCCGCAATCGCGGCATGGAGAAGCGGCTCGGCGACACCCCGCCGTCACTGCCCGCCGGCAGCCGGGGCCGTCGGATGACGGAGGCCGAGTTCGACGCGTGGCACGCGCACGAGTCGGAGCAGTACGCGCGCACCTGGATCGAGCGGGGCGTGCCCGAGGCCGCCGCCTACGCCAAGGCGCGGCGTGACCACGAGCAGCTCCTGCCGCGTGGCCTGGCCACCGAGAACATGCTGTTCAGCGTCCTGGAGCACGAGGGCGACCGGGCGGGCACGCTCTGGGTGGCCCTCCACGAGGACAGCGCGTTCGTCTTCGACGTCGAGGTCGACCCGGGGCACCGGGGCCGCGGCCACGGCCGCACCCTCATGCTGCTGGCGGAGACCCAGGCGATCTCCGCCGGCCGGCGCGTCCTCGGCCTGAACGTGTTCGCCGGGAACACCCCGGCCGAACGGCTCTACGACTCGCTCGGCTACCGGACGACGCGGTACGCCGTGCAGAAGCCGCTGCTGTAGCGCTGTTGTAGCGCTGCCGCAGCGGTCAGGCCTGCCGCTCGGCGAGCAGCCGGTCCGCGATCTCCTCGATGCGCTCGCGCAGGCCTTCCTGGCTCTTGCCGCCGTCGAGGCGTTCGCCGCCGATGACGTAGGTCGGGGTGCCGGTGACGCCGATCGCCTTGCCCTCGGCCTGGTCGGCGTCCACGATCAGGATGTGCCGGCCGTCGATCAGAGCGGTGTCGAACTCCTCGGCGTCCAGGCCGAGTTCGCCCGCCACCTCGACGAGGAAGGACTCGCCCGCGCGGTCCAGCTGCTCGACCCGGCCGAGCACCGCCTCGACGTACTCCCATCCCTTGCCCTGCTCCACGGCCTCCTCGGCGGCCTGGGCGGCGGCGAAGGCGTGCTTGTGCTTCTCCAGCGGGAAGTGCCGCAGCCGCAGCTCCAGCCGGTCGCCGTAACGGGCGCGCAGCGCGCGCAGATCGTCCAGGGCGCTACGGCAGTCCGGGCACTGGAGTTCGCACCAGACGTCGAGAACAGGGGCCGGAAGGGCGGGGGAGGTGTCGCTCATGGTGCCAGTCTCCCAGCCCGCCACCGCCCGGCCCAACCGGGACCTACAGCGGCCCCTACGCCACCCTGAGACGCCGCTCGCCTCCATGCCCGAGGAGGGGCGGACCCGGAGATGTCCCTGATGTCCGCCCGGGAGCATGGCCCGGTGGGGGCCGGGCGGTGCAGGATGGAGAGGGGCGAAGCGCTCCCGCCGACGAGCCCAGCTGGAGGACCGGATGATTGCCGAGACCGTCTGTTCCGCCGTCTCCGCGGCCGGCCTGGGCATCGCGGTGATCACTGCGTACCGCAGGCGCTTCCTCGCGGCCGCGCGGATCGCCGCCTACTCCCTCGTGCCCATCGGGCTGGTGATGACCGGAGCCGTCGAGTGGGCGGCCGACACCGCCTTCAGTCCCACCGCCTGGGCCGGCTTCGGTGTGCTCGGTGCCGCCTGGCTGCTGTTCATGGGCACCCGCGCCGTGGAGCGCCGACGCGGCGGCGGCCGACGGGACCGCAAGGCGGCAGCGGCGGCGGCCCAGCCGGGGCCGGTGGCCCCGCAGCCGTCCGCGCCCTCGCTCGGCCGGGCCTCCGGGCCGGCGGCGTCCCGCGGGCAGTCGGCGGCCCGCACCGACGGGGACGACTTCAGCGACATCGAGGCCATCCTGAAGAAGCACGGCATATGACGGCCGCCTAGCGCGGTGAAACGTCACAGGGGGTTCGCGGGGGTGCGGGGCCCAGGCGCGCGCGAAGTGTAGAGAGTGGGCCGCGCACCAGGCACCGGATCGGATCACGTCACCCGTTCGGCGGGGGAGCGGCGCGAGTCGCCAGACTCTTCTGCGCCATCATCACCGGGAGATGCTGGACACGACACAGAGCGATGCCGCGCCGCCTCAGGACGAACCGCGCGGATGTCTCTTCGCCCTTTCCCAGCCACCGCTGATGATCTTCCTTGCGGTGATCGGGTGTCTGCTGCTCATGGCTGCGCTGCACGATCTGCTGCTGCTGTGAGCCGTACCCGGGGTCCCCGGCGCCACCCGCCGGGGGCCGCGACGGCATCGGCGTCCGGCCCGGTCGTCAGCCGGCCGCCTCCTTGCGGCGGGCGCGGTAGGCGGCCACGTGCAGGCGGTTGCCGCAGGTCCGGCTGTCGCAGTACCGCCGGGACCGGTTGCGGGAGAGGTCGACGAAGGCGCGCCGGCAGTCCGGCGCCTCGCAGCGCCGCAGCCGTTCCTGCTCCCCGGCGACCACGAAGAACGCCAGCGCCATCCCGCAGTCGGCCGCCAGATGATCCGCCACGGAGGCACCGGGAGCGAAGTAGTGGACATGCCAGTCGTAGCCGTCGTGGTCGGTCAGGCGGGGCGTGGTGCCCGCGGCGGCGACCAACTCGTTGATCATCACGGCGGCGGCCCGGGCGTCCGGGGCCGCGAAGATCCCGGCGAACCGGCCGCGTATCTTCCGCACGGCCGAGAGGTCGAACTCCGAGAGCACGCCGACATCGCTGATCTTGTGCCCGCGGACGAACTCGTCGAGGGCCGCGACATCCGGCAGCCCGTCGGGTGTCGTGTCGTCCTCCGGTGCGGTGTTCACCAGATCCACCACGGTGTCGAGCGCGCACCGGGCATCGTGGGTGATCAGCACATTTCGCTCCCTGGCCTGGGGGTCGGGCGGACGCCCGTCGATGCTGGCCGATGGTAATGGCTCCCCAGGAGCCCCTTGCCCGCGCCCACCCGTGGATGCCGGTACAACGGGGCTGTGGCCTGCGGTGTTCCCGGCCAGGACCGGTTTTTCGTGGGACCGGCCGGGTCTCGGCCACGAGGCATATGCACCGGCGTGCGCCGGCCACGAGGCCTCACCGCGGGACGAGTCACCCTGACCTCACGTGACGCCGCTTACACACGGGGTGAACAGCACTCTCAGGCCATCGTCACGCACAGTCACCTCCTCCGTGCCGCAAGAACGCACACCGGCGCCGCTCCCCGCTGGCTGCGGGAGCGACGCCGGTGATGTGCCGTATGCGGTTGTCCGGGCCCGAGCCGTCTCCCCGAGTGGACGGCGCCGGGCGGCTCTGAGGGATCTCGCGTCTAGCTCTCCGCCAGGATGTGAGAGAGCTCCTGATCCAGGTCGAAGTGCCGGTGTTCCGTGCCGGGGGGCACGGCGGCGTCCGTCCGCTTCAGGAAGGACTCCAGGGCCCGCGCAGGGGCTTCGAGCAGTGCTTCCCCCTCCGGGGAGCTCAGGGCGATGCACACCACGCCCTGACCATGGCTGCGCGACGGCCAGACGCGGACGTCGCCGGTACCCGTGGGCCGGTGCAGGCCCTCGGCGAGGAGGTCGCGGGCGAACACCCACTCGACGGTCTCCTCGGCTCCGGTGTGGAAGGTGGCGTGCACGGCGTAGGGGTCGGCCGTGTCGTACCGCAGGCCTGCGGGGACAGGCAGGGAGGACTCGCTCGACACAACGAGGCGCAGGTGCAGCTCGCAGCTGACCGTGGTGTTCATAAGCGCCAGGGCCTTTCGCTCAGTGTGCGCTCGGGGATTCGCACGTCGGCGAAATCGACATGCCACCTACGGTGCCGTTGTAAACCCCTCTGAGGGTTTTGCGTGTGTTTACGTAACTCTTCCGGCCGAGATCCAGTTCGCCCGGTGCGCCCATTTCGGTGACTGGTTTCGGTCCGGTAGGGTTTGGCCGTATGAATACGGGGAGTAACGAGTCTGGCGACGTCGCCATGGCTATGACGGACGAGACGGGAACGAGGCGGGTGCAGAGCGAGCGGGGACTCGGCTCCCGGGCGCCGGAATTCATCAAGGCGCGCCGGGTGCTGCACCTGAGCTGGCAGGTCGGCGTCTTCATCGTGGGCCTGGCGGTGGTGGGCGCCGGCATCGTCATGCTGCCGCTGCCCGGGCCGGGCTGGGTCGTGATCTTCGGCGGGATGGCGATCTGGGCGACCGAGTTCGTCTGGGCCCAGCTGGTGCTGCGCTGGACCAAGCGCAAGGTCACCGAGGCGGCCCAGCGCGCCCTGGATCCCAGGGTGCGGCGGCGCAACATCATCCTGACCGTGACCGGCCTGGTGATCGTGGCGGTGCTGGCCGGGATCTACCTGTGGAAGTTCGGTCTCGTCATGCCGTGGAAGATCAAGGACCAGTGATCCGCGGCCGGGGGCGCCAGGTGGGACGGGGCTGGTCACAGGTACCCCCTGACATGGGGTAATGTTCTTCCTGCGCCCGGGCGATTAGCTCAGTGGGAGAGCGCTTCGTTCACACCGAAGAGGTCACTGGTTCGAACCCAGTATCGCCCACCCGGATACGGCGGCCCGTCTGCGACAACGCGGACGGGTCGCCGTCGTTGTGTCCGCCGTCGGGCCGCCGGCGCGGGTATGCCTGTCATGTCCCCGCCTTGCGATGAGTTTCGGCCGGGCGGTGCCTTCGCCCGGCGGGCCACATTCTGTTCGAGGGGTCGGTCGCGCCCGCTCCCACCTGCGGTGTCGTCCTGTGCTGTCCATCGGCTGCGGAGGGTCTTCCGGCCGTCGGCGGATCTCGGCTGGGAGAAATTCCTGTCCGAATCATTGACGCACCCCGAAGCCCTTCGTACCTTGTGCCAGCAAGCGCTTACTTGAAACGATTCATGCAGCGGCAAGGACGCCGCGGGGAGGGGTCTGACGGTGGCAGGCAGAAATCTGGAGAGGCGCACGATCCTCAAGGTGGCGGGAGCCTCGGCGGCCACGCTCGGGCTCGGCGCGACGACCGGCTGCGGCGGCGACGACGGTGTCTCCGCGGACGGGACCGTGACCCTCCGTTACGCATGGTGGGGTGGCGAGCCGCGCACCATTGCCATGAAGAAGGCGATCGCGGTCTTCGAGAAGAAGTACCCGAAGATCAAGATCAAGCCGGAATTCACCGACTACGCCGCGTTCTGGGAGAAGTTCCAGACGCAGGCCTCCGGTGGAAATCCGCCGGACGTTTTCCAGAATGCGGTCGGGTTCCTGCGCAAGTACGACCAGCGCGGCGTTCTGATGGATCTCAAGACCCAGGCGGACGCCGGGAATCTGGACCTCGAGAACTTCCGCAACGGTGTTCTGGCGAACGGTCAGGTCGACGGCAAGCAGCTCGGTGTTCCCGTCGGCGCCAACACGATGGCGCTCGTCATCGACCTCAAGGCCTTCAAGAAGGCGGGCGTCGAGGCGAAGATGGGCTGGACCTGGGACGACTACTTCGACGCGCTCCAGAAGATCCAGGACAAGCTGAAGATCTCCGGTGACACCGGCTACTTCGGCATCATGTACCTGTACGACCTCTACCTGCGCCAGAACGGCAAGGCCTTCTTCACCGACTCCGATCTCGGCTTCACCCAGGACGATCTGACGCAGTGGTGGGAGGACGGCTACAAGCGCGTGCGCTCCGGGCTCGTCGCCGACCCCAAGAAGATCGAGCAGGTCGCGCCCAAGTCCGGTCTGTCGGCGGGCCTCGCCGCGTCCGAGTTCACCTGGGACAACTTCTCCATCCGTTACGAGGGTGAGGGAGAGTCGGACTACGGGCTCGCGCCGATCCCCACCACCAACGGCAAGGACACCGGCCAGTACCTCGGCTCGCTGATGCTGAGCGGCTTCTCCGGGACCAAGCACCCCAAGGAAGTCGCGCAGTTCATCTCCTTCATGGTCCACGACCCCGAGGTCGGCAAGATCATGGGCTACGACCGCGGCATCCTCCCCACGACCGAGCAGTACGAGGCGTTCACGCCCACCGACGACAACAACAAGGGCGTCAAGGCGTACGAGGAGGAGGTCGCGGCGGCCGGCGTGCTCGGGAAGATCACTCCGCATCCGTCCGGCGCCGATGTCATCGAGGCGGCGTTCCTGCGTCTCGGCGGTGAGGTCGCCCAGGGCAAGACCAAGCCGGCCGACGCCGCGAAGGCGCTGTTCAGCGAGGCCAAGGCCGCGTTCGCGGGCTGAGGGGACGTACCACCATGACGCTCGTCAAGGAAGCGCCCGCGCGCCCGGCCGGGAAGCGGTCCGTCGCTCCCGCCGCGGGGCCGCGCGGGCGGCGCCGCGAGAACCTCGCCGGCTATCTGTTCATGTCGCCGTGGATCGTGGGATTCCTGCTGCTCACGGCGGGGCCGATGATCGCGTCGCTGTACTACGCGTTCACCAGCTACAACCTGTTCACGCCACCGAAGTGGGTGGGGCTGGACAACTTCACGACGATGTTCCAGGACCCGCGCTGGCAGAAGTCGGTCGAGGTCACCCTGAAGTACGTCGTCGTGGCCACACCGCTGAAGCTGCTGCTCGCCCTCGGTGTCGCGCTGCTGCTCGCGCAGAAGCGGCGCGGACAGGGCCTGTACCGGGCCGCGTTCTACATGCCCTCGCTGATCGGTGCCAGCGTCTCCGTGGGCTTCGTGTGGCGGGCGCTGTTCTCGGACGACGCGGTCGTGGACCGTACGCAGAAGGTCTTCGGGTTCGACGTCGGAGGCTGGATCGGCAACCCGGACTACGTCCTCTACTCCCTTGTGGCCCTGAGCATCTGGCAGTTCGGCGCGCCGATGGTCATCTTCCTGGCCGGCCTCAAGCAGGTCCCGCAGGAGCTGTACGAGGCCGCCGAGGTGGACGGGGCCGGACCGCTCAGGCGGTTCTGGAACATCACGCTGCCGATGATCTCCCCGGTGCTGTTCTTCAACGTGCTGCTGGAGTCCATCCACGCGTTCCAGGTGTTCGGCTCCGCGTACGTCGTCTCCGACACCCGGTGCGGACCGGCCGACGCGACGCTCGTCTACACCTGTTACCTGTATCAGAAGGGCTTCAAGGAAGCCCAGATGGGCTTCGCCTCCGCCATGGCCTGGACGCTCGTGGTCGCGGTGGCGCTCGTCACCGCGGTGCTGTTCTGGTCCCAGAAGAAGTGGGTGCACTACGAGGAGGCCGCCAAGTGACCACTGCCACCACTCCTGTCGTCCGTGCCGACGGTGAACGGCGGCGCTTCGGAGCGATCGCCTGGCACGTGGGCGCGCTCGCCGTCCTCGCGGTCGTCCTGTACCCGGTGATCTGGGTCGTCGGTGCCTCGTTCAAGCCGAGCAAGGACATCATCGCCAGCCTCGACCTGCTGCCCACCGAGCCGGTCTGGGCGAACTTCTCCGGGCTCGCGGACGGCATCTCCGGCATCTCCATCAGCAGCTTCTTCTGGAACTCGCTGATGTACGCGGCCCTCGCCGTCGCCGGGGTCGTGCTCTCCAGCTCGCTGACCGCTTACGCCTTCGCCAAGATCCGGTTCGCCGGGCGGAACCTGCTCTTCACGCTGATGATCGGCACCCTGCTGCTGCCCTACCACGTGCTGCTCATCCCGCAGTACGTGCTCTTCCGGAACCTGGAACTCACCGACACCCTGGTGCCGCTCGTCGCGGGCAAGTTCCTGGCCACCGAGGCGTTCTTCGTCTTCCTGATGGTGCAGTTCATGCGCGGGCTGCCGCGTGAGCTGGACGAGGCCGCCAAGCTCGACGGCTGCGGGCACCTGCGGACCTACTGGGCCATCGTGCTGCCGCTGAGCCGCCCCGCCATCATCACCAGCGCCATCTTCACCTTCATCAACGCCTGGAACGACTTCATGGGGCCGTTGATCTACCTCAACACCCCCGAGAAGTACACGGTGTCGCTGGGCCTGATGATGTTCCGCGACCAGGAGGGCATCTCCAACTACGGCAGCATGATCGCGATGTCGCTGGTGGCGCTGGTGCCGGTCATCGCCTTCTTCATGGCCTTCCAGCGCTACCTCATCGACGGCATGGCGACGTCCGGACTGAAGGGCTGAGGCGGTCACCATGGCGCAAGCACGCGTACAAGCCCGCTCCCGGCGCAAGGAGCCGATCCTCGGCGAGCGGTTCGGTGTCTTCGCCGAGTGTCTGCTCACCGGCGTGTGGATCGCCGTGGCCTGCCTCGGGCTGGTCACCTATCCCGCCGCGTTCGCGGCCGGGGCGCGCCATCTGCGCCGTCGTACCTCTCATACGGCCGGCGGGGTCCGGGAGTTCGTGCGGGACTTCCGGGCCGCCCTGCGCGGTGGCTGGATCGTCGGGCTGGCCGGCTGGGCGGTGGCGGCCGCGGTCTGGGTGGACGTCCTGGCCGCGCGGGCCGGGCTGCCCGGCGGGCCGCTGGTCGGGGCGGTCGGACTGTTCGCGCTGATCGCCGTCGCCGTCGCCGGACTGCGCGCGGCGGCGGCCTGGACGCCGGGCGCGGCCTGGCGCTCGCTGCTCGCCGAGGCGGGCCGCCGGACGGTGCTGGATCCCGTGGGGTCCTTCCTGCTCGTCGGCGGTCTGGCCGTCGTCGCCTGCTCGGGCTGGATCGTCCCGCCGCTGGCGGTGCCCGTCCTCGGGGCCGTCGCGGCGGCCGCCGTGGCGGTGGAGGAGCGGTACCGGCACCGCTGACGCGGTGCCCTCTCATCAAGGGCGGCGCCCCCGGGCGCCGTACCTCTTTCTGTCATGCCCTTGGCAACCCGTACCCGTACGGAAGGAAAGGCTGGCCTCTCATGTCTCCCATCCCCCGCAGGTCCATCCTCAAGGCGGCCGCCGTCGCCGGAGCCGCCGCCCAGTTCAGCTGGGCCCTCGGGGCGCAGGACGCCCAGGCCGCGCCCGGAGCCGAGAACGCCGAGGCGGAACCGGTGACCCTGGACTGGCTGGAGGACGGCGGCCTCGGCGCCGCGCCCGGCTCCACCCTCGGTGTCCCCTGGCCCAAGGGCCTCCACCAGGAGGACCAGACCTTCGCGCTCACCGACGAGAGCGGCACCGCCGTCCCCGTCCAGTCCTGGCCGATCGCCTACTGGCCCGACGGCTCCCTGAAGTGGACCGCGCACGCCGTCAGCTCCGGCACCGGCAAGCTCACCCTGACCGCCGGCGAGCCCGCCGCACCCGAGAAGAAGGTGACCGTCGACAAGAGCGGCGGCACCATCGACATCTCCACGGGCGTGATCACCGCGAAGATCGGCAAGTCCGGGTCCACGCTGGTCAAGTCCGTCACCCGCGGCTCCACCGAGATCGCCAAGAACGGCCGCCTGGTGCTGCTGCGCCAGCCGGAGATCGAGGACGGCGACCAGGGCACGGTCAAGTACGAGCGCTTCGACAGCGCCATCTCCGAGGTGACGGTCGAGCAGGAGGGACCGGTCCGCGCGGTCGTCCGCATCGACGGCAAGCACCGCAAGGGCACCCGCAGTTGGCTGCCGTTCTCCATCCGCCTCTACTTCTACGCGGGCGCCGACTCCTTCCGCATGGTGCACACCATCACCTACGACGGCACCCAGGAGCCCGGCAGCGCCGGCGGCGACTTCATCCGCGGCATCGGCGTCCGCTTCACCGTCCCGATGCGCGACGCCGCCTACGACCGTCACATCCGCATCGGCGGCGAGGGCACCGGCATGCTCCGCGAAGCCGTCAAGGGCATCACCGGCCTGCGCCGCGACCCCGGCGCGGCGGTGCAGACCGCGCAGTTCGAGGGCCAGAAGCTGCCCGACCCGTCGACCTGGGACCAGCGCGTCACCACCCGCCTGCAGTACATCCCCGAATGGGGCGACTACACCCTCTCCCAGCTCTCCGCCGACGGCTTCGGCGTCCGCAAGCGCACCAAGAAGGGCCACGGCTGGATCGGCGCCGGCGGCGGCCGGCGCGCCTCCGGCTTCGGCTACGTCGGCGGGGTCAGCGGCGGCCTCTCCTTCGGCCTGCGCGACTTCTGGGAGAAGTTCCCGGCCCAGCTCGACATCCGCGACGCCCAGACCGACGAGGCCGAGGTCACCATCTGGCTCTGGTCTCCCGAGGCGCAGCCCATGGACCTGCGCTTCTACCACGACGGCCTGGGCCAGGACACCTACCCCGAGCAGCTCGAAGGCCTCAACATCACCTACGAGGACTACGAGCCCGGCTTCGGCACCCCCTACGGCATCGCCCGGACCTCCGAACTCCTCTTCTGGGCCAACGAGTCCACCCCCGCCTCCGACCGGCTCGCCGAGCAGGTCGAGGCCGTCCGCGTGCTGCCGCAGCTCGCCGCCCCGCCCAAGCAGCTCATCACGGCGGGCGTCTTCGGCAAGGGCCTGTACGCCGAGCCCGACCGGTCCACCCCGGCCAAGGCGAAGATCGAGGACCACCTCGACTTCCTCTTCACCTATTACAAGGACCAGGTGGAGATGCGCCGGTGGTACGGCTTCTGGGACTACGGCGACATCATGCACACCTACGACACCGTCCGGCACCAGTGGCGGTACGACATCGGCGGCTACGCCTGGGACAACTCCGAACTGTCCCCGGACCTCTGGCTCTGGTACGCCTACCTGCGCAGTGGCCGCGCGGACATCTTCCGCTTCGCCGAGGCCATGACCCGGCACACCGGTGAGGTCGACGTCTACCACCTCGGCAAGTGGGCCGGCCTCGGGACCCGGCACGGCGTCCAGCACTACGCCGACAGCGCCAAGCAGCAGCGCATCGCCAACACCACGTACCGCCGCTACTACTACTTCCTCACCGCGGACGAACGCGTCGGCGACCTCATGCACGCCAACGTCGACTCCGACGAGACCTTCCTCGTCCTCGACCCGCAGCGCAAGGTGCGCACCGACACCTACACCCCGGACCGGCACGCCCTGTCGATCGGCTTCGGCACGGACTGGAGCGGCCTGGTGTCGGCCTGGCTGACGGAGTGGGAGCGCAAGGGCCCGAAGTGGGAGAAGGCCAAGGCGCGCGTGCTGTCGACGATGGAGGGCATCGCCGCCCAGCCCAACGGCTTCGTCCAGGGCAGCGGCCTGTACGACCTCGACACCGGCACGTTCGCCGTCGCCGAGAAGCCGGTCGTCGGTGTCTCGCACCTGTCGGCCGTCTTCGGCCTCAACGAGCTGTGCGCCGAACTCATCGACCTCGTCGACATGCCGAAGTTCAACGAGGCCTACTTCGACTACTGCCGCTACTTCAACGCCAGCAAGACCGAACAGGCCGCCCGCTACGGCTCCAACTTCGGCAGCCTGATCCTGTTCCAGGGACACTCCCGCCTCGACGCCTACGCGGCCGTCAAGACCGGCGACGAGAAGCTGGCCAAGCGGGCCTGGGAGAAGTTCTACAACTCCGACGGCTACAAGGAGTCCGCGCCGTGGAAGACCGAGAAGGTCAGCGGCCCCACGGCACTGGTCGCCGGCAGCGAGGCCACCTGGGTGTCGACCAACGACACCGCGCTGTACGGCCTCGCCGCCATCGAGAACCTGGCCCTGCTCGGCGACAGGATGCCGTGACGCCCCACTGAGGCTGCCGGGGAACCGCGCCGACCGCCCGCTCCGCGGGGCGCGTGCGGCCGTCGCGCGGTTCCCCGCGCCCCTTCGGGAGCGTCAGCGCATCCCGCGGAGCATCTCCCGCGCCCGCCGGACGTCCCGCAGCCGCTGCTCGTACGTCGCCCCGAGAGCGAGCAGCAGCAGTCCGGCCAGCGCGGGAGGCACCCAGCGGGGCAGCGCCCCGGCCACCTGCACGAGATACGGGGCCAGCTCGTGCAGCACGACCAGCACCAGCACCGAGCCGCCCAGCAGCAGCGGTGCCCGCAGCGAGTGCCCGGCGCCGAGCAGCGTCACCGCCAGCGCCCCCAGCCCCAGCAGCAGGGGGCGCTGCCAGTGCGCGTCGCCCCAGACCGCGAGGAGGCTCGGCAGCAGACCGGCGGCGAGCCCGGGGCCGTACGCCGTCCAGGACGAGGCCTGCGGATCGCGGCGCCGCCGCGCCAGGCCCACCAGCAGCGCGGGAACGGCCACCGGCAGCGTGTAGGCCTCCGGGACGGTCACCTCCCAGGCCGCCAGCCGCACCCACGCGGCCAGGACGAACAGCGCGGCGGCCACGTACCCGACGGGCCGCCGGTCGGCGCGCACGGCGATGCCCGCGGCGATGACTCCGGCCAGGGCCAGTACCAGCGCCAGCATCGGCGCGTCCGGCACCGCGAGACCGACCGCGACCAGCGCCGCGACCGCGCCGGAAACCTCCGCGGTCACCCGCGTCGCCCGCTCGGTGCGCGGCGCCCACGCCGCCGCCGCCACCGGCACCAGCAGCACCGCCAGAGCGGTGTGCGAGGACGGCAGATCCAGCGCCGCGCCCGCCGCGCAGACGAGGGCGGTGGCGTACCCGGCCGCCGCGGCCACCGGCACCGGCCTGCGCGCACCGGTCGCGAACAGGGCCGTGAGCAGGGCCAGCACGGTCAGCGTGGCCGGTTCGGCGGCGAGCGAGAGCAGCGCGAGCACGAACGAGGCGAGCAGCGCGAGCACGGTCGGCACGACCCGCCGCAGCAGCAGGAGCCCCACCGTCATCGCGCCCAGCACGACCAGGCCGACGGCGTACGGCAGGCGCAGCACCGGCGGCACGACCAGCACCGCCGCCGCGAGCAGGGCCGTCGCCGCGTCGAGCGCCCGCGACCGCCAGGCCTCCCCGCGCACCGCGAGCGCCAGCACCCCGGCGACCACGGCCAGCACCAGCGGCGCCGTCGCGGCGTCCGGCGGCCACGGCACCTCGGCCGTCACCGCCTCCCGCGCGTCCGCCGGCACGCCCGACCAGATCCGCGGCAGCAGACCGACCGGCCCGAGCAGCGCCACGGCCACGACCGGCAGCGCCGCCAGCACCGCCAGCGCCTGCACGGCACCCGAGGCCCACGTCAGGCCCCGGCGCACGACCTCCGGGACACGCTCCACGCGCAGCAGGGCCGGCAGCGCGATCCCGGCGAGCAGATGAACCGGCACCGCCCACACGTCCGGCAGCACGGCACGCGGCACCCCGCCCAGCGCGGCCACCGCGAGCAGGCCCGCCGCGACGGCGTTGCCCAGCGCGACGGCCGGGCGCCACGCCCACGCCCCGGCCAGCGCGATCGCGGTGCCGAGCAGCAGCAGCCCCGCCGCACGGGCGGCGGCGCCCGGACCGTCGGCCGTCCACGACAACCAGCCGGCCGCCAGCACACCCCAGCCGCCGACGCCGTACGCGCCCACCGCGGCGACGATCCGGACGGGCCCGGCGGTCATCCGCAGCGCCGCCACCGTGTCGGCGGCCGCCGTCACCAGCAGAGCCGCCGCGATCCCGTAGGCGTCCGCGCCCGCCGCCACCGCCCACAGCGGCAGCGGGAGTTGGGCCACGACCAGCGCGGCCGGGACCGGCAGCACCGCCGGCCGGCCGGTCACCCGCGGGAGCAGCAGACCGTACGCGGCCCAGAGCGCGGCGAGCGCCGCCGTCGCGGCGGCCGTGTACCCGGTGGCGTCCGCCTCCGGGAGAGCGGCCGCGTACAGCGCGTACGCGTCCAGCACGGTCAGGGCCAGGCCCAGGCCCACCACCGACTCGGCCGTCGAGCGCAGGCCCCGCTTCAGCAGCGGCACCGGCACCGCCAGCGCCGCCGCGGTCACCGCGCCGAGCACCGCGGCCCGCCCGGCGATCCCCAGGTGACCCCAGCTGACCAGCGTGAACGCGGCCGCCGCGAGTGTGAGCAGCACCCCGCCCAGCACCAGCAGCACGTTCTGCACCCGGGGCCCGGCGGCCTCCGGGTGCGCGGCGGGAGCAGGCAGCGGCCGGACCGGCTGGAGCTGCGAGAGCAGCCAGCCGCGGCGCGCCAGCAACTGGGAACGGCGGGCGTCCAGTCGGTACAGCTCCGCGTCGAGGAGCCGCAACTCCTCGGCGGGGGACGGAATGTGCGTCATGATCCGGAGTGTGGCCGCCCTCACCCCGCGGGACATGAGTGCGGGTACTCAGAACCTACTCAGGTACGGGTGACACCGCCCTGAGCAGGACAGACTCCGATCATGGACTGGACCCACCACCGCTTCCTCAGCCTCTGGGAGCTGCCCGCCCCGCCCACCGCCGTCTATGCCGCGCTGGAGCGCGTCGAGGACTACCCGCGCTGGTGGCCGCAGGTGCGCGAGGTGAGACAGCTCGACGGCACCACCGGCGTCATCCGCATCCGCTCGCTCCTGCCGTACGACATGACCTTCACCGCCCGGGAGGTGCGCCGCGACCCGGCGGACGGGGTGCTGGAGGCCGCGCTCTCGGGTGACGTGGACGGATGGTCGCGCTGGACCGTCACCGCCCGCGGCCCGGGCAGCCTGGTGCGCTACGAGCAGGAGGTCCGGGTGCGCAAGGCGCTGCTGCGGCGGCTCGCGGTGCCGGGACGGCCGTTCTTCCGGGCCAACCACCGGCTGATGATGCGCGCCGGACGGCGCGGACTGACGGCCCACCTGGCAGCGGTTTGAACGAAGCCCGCCCGGACCTGTATTGTTCAGTGCGTTCCCGGGCGATTAGCTCAGTGGGAGAGCGCTTCGTTCACACCGAAGAGGTCACTGGTTCGAACCCAGTATCGCCCACCGGGAAAAGCCGGTCCGCAGCAGCGGGCCGGCTTTTTTGCATCCCCTCACGCCGCGGCGGCCGGCAGGTCCGGACGCAGCGGCCACGCCGGGTCCACCGCCTCCTCGCTGCCGTTGCGCGCGAACCAGGCCTGCAGTCCCCGCGCCTGCGCCGCGTGCCACACCGCCTGCAAGGTGTGCAGCTCGGCGGGGGAGAGGCGCTCCAGGCGGGACGCGAACCGCCGCCCCACCGCCCGGACCACCTCCAGCGACGCCAGCGCGTCCGCCGCCGCGTCATGGGCGCCGTCCAGCTCGACCCCGTAGTGCGCGCACAGGTCGGTCAGGGTGCGGCGGCCCTTGCGGTAGCGGTCCAGGTGCTTGTCCAGCACCCGCGGGTCCAGCACCAGCAGCGGCGTCGACTCGAACCAGCGGGCCAGCGACGAGGCCCGGTGGCGGCGCAGCTCGCGGTCGAGCAGCGTCAGATCGAACGGCGCGTTCATCACCACCAGCGGACGCCCGACGCCGGCCTGTTCGGCCAACGCCATGGCTATCTCCTGCATCACCGGCGCCGGCCAGCGGCCGTTGCGCGCCAGGTGATCCTCCGTCAGTCCGTGCACCGCCGTCGCCTCGGCGGGCACCGGCACGCCCGGGTTCACCAGCCAGCGGCTCATCCGCGGCCGGGTGCCCGGAGCGTCCTGGACGACGAGGGCGGCCGACACGATCCGGTCGGTCTCGACGTCCACACCCGTAGTCTCCGTGTCGAATGCCGCCAGCGGGCCCTCGTACCAGCACGTCATAGCCAACAACTCCTCGTTCACCCACGGCAGCTGACGTCCCGTCTTCTGCCCGTTTGGTGATACCCGGGCCGTTTGCGCCGTACGCCGCGAGGAGACAACAGTTGTACGGGTCCTTGCAGTTCAGCGGCTCGACTGGGTAAGACGACGTGCTCGGAAGGCTGTTGGCCATGGCCATAGCGCAGCCCGAGCGGGGCGGGCTGCTGCCCGACCGCGCGGGCCCCCTTCGCGGTTCCCTCGCCACCACCGCCTGCATGGAGACCTTGCAGGTGGGCTATCTGCACGCGGTCGCCGCGGCCGCCGGCTGCTCGCTGTCCCAGCCCTTTCCCGACAACGGCATCGACTGGCACGTCAGCCACAGCGCCCCCGGCCACGTCGTCGACGACGAGGTCACCATCAAGGTGCAGCTGAAGGCGACCTACCAGGTCGCCCCCAACCCGCCCGGCCGCTCCTTCTCCTTCACGCTCGACAACGACCACCTGGCGAAGCTCGCCCGCACCCCGGTCTCGGTGCACAAGATCCTCGTCGTGATGCTCGTGCCCCGGTCCCGGGACGACTGGCTGCGCGCCAGCCACGACCGCCTCGACCTGCGGCACTGCTGCTACTGGACCAACCTGGCCGGACAACCGATCACGGGCCGGAACCGGACCACCGTGCGGATCCCGACCGCACGCATATTCGACGACCGGGCGCTGTGCGAGATCATGACGCGGGTCGGGACCGGAGGCAGACCATGACGCACCGTCCGCTCGACGAGCCCTTGCGCCCGGTACGACCGCACCCCGAACCCCGCCTTCAGCAGCCGCCCGAGCCCGGCCGGGTCGACCCCGCCGTGCTCGGCGCCCTGCTGCGCCGGCACGGCTGGCAGCGCCGCGGCGGCGCCGCCGGACGCTACGGCCGCTGGACCCCGCCCGGACCCGACGGCAGCGGCACCAGCCTCCTCGTCCCGGAGAGCCGTGCCTTCCCCGACAGCGACGACCTGCTCGGCGAGGCCCTGACCGCGCTCGCCCGCAGCGCCGCCCCCTCCGCCCGCGAGGTGCTGATCGGTCTCACCGTGCCCAGCGACGAGGTCCGCTGGTGGCGGGACGTGCCCGGCGGCCCCGCCGGCGCCGACCCCTGGACCGCCGAGGAACAGCTGCGCACCGCCGCCCGCCGCACCCTGCTCGCCGGCGCCCTCGCCACCCGCGCCCGGGCCGGCTACCACGGCGCCCGGCACCGCCGCGCGGCCGCCGCCCTGCTCGACGGCGTGCTGGTCGGCCCCGCGGCCGGCGGCCGCCGGCTCACCGCCTTCGTGCCCGTCGACACCGGCCGCCCGCTCGCCGTCCGCCTCCAGCAGGCCCTGTACGCCGCCCGCGAGGCCGTCGACTACCGGCGGGCCACCGGCGGCATGGACGCCTTCGACGGTGCCGTCGAGGCGGGCGTCAGCCGGGAACTCACCGAGGCCCTGATCGCCCTCGTCCGCGGCACCGAGGGCGCCCGTGTCGCCGTCGCCTGGTCGCCCGCCGCCGGCACCCCCGAGGGCGCGGTGGCCGCCGCCGAGGCCGTCGAGTTCTCGCCCGGCGACCTGCCGGCCCTGCGCGAGGCCGGGGCCCGCTACCAGCGCGTCGAACCGTCCGTGCCCGTGCGGATCACCGGGGCCGTCGTCCGCCTGCGCCGGTCCGGGCCGCGCGGCGAGGGGGTGGTACGGCTGCGGGTGCTCGCCGGGGCCGAGGTGCCGCACGTCCGGCTCGTCCTCGACGAGGAGGACTACCGGATCGCCGGCCAGGCCCACCTGGTCGGACTGCCGGTGCGCGTGCACGGCCGGCTGGAGAGCCGGGGCGGCTTCCGGCGGCTCAGCGAGGCCGGCGGAGTGGTTCCGGTGCAGGTGGACGAGACGGAACGGGACCGGCTGATGAAGTCCTTGCAGGAGAACCTGGACTTCTTCGAGGAGGCGTGCGGCGGGGAATGATTTCGCGGAGGGCGGGCCGGGGTCGGTACGATCCCCTAATGCGCGCGCTCTCGGTATGGCGCCGCATCCACCTTCAGTCAGGAGAGACCGGTGTCAGACGTCCGTGTGATCATCCAACGCGATTCCGAGCGGGAAGAGCGCGTGGTGACGACGGGCACCACGGCCGCCGAGCTCTTCGCCGACGAGCGCTCGATCATCGCCGCGCGCGTGGGCGGTGAGCTCAGGGACCTGTCGTACGTGCTCTCCGAGGACGACGAGGTCGAGGGCGTCGAGATCTCCTCCGAGGACGGGCTGGGCATCCTGCGCCACTCCACCGCGCACGTCATGGCCCAGGCCGTGCAGGAGCTGTTCCCCGAGGCCAAGCTCGGCATCGGCCCGCCCGTCAAGGACGGCTTCTACTACGACTTCGACGTCGAGAAGCCGTTCACGCCCGAGGATCTCAAGGCCATCGAGAAGAAGATGCAGGAGATCCAGAAGCGCGGGCAGAAGTTCGCCCGCCGCGTCGTCACCGACGAGGCCGCCCGCGAGGAGCTGGCCGACGAGCCGTACAAGCTGGAGCTGATCGGCCTCAAGGGTGCCGCCTCCAGCGACGACGGCGCGGACGTCGAGGTCGGCGCCGGTGAGCTGACGATCTACGACAACCTCGACGCCAAGACCGGCGAGCTGTGCTGGAAGGACCTCTGCCGCGGTCCGCACCTGCCCTCCACCCGCCTGATCCCGGCGTTCAAGCTGATGCGCAACGCGGCCGCCTACTGGCGCGGCAGCGAGAAGAACCCCATGCTCCAGCGCATCTACGGCACCGCCTGGCCGTCCAAGGACGAGCTGAAGGGCTACCTGGACTTCCTCGCCGAGGCCGAGAAGCGCGACCACCGCAAGCTGGGCTCCGAGCTCGACCTGTTCTCCATCCCGGAGCAGATCGGCTCCGGCCTCGCCGTCTTCCACCCCAAGGGCGGCATCATCCGCCGCGTGATGGAGGACTACTCGCGCCGCCGGCACGAGGAGGAGGGCTACGAGTTCGTCTACACCCCGCACGCCACCAAGGGGAAGCTCTTCGAGACCTCGGGCCACCTCGACTGGTACGCCGACGGCATGTACCCGCCCATGCAGCTCGACGAGGGCGTGGACTACTACCTGAAGCCCATGAACTGCCCGATGCACAACCTGATCTTCGACGCGCGCGGCCGCTCGTACCGTGAGCTGCCGCTGCGCCTGTTCGAGTTCGGCACCGTGTACCGGTACGAGAAGTCCGGCGTCGTGCACGGCCTGACCCGCGCCCGCGGCTTCACCCAGGACGACGCGCACATCTACTGCACCCGTGAGCAGATGTCGGAGGAGCTCGACAAGACGCTCACCTTCGTCCTCGGCCTGCTGCGCGACTACGGCCTGACCGACTTCTACCTGGAGCTGTCCACCAAGGACCCGGAGAAGTACGTCGGCACGGACGAGGCCTGGGAGGAGGCGACCGAGACGCTGCGCCAGGTCGCCGAGAAGCAGGGCCTGCCCCTGGTTCCCGACCCGGGCGGCGCCGCCTTCTACGGCCCGAAGATCTCCGTGCAGGCCAAGGACGCCATCGGCCGCACCTGGCAGATGTCGACCATCCAGCTCGACTTCAACCTGCCCGAGCGGTTCGACCTGGAGTACACCGGCGCGGACGGCGCCAAGCAGCGGCCGGTCATGATCCACCGCGCGCTGTTCGGTTCCATCGAGCGGTTCTTCGCGGTCCTCCTGGAGCACTACGCGGGCGCGTTCCCGGCGTGGCTGGCGCCGGTGCAGGCGATCGGCATCCCGATCGGCGACGCGCACGTCGAGTACCTGGAGAAGTTCACCGCGGCCGCCAGGAAGAAGGGCCTGCGGGTCGAGGTCGACTCCTCGTCCGACCGGATGCAGAAGAAGATCCGCAACGCCCAGAAGCAGAAGGTGCCCTTCATGGTCATCGCGGGCGACGAGGACATGGCCAACAACGCCGTCTCCTTCCGCTACCGGGACGGCTCGCAGGAGAACGGCATCCCCTTCGACGAGGCCATCGCGAAGATCGCGAAGGTGGTCGAGGAGCGCACGCAGATCTGATCCGGCACGCTCACGAGGCCCCCGGGGTTCCCCCCGGGGGCCTTTCGTCGTCCTCGCGGGAGAAGACCTGCAGCAGCCACGACGAGAACGACCCCGTCACCGCCCCCAGCAGCGCCAGCCCGCAGGCCATCATCGCCACCGCGATCACCCGGCCCATCGGGGTGACCGGCACGACATCGCCGTATCCCACCGTCGCCAGGGTCGCGCAGGCCCACCAGACCGCGTCCCCGAAGGTCCGCATGCTCGCCCCCGGAGCGCCGTACTCCTGCTGGTACACGGCGAGGGAGCCGGCGAAGCCGAGGAGCACGGTGGACAGCCCCGCGTAGGCGCTCACCCGGCCGTGCAGAGGCAGGCGGGGACGGCCGTGCCGGCGTTGCACGGCCTCGTACACCTTCACCACCCGCAGCGGCCGCAGCAGCGGCAGCACCAGCACCACCGTGTCGAGCACATGCGAGCGCACGAAGCCCAGCCGCCGCCCGCTCAGCCGCCAGCGCACCCCGTAGTCGACGGCGAACAGCGCCCACGCTACGGACATCACGGACAGGCAGAGCGCCCGCCAGCCCTCGGGCAGCCCGTGCGCCAGCACCAGGACCGCGTACGCCGTGAAGAACACCAGTGACGCCACGGCGAGCGGCACCTCGGCGCGGCGCTCCCAGCGGGCCTGGCGGCTGTCGTCGTCCACCGGCCCAGCTTCGCCCGGACCGGCTTCGCCGGAGCCCCGGCGACACGCCGCGAACGGGCGAAGCCATATGCTGCACTGCATGACGAGTGAGCCGGAACAGCAGATCGGAGTGGGGACGCAGGACGCGTTCCAGCGCCTGTGGACGCCCCACCGGATGGCCTACATCCAGGGCGAGAACAAGCCCACCGGTCCGGGGGCCGACGACGGCTGTCCCTTCTGCTCGATCCCGGCCAAATCCGACGAGGACGGGCTGATCGTCCGCCGTGGCGAGCAGGTGTACGCGGTGCTGAACCTGTACCCGTACAACGGCGGTCATCTGATGACCGTGCCCTACCGGCATGTCGCCGACTACACCGACCTCACGGCCGCGGAGACCGCCGAGCTGGCCGAGCTGACCAAGCAGGCGATGACGGCGCTGCGCACCGCCTCCGGCGCCCACGGTTTCAACATCGGGATGAACCAGGGGACGGTGGCCGGCGCGGGCATCGCCGCCCACCTCCACCAGCACATCGTGCCCAGGTGGGGCGGCGACACCAACTTCATGCCGGTCGTCGGCTACACCAAGGTGCTGCCGCAGCTGCTGGCCGACACCCGCAAGATGCTGGCCGAGGCCTGGCCGACGGTGTGACGCCGAGCGCCGTGTGACGCCGAGCACGAGGGTGCCCCCGGCCGGACCGGCCGGGGGCACCGTCATGCTCGGCGCGGGTGGTGCTACGCGTCGTACAGGTCCGCCTTGCGGGGGCTGAGGTCCTGGACCGCGGTGCTCAGGAACGCCGAGCGGTTGCCGAACTTCTCGGTGTCGACACCGTTCTCCTCCAGCACCTTGATCGCCGCCGAGTGCACCACGCGCAGCACCGGGGTCGCGGCGCGCAGGGCGTCGTCGGCCATGAAACGGTGCCGCCAGGGCTGGTCGGCCCAGGCGTGCCGCAGGCCGAACGGCTCCGGCAGCGCGATCGAGCCGCCGAGCCAGTTCAGCAGCGGCGGGTACCAGGTGATCGGCGCGCGCACGGCCAGCCGGACCACCTCGTCGCTGGTCACCAGCGGAAGGTTCACCGTGCGGCTCTCCCACGGCTTGAACGACTTGCTGACCGACTTGGTCGGCGCCTCCGACTTGGTGGTGAACAGCGAGTTCACCGGGCCCAGGGCGTGGCCGGTGACCTCGATGCGCAGGGTGGCGTGCAGCACGGTGACCGTGATCAGCATGGTGAGCACCAGCTGGCCGTCCCACAGCGTCCACTGCACCCCGAGGTAGTGCCGGTCGCCCGCGCCGAACTGCTGCTTGTTGCAGATCTCCTGTATGGCGTGCGACTTGACCTGGTACGCCTCGACGTCGGTGCCCTCCGGCCGGGAGACCGCCTTGGCGTTCTCGCCGACCGGGGTGACGATCCAGTGCCGTATCGACGGGGTCGGGAAGCCGCCGGTGTTCAGCGGGCCGCGCTCCAGCATCCGCAGCTGGTCGTGGATCGACCGTACGACGTCCCAGCTGCGGAACGGGTGGATCTCGCGGTCCGCGACGGCCGGCACCAGCTCCTCGGCGAGCTGCCAGGACCCCCAGCGGGTGCCCATCCCGAGGATGCCCTTGGGCCCGGCGTAGAACACGGAGTTCGACTGCTGCTCGGCGCTGAGCCTGGCCAGGGACTGGCGCAGCTGCTCCGCCGCGGTCTCGCCCGGGTTGCTGGGCACCGCCTCGGGGACCTTGGCGCCGATGCTGCTGCCCGACAGCAGGCCGTCCCAGCGGTCCCTGAGGTCCTTCGCGGTGCCCTCGCAGAGCCGCTTGGCCAGGAACCAGCCCACGATCGGGGCGACGACCGCCGCCCGCGCGTACCAGCCCCAGAAGCCGCCGAAGGGCATCCGCAGCAGGAAGACCACGGCCAGCGCGCCGACCGCCACGAGCAGCACGGTGGCCATCACGGAGGTCCGCCGGGCGTCCGTCCTGGTCATGGTGGTGCGCAGCTGGAACACCAGCAGCCACACCAGCAGGCCGGGCAGGAAGACCAGACCGCACAGGACCATGATCGCGGTCAGCTTGTTGTCGCGCTCGCGGCGCAGCCGGTTGGCGGCCAGGCAGTGCTCGACGACCACCTGCGGCTGGGTGCCGAAGGACTGGATGAGCGGCTTGCGGCCGCCGCCCAGCATGCGGTCGATCACCGCGCGGGAGAACGCCTCGCCCAGATTCGGCTTGAACAGCGCCAGCTTGCCCGCGTTCACGGTGGACTGGTGCCAGTCGTTGTCGGCTTTCTTGATGTCCTCCACGGGGTTGTCCCGATAGGCCGCCGAGGCCAGCGCGAAGGTCGCCGTCTGGCCCTCGTCGCCCGTGCGCGGCACCTGCGGTCCGAAGCTGTCCGCGTAACCGCCGTCAACGGTCATTCCCGCCCCCGATCGCCGCAACTGTCGTCCTGCGGCCTTCCCGACTTCCTTGCTTCGCACACCTGTTGATCAGGTCATCAGCGTATCCGCAGCCACTGACAGACGTTCGGCGGACGGCCGAAGCCGCCCGCCGAACCGGCAGGAAACCCTTCCCGGAGGCCACTTGGGCCCCCTCACACCCCAACTACGAGGCGAGCCGTTCCTGTTCGCGCAGGCGCGCGGCGATCTGCTGAGGCATCGGCTCGTGCCGGGCGTACCGGCGGTCGAAACGCGCCGTGCCGTGCGACAGGGAGCGCAGATCCACCGCGTAGCGCCCGATCTCGATCTCGGGTACCTCGGCGCGCACCAGCGTGCGCCCCCCTGGGGTCTGCTCGGTGCCGAGCAGCCGGCCGCGCCGGCCCGACAGGTCGCTCATCACGGCGCCCACGTACTCGTCGCCGACCAGGACGCTCACCTCGGCCACCGGCTCCAGCAGATGGATCCGGGCGTCCGCCGCGGCCTCCCGCAGCGCCAGCGCGCCCGCGGTCTGGAACGCGGCGTCGGAGGAGTCCACCGAGTGCGCCTTGCCGTCCCGCAGCGTGACCCGCACGTCGATGAGCGGATGTCCGGCGGCCACGCCCTTGGCGGCCTGGGCCCTGACGCCCTTCTCGACGGACGGGATGAACTGGCGCGGCACCGCGCCGCCGACCACCTTGTCCACGAACTCGATGCCCGAGCCGCCCGGCAGCGGCTCCACCTCGATCTCGCAGATCGCGTACTGGCCGTGCCCGCCGGACTGCTTCACATGCCGGCCGCGCCCGGCGGACCGCGTCGCGAACGTCTCGCGCAGCGACACCCGGTGCGGTACGACGTCGACCTGGACGCCGTAGCGGCTGCGCAGCCGCTCCAGGGCGACGTCCGCGTGGGCCTCGCCCAGGCACCACAGCACCACCTGGTGGGTGTCCTGGTTCTGCTCCAGGCGCATCGTCGGGTCCTCGGCCACCAGCCGGGCGAGCCCTTGGGACAGCTTGTCCTCGTCGGCCTTGCTGTGCGCCTGGATGGCGACCGGCAGCAGCGGGTCGGGCATCTCCCAGGGCTCCATCAGGAGCGGATCGTCCTTGGCGGACAGCGTGTCGCCGGTCTCCGCGCGGCCCAGCTTCGCCACGCACACCAGGTCACCGGCGACGGCGTGCGTCACGGGCTGCTGCTGTTTGCCGAACGGGGTGGTCAGCGCGCCGATCTTCTCGTCGACGTCGTGGTCCTCGTGGCCGCGGTCGGCGAGGCCATGCCCGGAGACATGGACGGTCCGGTCGGGGCGCAGGGTGCCGGAGAAGATCCGCACCAGGGAGATCCGGCCGACGTAGGGGTCGGAGGAGGTCTTGACGACCTCCGCGACCAGCGGGCCGTCCGTGTCGCACGGCTTCAGCTCGCGCCGCCTGCCGTCGATCGTGGTCACCGCGGGCGTGGGGTGCTCGAACGGGGTCGGGAAGCCGCCGGTGATCAGCTCCAGCAGCTCCACCGTGCCGATGCCCTGGCGGGCGATCCCGGCGGCCGGGGCCGCGGCCAGGACCGGGAAGAAGGTGCCGCGCGCGACGGCCCGCTCCAGGTCGTCCACGAGCGTCTTGAGGTCGATCCGCTCGCCGCCGAGATAGCGGTCCATGAGGGTCTCGTCCTCGCTCTCGGCGATGATGCCCTCGATCAGCCGGCCGCGGGCCTCCTCGATCAGCGGCAGCAGGTCCTCGCCCGGCTCGGACTCCTTGCGCTCCCCGCCGGCGTAGTCGAACAGCTTCTGCGAGAGCAGCCCGATCAGACCGGTCACGGGCGCGTGCCCGTCCGGCGCCTCGGGGCCGTGCAGCGGCAGGTACAGCGGCAGCACGGCGTCGGGATCGTCACCGCCGAAGGCCTCGGCGCAGATCCGGGTCATCTCCTCGAAGTCCGCGCGGGCGGCCTCCAGGTGCGTGACGACGATCGCACGGGGCATGCCGACGGCCGCGCACTCGTCCCACACCATGCGGGTGGAGCCGTCCACGCCGTCGGAGGCGGAGACGACGAAAAGGGCCGCGTCCGCCGCACGCAGACCGGCCCGCAGCTCCCCGACGAAGTCGGCGTATCCGGGGGTGTCCAGCAGATTAACCTTGATCCCGTCCCATTCGACGGGCACCAGGGACAGCTGCACCGAGCGCTGCTGGCGGTGCTCGATGTCGTCGTAGTCCGAGACGGTGCCGCCGTCCTCCACACGGCCCGCCCGGTTCACCGCTCCCGCGGCCAGCGCGAGAGCTTCCACCAGCGTCGTCTTGCCCGATCCGGAGTGGCCGACCAGCACCACATTCCGTACGGACGCGGGGTGGTCGGCCGCCGTAGCCCTGCCGGCGGCTCCGGGATGTAGGTTCGTCTTGTCGCCCATGATCCTGCCTCCCGTGCACGGTGAGGTCACTGTGGGCGCGGACACGCGGGGGCCGCGTGCGGGGCGGCTCCGGCGACGCCCGCGATCCTTCGAGCTTTCCACTCCCGTCACGGTGCGTCCATACGAGGGACGCGAACCCGCGGCCCGCGGCCGGCCGCGGGCCGTTCGCCGGATCCCGCCGGCCGGTGCGGGTGCCCGGCCGTCGCACACACACGCGCGTGGCTACGATGGGCCAGCCGGCGGCCAGCAGGGGACGCGCGGCGACACCGACCCTCGGGAAGGCCATGCTGAACAAGTACGCGCGTGCATTCTTCACGCGTGTCCTCACACCGTTCGCCGCGTTTCTCATCCGCCGGGGCGTGAGCCCCGACACGGTCACGCTGATCGGTACCGCCGGTGTGATCGCGGGCGCGCTGGTCTTCTTCCCCAGGGGCGAGTTCTTCTGGGGCACGATCGTCATCACGCTGTTCGTCTTCTCCGACCTGGTCGACGGCAACATGGCACGCCAGCTGGGCCGCACCAGCCGCTGGGGCGCCTTCCTGGACTCCACCCTGGACCGCGTCGCCGACGGCGCGATCTTCGGGGGCTTCGCCCTGTGGTACGCGGGCGGCGGCGACGACAACATGCTGTGCGCGGTGTCGATCTTCTGCCTCGCCAGCGGCCAGGTGGTCTCCTACACCAAGGCGCGCGGTGAGTCGATCGGGCTGCCGGTCGCGGTCAACGGGCTCGTCGAGCGCGCCGAGCGGCTGGTGATCTCCCTGGTCGCGGCGGGCCTCGCGGGCCTGCACGGGTTCGGCGTGCCGGGCATCGACGTGCTGCTGCCGATCGCGCTGTGGATCGTCGCCGTGGGCAGCCTGGTCACCCTGATCCAGCGGGTCGTCACGGTCCGCCGGGAGTCCGCGGAGGCCGAGGCCGCGGAGGCGCGGGCGGCGGAGTCCGGGCCCGGGGACGGCCGGCCGAACGCCTCCCAGGGCAGCGAGGCGGCCACGTGAGCCTCCAGGACCGCCTGGCGGACGGGCTCTACGGGCTCGGCTGGAGCACCGTGAAGAAGCTCCCGGAGCCGGTCGCCGTACGGCTCGGCCGCACCATCGCCGACGCCGCCTGGAAGCAGCGCGGCAAGGGCGTGCTGCGGCTGGAGAGCAACTACGCGCGCGTGGTGCCCGACGCCGGCCCGCAGCGGCTCGCGGAGCTGTCCCGCGCGGGCATGCGGTCCTACCTGCGCTACTGGATGGAGTCCTTCCGGCTCCCCGCGTGGAGCGCCGAGCGCGTGGCGCGCGGGTTCGAGGCCGAGGACCTGCACCACCTCACCGACGGTCTCGCCGCCGGCAAGGGCGTCGTCCTCGCCCTGCCCCACCTGGCGAACTGGGACCTGGCGGGTGCCTGGGTCACCACCAAGCTGAACATCCCGTTCACGACGGTCGCCGAGCGCCTGAAGCCGGAGACGCTCTACGACCGCTTCGTCGCCTACCGCGAGGGCCTCGGCATGGAGGTGCTGCCGCACAACGGCGGCTCCGCCTTCGGCACCCTCGCCAGGCGGCTGCGCGACGGCGGCCTGGTCTGCCTGGTTGCCGACCGCGACCTGTCCGCGTCCGGCGTCGAGGTCTCCTTCTTCGGCGACACCGCGCGGATGCCCGCCGGCCCCGCGCTGCTGGCCCAGCAGACCGGTGCGCTGCTGCTCCCGGTGACGCTCTGGTACGACGACTCGCCCGTCATGCGGGGACGGGTGCATGCCCCGATCGAGGTACCCGAGACAGGCACCCGGGCCGAGAAGACGTCTGTCATGACACAGGCGCTGGCAGACGCCTTCGCCCAGGGAATCGCCGAACACCCGGAGGACTGGCACATGCTCCAGCGCCTGTGGCTCTCGGACCTCGACCCCGCGAAGGGC
The DNA here is from genome assembly GCF_040298625.1 of Streptomyces sp. NPDC001532. Classification (NCBI taxonomy): domain Bacteria; kingdom Bacillati; phylum Actinomycetota; class Actinomycetes; order Kitasatosporales; family Streptomycetaceae; genus Streptomyces; species Streptomyces sp. NPDC001532. The sequence continues at coordinate 158,069 of NZ_JBEPAL010000011.1, forward strand.
CCCTCGTGAGAATCGGCATCGTCTGCCCCTACTCCTGGGACGTCCCGGGCGGGGTCCAGTTCCACATCCGCGACCTTGCCGAGTACTTCATCCGCCTCGGCCACGAGGTGTCCGTCCTCGCCCCCGCCGACGACGACACCCCGCTGCCGCCGTACGTCGTCTCGGCAGGCCGCGCGGTGCCGGTGCCGTACAACGGCTCGGTGGCCCGGCTCAACTTCGGCTTCCTGTCGGCGGCCCGGGTGCGGCGCTGGCTGCACGACGGCGCGTTCGACGTGATCCACATCCACGAGCCGACCTCACCCTCGCTGGGCCTGCTGACCTGCTGGGCGGCGCAGGGCCCGATCGTGGCCACCTTCCACACCTCCAACCCGCGCTCCCGCGCGATGATCGCCGCGTACGCGATCCTCCAGGCGGCCCTGGAGAAGATCAGCGCCCGGATCGCGGTGAGCGAGTACGCCCGCCGCACCCTGGTGGAACACCTCGGCGGCGACGCCGTGGTCATCCCCAACGGCGTCGACGTGGACTTCTTCGCCAAGGCCGAGCCGAACCCCGCCTGGCAGGGCGACACCATCGGCTTCATAGGGCGTATCGACGAGCCCCGCAAGGGCCTGCCGGTGCTGATGCGCGCCCTGCCGCGGATCCTCGCCGAGCGCCCGCGGACCCGGCTGCTGGTCGCCGGGCGCGGTGACGAGGTGGAGGCGGTGGCCTCGCTCCCGGCCGAGCTGCGCTCGCGCGTGGAGTTCCTCGGCATGGTGAGCGACGCGGACAAGGCGCGCTTCCTGCGCAGCGTCGACCTGTACGTCGCCCCCAACACCGGCGGCGAGAGCTTCGGCATCATCCTCGTCGAGGCGCTGTCGGCGGGCGCCCCGGTCCTCGCCTCCGACCTCGACGCCTTCGCCCAGGTCCTCGACCAGGGCGCGGCGGGCGAGCTGTTCGCCAACGAGGACGCGGACGCGCTCGCGGAGGCGGCGGTGCGCCTGCTGGGCGACCCGGACCGGCGCGCGGAGCTGAGCGAGCGGGGCAGCGCCCATGTCCGGCGCTTCGACTGGTCGACCGTCGGCGCGGACATCCTCTCGGTCTACGAGACGGTGACGGCCGGCGCGGCGGCGGTGGCGGCGGACGAGCGCCCCGGCGGCAGTGGCCTGAGGGCACGGTTCGGCCTGGCGCGGGACTGAGGCGGCGGGGCGGCTCGGGCGCGCGCTCGCACTGACCTGCGGGACCGCTCGGGCGTGCGTGCGCCATCCGGCCCGTCCTGCGCTTGCGGACGAGGCCGTCGGGGCCGAAGCGGGGGTCCGTGGACGGCAGCCCCCGGTGAGGGCCACCGCAGCTCCGCCCGCAGCCGCGCCCGGAGTCCCACCACCCCGCGACCCCGGTCGACCCGGCCGGGCGCAGCGCCCCGGTAGCCTTGCCGCCCGTGACGCAAACCCTCATCTGGATCCTCGTCGGCCTCGTCGCCATCGGCCTCTACCTGAGCTGGACGGCTGGCCGGCTGGACCGGCTGCACGCCCGGATCGACGCCGCCCGCGCCGCGCTGGACGCCCAGTTGCTGCGCCGGGCCTCGGTGGCGCAGGAGCTGGCGACCTCCGGTGTGCTGGACCCGGCCGCCTCGATCGTGCTCTACGAGGCCGCGCACGCCGCCCGGCAGGCCGAGGAGGAGCACCGGGAGGTCGCCGAGAGCGAGCTGAGCCAGGCGCTGCGGGCCGTCTTCGGTGACCCGCCCCAGGTGGAGGCCGTACGAGAGGTCCACGGGGGCGAGGCGGCGACCCGTGAGCTGACGGAGGCGGTCCGGCGGGTCCCGATGGCACGGCGGTTCCACAACGACGCGGTGGGTGCCGCGCGCCGGCTGCGGGAGCACCGCAAGGTCCGCTGGTTCCGGCTGGCCGGACACGCCCCGTTCCCGCTGGCCTTCGAGATGGACGACGAGCCGCCCGCGGCCCTGGTGGACCGGGTCGCCTGAGCCTGAATCGGGCGTCCGCGGACACGATCGGGCCAGGTCAGGCCGGTGCATGGCGGAAAAACGATCCACCGCCTTTCCATTGGCCCTTGCTGTGGCCTGCGTCCCTCGCGTTTCCTCTGTGAGGCAGTCACCCTCTTTTCCCCGAGTGAGGTCATCCCGTGTCCACCACGCTCCCCAACTCCGCCCAGACCCCCGAGACCGGCACCGCCCGCGTGAAGCGCGGCATGGCCGAGCAGCTCAAGGGCGGTGTGATCATGGACGTCGTCACCCCGGAGCAGGCGAAGATCGCCGAGGACGCGGGCGCCGTCGCCGTCATGGCGCTGGAGCGCGTGCCGGCCGACATCCGCAAGGACGGCGGTGTGGCCCGTATGTCCGACCCGGACATGATCGAGGGCATCATCGACGCCGTCTCGATCCCGGTCATGGCCAAGTCCCGCATCGGCCACTTCGTCGAGGCCCAGGTCCTGCAGTCCCTCGGCGTCGACTACATCGACGAGTCCGAGGTGCTGACCCCGGCCGACGAGGTCAACCACTCCGACAAGTGGGCGTTCACGACCCCCTTCGTCTGTGGTGCCACCAACCTGGGCGAGGCCCTGCGCCGCATCGCCGAGGGCGCCGCGATGATCCGCTCCAAGGGCGAGGCCGGCACCGGCAACGTCGTCGAGGCCGTCCGCCACCTGCGCCAGATCAAGAACGAGATCGCCAAGCTGCGCGGCTTCGACAACAACGAGCTGTACGCCGCCGCCAAGGAGCTGCGAGCCCCGTACGAGCTGGTCAAGGAAGTCTCCGAGCTCGGCAAGCTCCCGGTGGTGCTGTTCTCCGCCGGTGGCGTGGCGACCCCGGCCGACGCCGCCCTGATGCGCCAGCTGGGCGCCGAGGGTGTCTTCGTCGGCTCCGGCATCTTCAAGTCGGGCGACCCGGCCAAGCGCGCCGCCGCCATCGTGAAGGCCACCACCTTCTACGACGACCCGAAGATCATCGCGGACGCCTCCCGCAACCTGGGCGAGGCCATGGTCGGCATCAACTGCGACACCCTCCCCGAGGCCGAGCGCTACGCCAACCGCGGCTGGTAATCACCCGATGAAGAACGAAGCCCCTGTCATCGGCGTCCTGGCCCTCCAGGGCGACGTACGGGAGCACCTGATCGCCCTGGCCGCGGCCGACGCCGTGGCCAGGCCGGTGCGGCGCCCCGAAGAACTCGCCGAGGTGGACGGCCTCGTCATCCCCGGCGGCGAGTCCACCACGATCTCCAAGCTGGCCATCCTCTTCGACGTGATGGAGCCCCTCCGCGCGCGCGTGCGGGACGGCATGCCGGTCTACGGCACCTGCGCGGGCATGATCATGCTCGCCGACAAGATCCTCGACCCGCGCTCGGGCCAGGAGACCGTCGGCGGCATCGACATGATCGTGCGCCGCAACGCCTTCGGGCGCCAGAACGAGTCCTTCGAGGCGTCCGTCGACGTCCGGGGCGTCGACGGCGACCCGGTGGAGGGCGTCTTCATCCGGGCCCCCTGGGTGGAGTCCGTCGGCGCGCGCACCGAGGTGCTGGCCGAGCACGACGGCCACATCGTGGCGGTCCGCCAGGGCAACGCCCTGGCCACGTCGTTCCACCCGGAACTGACCGGCGACCACCGCGTGCACGGGCTCTTCGTCGACATGGTGCGCGCGAACCGGACGGCGGAGTCCTTGTAGGATCTCTGGCGTTCGTATCTGGATGGGTTACGCGAAGGAGACAGGCAGATGTCCGGCCACTCTAAATGGGCCACGACGAAGCACAAGAAGGCCGTGATCGACGCCAAGCGCGGCAAGCTCTTCGCGAAGCTGATCAAGAACATCGAGGTCGCGGCGCGCATGGGCGGCGTCGACATCGAGGGCAACCCGACGCTGTACGACGCCATCCAGAAGGCGAAGAAGCAGTCGGTCCCCAACAAGAACATCGACTCCGCGGTCAAGCGCGGCGGCGGCCTCGAGGCCGGCGGCGCCGACTACGAGACGATCATGTACGAGGGCTACGGCCCGAACGGCGTCGCCGTGCTGATCGAGTGTCTGACCGACAACCGCAACCGCGCGGCCTCCGAGGTCCGCGTCGCCATGACCCGCAACGGCGGCTCCATGGCCGACCCCGGTTCGGTGTCGTACCTGTTCAACCGCAAGGGCGTCATCATCGTGCCCAAGGGCGAGCTGACCGAGGACGACGTCCTCGCGGCCGTCCTGGACGCGGGCGCCGAGGAGGTCAACGACCTCGGCGAGTCCTTCGAGGTGCTCAGCGAGGCCACCGACCTGGTCGCGGTCCGCACCGCCCTCCAGGAGGCGGGCATCGACTACGACTCCGCCGAGGCCAACTTCGTCCCGACCATGCAGGTCGAGCTGGACGAGGAGGGCGCCAAGAAGATCTTCAAGCTGATCGACGCGCTGGAGGACAGCGACGACGTGCAGAACGTCTTCGCCAACTTCGACGTCAGCGACGAGATCATGGAGAAGGTCGACGCCTGACGCCGACAGCAGCCGAACGGGCCGACGGGACACCCCGTCGGCCCGTCGCTGTGTGCGGCGTTGTCGGTGGCACCCGATAGCCTGCACAAACTGGGGTACCGCCCAGCGAAGCTGGGGGAGATCGAAGGAGGGGCGGCGGGTGCGCGTACTGGGGGTGGACCCGGGTCTGACCCGGTGCGGTGTCGGAGTCGTGGAGGGCGTGCCCGGCAGACCGCTGACCATGCTCGGCGTCGGTGTCGTGCGCACACCGGCCGACGCCGCACTGGGCGACCGGCTCGTCGCGGTCGAGCAGGGCATCGAGCAGTGGCTCGACGAGCACCGGCCCGAATTCGTGGCGGTCGAGCGGGTCTTCAGCCAGCACAACGTCCGTACGGTGATGGGCACCGCCCAGGCCAGCGCCGTCGCCATGCTGTGCGCCGCCCGCCGCGGCATCCCCGTCGCGCTGCACACCCCGAGCGAGGTCAAGGCCGCCGTCACCGGCTCCGGACGGGCCGACAAGGCCCAGGTCGGCGCCATGGTCACCCGCCTGCTGCGGCTGGCCGCGCCCCCCAAGCCCGCCGACGCGGCCGACGCCCTCGCGCTCGCCATCTGCCACATCTGGCGCGCCCCCGCCCAGAACCGCCTCCAGCAGGCGGTCGCCCAGCACGCAAGCCACGCAACGAAAGGCCGTACGACATGATCGCCTTCGTCAGCGGCACGGTCGCCGCACTCGCCCCGGACGCCGCGGTGGTCGAGGTCGGCGGGGTCGGCATGGCCGTCCAGTGCACGCCGAACACGCTGTCCACGCTCCGCCTGGGCCAGCCCGCCAAGCTCGCCACCTCCCTGGTCGTGCGGGAGGACTCCCTCACGCTGTACGGCTTCGCGGACGACGACGAACGCCAGGTGTTCGAGCTGCTCCAGACGGCGAGCGGCGTCGGCCCCCGCCTCGCCCAGGCCATGCTCGCCGTGCACACCCCCGACGCCCTGCGCCGCGCGGTCTCCACCGGTGACGAGAAGGCGCTCGTCGCCGTCCCCGGCATCGGCAAGAAGGGCGCCCAGAAGCTGCTGCTGGAACTGAAGGACCGCCTCGGCGAACCCCTCGGCGCCCCCGCCGTCGGCGCCCCGGTCAGCTCCGGCTGGCGCGACCAGCTGCACGCCGCCCTGATCGGCCTGGGCTACGCCACCCGCGAGGCCGACGAGGCCGTCGCCGCAGTGGCCCCGCAGGCCGAGGCGGCCGAGGGCACTCCTCAGGTGAGCCAGTTGCTGAAGGCGGCGCTCCAGACCCTGAACCGGGCCCGCTGAGGCCCGCGCCGCCCGCCGCCGCGGCCCGCCGACGTGATTCGACCGGAAACCACTCCCGTGGGCGGCGCTCCCACCCCCGCACCCCACCCGAGCCCCCCATCCGACCGCGACCCCCGAGGCACACTCCATGAACTGGGACGACACGACCGACACCTCCGCCGCCGAGGAGCGGCTGGTGGGCTCTGTCGCCGACCGTGAGGACCAGGCCGTCGAGGCCGCGCTGCGCCCCAAGGACCTGGGCGAGTTCATCGGCCAGGAGAAGGTCCGCGAACAGCTGGACCTCGTGCTGCGCGCCGCGCGCGCCCGCGGCGCCACCGCCGACCACGTGCTGCTCTCCGGCGCCCCCGGCCTCGGCAAGACCACCCTCTCCATGATCATCGCCGCCGAGATGGGCGCCCCCATCCGCATCACCTCCGGGCCCGCCATCCAGCACGCCGGTGATCTCGCCGCGATCCTCTCCTCCCTCCAGGAGGGCGAGGTGCTGTTCCTCGACGAGATCCACCGCATGTCCCGGCCCGCCGAGGAGATGCTGTACATGGCGATGGAGGACTTCCGCGTGGACGTCATCGTCGGCAAGGGCCCCGGCGCCACCGCCATCCCCCTGGAACTGCCGCCGTTCACGCTGGTCGGCGCCACCACCCGGGCCGGCCTGCTGCCGCCGCCGCTGCGCGACCGCTTCGGCTTCACCGCGCACATGGAGTTCTACGAACCGGTCGAGCTCCAGCGTGTCGTCCACCGCTCGGCGCACCTGCTCGACGTGGAGATCGACGGCGACGGCGCCGCCGAGATCGCCGGCCGCTCCCGCGGCACGCCCCGGATCGCCAACCGCCTGCTGCGCCGGGTGCGCGACTACGCCCAGGTCAAGGCGGACGGGAACATCACCAAGGAGATCGCCGCGGCGGCCCTCGCCGTCTACGAGGTCGACGGCCGGGGGCTGGACCGCCTCGACCGCGCCGTCCTGGAGGCCCTGCTCAAGCTGTTCGGCGGCGGACCGGTCGGCCTGTCCACCCTCGCCGTCGCGGTGGGGGAGGAGCGGGAGACCGTCGAGGAGGTCGCCGAACCGTTCCTGGTCCGGGAGGGCCTGCTGGCCCGTACACCCCGGGGGCGGGTCGCCACTCCGGCCGCATGGGCGCATCTCGGCCTCACCCCGCCGCGCTCCCAGGGCGGGGGAAACGGACAACAGGACCTGTTCGGGACGTGACGGCGGGGGATTCGCCGCACCAGGAACCCTGGTGCCATGCTGAGCGTTGTTCCATGCGCGCGGACTCGCTTAGACTCCGCCGATGCCGCCTAAGTCGGCGGCGCACACACCCCCAACCATCAGGCCGCTCACCATCGCGGTCGTGTGAAGGAAGTACCGACCCGTGAGTCTCGTGACCCTCCTCCCGTTCATCGTGCTCATCGGGGCCATGATCCTGATGACGCGGTCGGCCAAGAAGAAGCAGCAGCAGGCCGTCGACATGCGGAACCAGATGCAGCCCGGTTCCGGTGTCCGCACCATCGGGGGCATGTACGCAACGGTCAAGGAGGTCAGCGAGGACACGGTCCTCCTCGACGCCGGGCCGGGCGTCGAACTGCTCTTCGCCAAGAACGCGATCGGTGCCGTGCTGTCCGACGACGAGTACAACCGCATCGTCCACGGCATCGAGCACGACCTGAAGTCCGACTCGGACCTCGTCCCGGACGATGCCTCCGCCCTCACCGAGAACGACGGCGACTCCGACGCTGCCGCCGCCTCCGACGACAAGGCCGTCGACCTCGGCAAGAAGGACGCGGAGCCCTCCGACGCCACGGCGGCCGAGGAGCCGAAGAAGACCGACGGCGACGCCGACGCGAAGTAGTGATGTCCCGGAGCGCGCGGGCGGGACTCGCGCGCACCGGGACATGCGCATCCCGCGCGGGATCCCGACACCATGTCATGGCCGCCGGCACGCCCACCCGGCGCGAGGCGGCCCGAGAGGGAGTACGAGAAGGTGGCAGCACCTAAAAGGGGCCGGAACGCGAGCGCCCAGAGCAAGCCGGGGCGCTCGCTGGCCCTGATCCTGATCGCCATCGTGGCGCTCACCGGTGGCATGTTCGCCTCCGGTCACACCACTCCGCGGCTCGGCATCGACCTGGCCGGCGGCACGAGCATCACGCTCCGCGCCGTCGCGGAGGACGGTAACGAGGCAGCGATCAACAAGACCAACATGGACACCGCGGTCTCCATCATGGAGCGGCGTGTCAACGGTCTTGGCGTCTCCGAGGCGGAAGTCCAGACGCAGGGCGATCGCAACATCATCGTGAACATTCCCAAGGGCACGAATTCCAAGCAGGCCCGGGATCAGGTCGGCACCACCGCCAAGCTGTACTTCCGTCCGGTGCTCGCCACCGAGCCCTCGGGCGGCGCCGCCGCCAGCCCCTCGCCCAGCGGATCCCCCAGCGCCGCCGCCTCCGAGAAGGCCACCGACACGGCGAGCCCGTCCGCGTCCGCCTCCGTGAGCGCGTCGACCCCCTCGGCCTCCGCCACCTCCCAGGGCCGCGCCGTCAGCGAGGCCCTGAAGGCCGACCCGACGCCGTCCGGCAGCGCCTCCGGCTCCCCGTCGGCCAGCGCCTCCCCGTCGGCGAGCGCGAGCGGCGGCACCGGCACCGACACCGAGGCCCAGGCCGCGTACGCCGCGCTCGACTGCAGCAAGCAGAGCGCCCGCACCGCGGCCGGCGAGGGCGCCAAGCCGGAGGACACCACCGTCGGCTGCGGTGAGATCGACGGCGTCTGGTACAAGTACCTGCTCGGCCCGGCCGGCGTCGACGGCACCGAGGTCGAGGACGCCCAGGCCGTCTACGACACCCAGAGCGGTGCCGGCTGGAAGGTCCAGATGGACTTCACCGGCGGCGGCTCCAAGAAGTTCGCCGACATCACCGGCAAGCTGGCGCAGAACCCCCAGCCGCAGAACCAGTTCGGCATCGTGCTGGACGGCGAGGTCGTCTCCAGCCCGTTCGTCAGCCAGGCCATCACCGGCGGCAACGCCGAGATCTCCGGCAGCTTCACCCAGCAGGAGGCCCAGGGCCTCGCCAACATGCTGTCGTACGGCGCGCTCCCGCTGACCTTCAAGGAGGACAGCGTCACCACGGTGACCGCGGCCCTCGGCGGTGAGCAGCTGCACGCCGGTCTGATCGCGGGCGCCATCGGCCTCGCCCTGGTCATCCTGTACCTGGTGATCTACTACCGCGGCCTGGCGCTCATCGCGATCGCCTCGCTGCTGGTCTCCGCCGCCCTCACCTACGTGATCATGGCCCTGCTCGGCCCGGCCATCGGCTTCGCGCTGAACCTGCCGGCCGTCTGCGGCGCCATCGTCGCCATCGGCATCACGGCGGACTCGTTCATCGTCTACTTCGAACGGGTCCGGGACGAGATCCGCGAAGGCCGCTCGCTGCGCCCCGCGGTGGAGCGGGCCTGGCCGCGCGCCCGGCGCACCATCCTGGTCTCCGACTTCGTCTCCTTCCTCGCCGCGGCGGTGCTCTTCATCGTCACCGTCGGCAAGGTCCAGGGCTTCGCGTTCACGCTCGGCCTGACCACCGTGCTCGACGTGGTGGTCGTGTTCTTCTTCACCAAGCCGATGCTGACGCTGCTGGCCCGCCGGAAGTTCTTCGCCGAGGGTCACCCGTGGTCCGGCCTCGACCCCAAGCGGCTCGGTGCCCGGCCGCCGCTGCGCCGCACCCGCCGTCCCTCTCCCACCGCCGCAGGCCCTGTCGACACGAAGGAGGCGTGAGATGTCGAAGCTCGGCAACCTCGGCGCCCGACTGCACCGTGGCGAGGTCAGCTACGACTTCGTCGGCAACCGCAAGATCTGGTACGGCATCTCGATACTGATCACCATCACGGCCATCGTCGGCCTGGCGGTGCGCGGCCTGAACATGGGCATCGAGTTCCAGGGCGGTGCCGTCTTCACCACCCCGAAGACCGCCGTCTCGGTCTCCCAGGCCCAGGAGTACGCGGAAGAGGCCTCCGGCCACGACGCGATCGTCCAGCAGCTCGGCAACGGCAGCCTGCGCATCCAGGTCGCCGGTATCGAGACCGAGCGGTCCGACCAGATCAAGAACTCGCTCGCCGAGGACCTGAAGGTCGACACCGAGAAGATCAACGCCGAGCTGGTCGGCCCCAGTTGGGGTGATCAGATCGCCGACAAGGCCTGGCAGGGTCTCGGCATCTTCCTGGTCCTCGTCGTGATCTACCTGGCGATCGCCTTCGAGTGGCGGATGGCGCTCGCCGCGTTCGTCGCCCTGATCCACGACATCACCATCACGGTCGGCATCTACGCCCTCGTCGGCTTCGAGGTCACGCCGGGCACGGTGATCGGTCTGCTGACGATCCTCGGTTACTCGCTCTACGACACGGTCGTCGTCTTCGACAGCCTCAAGGAGCAGACGAGAGACATCACCAAGCAGACCCGCTGGACCTACAGCGACATCGCCAACCGCTCCATCAACAGCACCCTGGTCCGCTCGGTCAACACCACGGTGGTCGCGCTGCTGCCGGTGGCGGGCCTGCTGTTCATCGGCGGCGGTGTGCTCGGCGCGGGCATGCTCAACGACATCTCGCTGTCGCTGTTCGTCGGCCTCGCGGCCGGTGCGTACTCCTCGATCTTCATCGCCACGCCGCTCGTCGCCGACCTCAAGGAGCGCGAGCCGCAGCTCAAGGCGCTGCGCAAGCGCGTCCTGGCCAAGCGGGCGCAGGGCGGCGAGCCCGACGAGGCGCAGACCGAGCAGTTCACCGACGAGGAGTACGACGACGAGGACGCCGCCCCCGCGGTCGTCGGCCCGCGCAGCCAGTCCGCGTCCCGCAGCCGGGGCCGCGGCCGTCCTTCCGGGAAGCGCCGATGACCGACGTCAAGGAGCTGCTGCTCAGCCGCATCCGCGATGTGGCCGACTATCCGGAGCAGGGCGTGATGTTCAAGGACATCACCCCGCTCCTGGCGGACCCGGCGGCCTTCACCGCGCTCACCGACGAGCTGGCCGCGATCGTGGAGCGCACCTCCGCCACCAAGATCGTCGGTCTGGAGGCCCGCGGCTTCATCCTCGGCGCCCCGGTCGCCGTCCGCGCGGGCGTCGGCTTCATCCCGGTCCGCAAGGCCGGCAAGCTCCCCGGAGCCACCCTGCGCCAGGCCTACGACCTGGAGTACGGCTCGGCGGAGATCGAGGTGCACGCCGAGGACCTGACCGCGAACGACCGCGTGCTGGTGATCGACGACGTGCTGGCCACCGGCGGCACCGCGGAGGCCTCCCTCCAGCTGATCCGCCGGGCCGGCGCCCAGGTCGCCGGTGTGGCCGTGCTGATGGAGCTGGCCTTCCTCGACGGCCGCAGCCGCCTGGCACCGGCCCTCGACGGCGCCCCGCTGGAGGCGCTGCTCATCGTCTGAGCACGGCGCACGCCGCGCGCACGGTCGTGGCACACCGCTGAGGCGGGCCCGGAGGGAATCCGGTGCCCGCCTCCCGCGTTCTCCCCGGTAGACGGCCCTCACTTTGGCCTGAAGGCGATCCTGGCGCCCGGGATCGCTACCATGGGGTTTCCGGAGCCTGACCGGGGGACCCGGATCGCGCACGAGGAGCCCTCTTGCCAGACGAGGCCCAGCACCTGACCGCCGCCAAGCCCGAGCGCGCCTCGGACGCCGCGGCCACGCCCCACGCGAAGGACGACTCGCGCGGGACGGCCCAGCCCGGCCAGTCCGCGCCCGGCGCCGAGGCAGCCGGGCAGGCGAGCCCCAAGCCGGCCCCTCCCGAGCGCCCCCAAGGGTCTTCGACAAGCTCCTCCTCCGGAGGGACCACCGCCTCGCCGAGCGCCCCGACGCCGATCCGTCCGGCCACGCCGCCGCAGCCCGCGCGCACCGGCTCCTCCAACCGCGTCCGCGCCCGCCTCGCCCGCCTCGGAGTGCAGCGCGCGAACCCGTACAACCCGGTCCTGGAGCCGCTGCTGCGGATAGTCCGCAGCAACGACCCGAAGATCGAGACGGCCACGCTCCGCCAGATCGAGCGGGCCTACCAGGTCGCCGAGCGCTGGCACCGCGGCCAGAAGCGCAAGAGCGGCGACCCTTACATCACGCACCCGCTCGCCGTCACCACCATCCTTGCCGAGCTGGGCATGGATCCGGCCACTTTGATGGCGGGCCTGCTGCACGACACCGTCGAGGACACCGAGTACGGCCTGGAGGACCTGCGCCGCGACTTCGGTGACGTGGTCGCCCTGCTCGTGGACGGCGTCACCAAGCTCGACAAGGTCAAGTTCGGCGAGGCCGCGCAGGCCGAGACCGTGCGCAAGATGGTCGTGGCGATGGCCAAGGACCCGCGCGTCCTGGTGATCAAGCTCGCCGACCGCCTGCACAACATGCGCACCATGCGCTACCTCAAGCGTGAGAAGCAGGAGAAGAAGGCGCGCGAGACCCTGGAGATCTACGCGCCGCTCGCCCACCGCTTGGGCATGAACACCATCAAGTGGGAGCTGGAGGACCTCGCCTTCGCGATCCTCTACCCGAAGATGTACGACGAGATCGTCCGTCTCGTCGCCGAGCGCGCCCCCAAGCGGGACGAGTACCTGGCCATAGTGACCGACGAGGTCCAGCAGGATCTGCGCGCGGCCCGCATCAAGGCGACCGTCACCGGCCGCCCGAAGCACTACTACAGCGTCTACCAGAAGATGATCGTCCGCGGCCGGGACTTCGCGGAGATCTACGACCTGGTGGGCATCCGCGTCCTCGTGGACACCGTCCGCGACTGCTACGCGGCCCTCGGCACCGTGCACGCGCGATGGAACCCGGTCCCCGGCCGGTTCAAGGACTACATCGCGATGCCCAAGTTCAACATGTACCAGTCGCTGCACACGACGGTCATCGGGCCCAACGGCAAGCCGGTCGAGCTCCAGATCCGCACCTTCGACATGCACCGCCGTGCCGAGTACGGCATCGCCGCGCACTGGAAGTACAAGCAGGAGGCCGTCGCCGGTGCCTCCAAGGTCCGCTCGGACGCGCCCCGGAGCACCGGCAAGGACGACCACCTCAACGACATGGCGTGGCTGCGCCAGCTCCTGGACTGGCAGAAGGAGACCGAGGACCCGGGGGAGTTCCTGGAGTCCCTGCGCTTCGACCTGTCCCGCAACGAGGTCTTCGTCTTCACCCCCAAGGGCGACGTCATAGCGCTGCCGGCCGGGGCCACCCCGGTGGACTTCGCGTACGCCGTCCACACCGAGGTCGGCCACCGCACCATAGGAGCGCGGGTCAACGGCCGTCTGGTCCCGCTGGAGTCCACGCTGGACAACGGCGACCTGGTGGAGGTCTTCACCTCCAAGGCGGCCGGGGCGGGCCCCTCCCGCGACTGGCTCGGCTTCGTGAAGTCGCCGCGCGCCCGCAACAAGATCCGCGCCTGGTTCTCCAAGGAGCGCCGTGACGAGGCGATCGAGCAGGGCAAGGACGCCATCGTCCGCGCGATGCGCAAGCAGAACCTGCCGATCCAGCGCATCCTGACCGGCGACTCCCTGGTCACCCTCGCGCACGAGATGCGCTACCCGGACATCTCCGCGCTGTACGCGGCGATCGGCGAGGGCCATGTCTCCGCGCAGAACGTCGTGCAGAAACTGGTGCAGGCATTCGGCGGCGAGGAGGCGGCCACCGAGGAGATCGACGAGAGCGTCCCGCCGGCGCGCGGACGCGGCCGCAAGCGCCGTACCAGCGCCGACCCGGGTGTGGTCGTCAAGGGCGTCGACGACGTGTGGGTCAAGCTGGCCCGCTGTTGTACGCCGGTCCCCGGGGACCCCATCATCGGCTTCGTCACGCGCGGTAGTGGCGTATCGGTTCACCGCAGCGACTGCGTGAACGTGGAGTCACTGTCCCGCGAGCCCGAGCGGATCCTGGACGTCGAGTGGGCGCCCACCCAGTCCTCGGTCTTCCTGGTCGCCATCCAGGTCGAGGCGCTGGACCGCTCCCGGCTGCTGTCGGACGTCACGCGTGTGCTGTCCGACCAGCACGTCAACATCCTCTCCGCGGCGGTCCAGACCTCCCGCGACCGGGTGGCCACCTCCCGCTTCACCTTCGAGATGGGCGACCCGAAGCATCTCGGCCATGTGCTGAAGGCGGTCCGGGGCGTCGAGGGCGTGTACGACGTGTACCGGGTGACGTCGGCGCGCAGCCGGTCGTAGCACCGCAGGCACACGAAAGGGGCTCCCCGAGGGGAGCCCCTTTCGTGTGCGAGCGGACGGAGGCCGTGTCAGCCGCCGAACTCCTGGAGACCCTTCAGCGCCTGGTCCAGCAGCGCCTGGCGGCCCGCCAGCTCACGCTCCAGCTTCTCGGCCTTGGCGTTGTTGCCCTGGGCGCGGGCCTGCTCGATCTGGCCCTGGAGCTTGTCCACCGCCGCCTGGAGCTGGCCGGTCAGACCCGCGGCACGCGCGCGTGCCTCCGGGTTGGTCCGGCGCCACTCGGCCTCCTCGGCCTCCTGGATCGCCCGCTCCACCGCGTGCATCCGGCCCTCGACCTTCGGCCGGGCGTCGCGCGGCACATGGCCGATGGCCTCCCAGCGCTCGTTGACCGAGCGGAACGCGGCACGGGCCGCCTTGAGGTCCGTCACCGGGAGGATCTTCTCGGCCTCCTCGGCCAGCTCCTCCTTCAGCTTCAGGTTCTCGGTCTGCTCGGCGTCACGCTCGGCGAAGACCGAGCTGCGGGCGGCGAAGAACACGTCCTGGGCGCCGCGGAAGCGGTTCCACAGGTCGTCCTCGTGCTCGCGCTGGGCGCGGCCCGCGGCCTTCCACTCCGCCATCAGCTCGCGGTAGCGGGCCGCGGTCGGCCCCCAGTCGGTCGAGTTCGACAGCGCCTCGGCCTCGGAGACCAGCCGCTCCTTGGTCCTGCGGGCCTCCTCGCGCTGCGCGTCCAGCTGCGCGAAGTGCGCCTTGCGGCGCTTGGAGAAGGCCGAGCGGGCGTGCGAGAAGCGGTGCCACAGCTCGTCGTCCGACTTGCGGTCGAGGCGCGGCAGCCCCTTCCAGGTGTCCACCAGCGCCCGCAGCCGCTCACCGGCCGCCCGCCACTGGTCGGACTGCGCCAGCTCCTCGGCCTCCGTGACCAGCGCCTCCTTGGCGTGGCGCGCCTCGTCGGACTGCTTGGCCCGCTGCTGCTTGCGCTCCTCGCGACGCTTGTCGACGGTCTCCACGAGCTTGTCCAGCCGGGTCCGCAGAGCGTCCAGGTCGCCGACCGCGTGGTGGGCGTCCACCTGTTCGCGCAGGTGGGCGATGGCGGTCTGGGCGTCCTTCGCCGACAGGTCGGTGGTCTTCACTCGCTTCTCGAGGAGGCCGATCTCGACAACCAGGCCCTCGTACTTGCGCTCGAAGTAGGCCAGCGCCTCGTCAGGGGAGCCGGCCTGCCAGGAACCGACGACCTGCTCGCCATCGGCCGTACGCACGTACACGGTCCCCGTCTCGTCGACGCGGCCCCACGGGTCGCTGCTCACAGCGCCTCCTCCACATGATGCCTGCGGGGGGCCTCAGCTCCCCCGGGCATCGTCCACAGTTTCGTCACGGCCAACATAGGCGACCGGCGGGTTGCCTGTCCGCATCCCGCGCGACCGAAATTTCGCACTTGAGGGTCAGGATTTCGTGACCGTCGCCTTGTTGATCACGACCGTAGCGTTCGGGGCGCCGTCGCCGGCGCCGGTGTTCTCTCCGGCCGCCGCGATCTTCTTCAGAACCGTCATGCCGGACTCGGAAACCGTACCGAACGGCGTGTAGCTGGGGGGCAACTGGCTGTCCTGGTAGACCAGGAAGAACTGGCTGCCGCCGCTGTTCTTCTGGCCGGTGTTCGCCATCGCCACGGTGCCCGCCGGGTAGACGCCGCCCTTGAGGCTCTTGTCCTTCAGATTCTCGTCCGGAATCGTGTAGCCGGGACCGCCGCTGCCGCTGCCCGTCGGGTCGCCGCACTGGAGCACGTAGATGCCGTTGGTGGTGAGCCGGTGGCACTTGGTGTGGTCGAAGTAGCCCTTGCCGGCGAGGAACTCGAACGAGTTGACGGTGTGCGGCGCGGCCGACGTCTTCAGCGCGATGTCTATGTCGCCGCAGGTGGTCGCGAGCTTCATCGAGTACTTCGCCGACTTGTCGATGGTCATCGACGGCTCCTTCTTGAAGCTCATCGTCTCGACCTCGCCCTTGGCCGCCTTGTCGCACGGGTCGGGCAGCGGGCTCGCGGCCGAGGCGCTGGGCGTGACCTCGGCGCCCGCGCTCTCCTTGCCGTCGTCCTTGAGGGCCCCGGTCGTGTACAGCGCGAGGCTGCCGATCACGACGACGCCCAGCGCCGACGCGATCACCGCATTGCGCGTGCGGGCCTTGCGGCGCGCGTCGGTGCGTCGCTGCTGCTGCCGCAAGAACTTCTCCCGGGCGAGCTGACGCCGCCGCTGCTCCTGGCTGACCACCGGGTTTACTCCTCATGCGTCTCGTACGTCGACGGGTACGCGTGCGTCTTGTGAGCCGACCGCCTGCGTGTGCCCCGTACCGTATATGGGTTCGCTGAGGAAACGGCAGCGCCGGTAGGCTCTGACCGAAGCTGTAGCCGCCCGTATCGACACAACGAAGGACGATCGTGCTCATTGCCGGGTTCCCCGCCGGGGCCTGGGGGACCAACTGTTATCTGGTCGCCCCCGCCGCCGGTGAGGAGTGCGTGATCATCGACCCGGGCCACGAAGCGGCCCCAGGAGTCGAAGAGGCGCTGAAGAAGCATCGGCTCAAGCCCGTCGCCGTCGTCCTCACCCATGGCCACATCGACCATGTGGCCTCGGTCGTCCCGGTGTGCGGCGCGCACGACGTACCGGCCTGGATCCACCCCGACGACCGGTACATGATGAGCGACCCCGAGAAGGCCCTCGGCCGTTCCATCGGCACGCAGCTGATGGGCGAGCTGACCGTGGGGGAGCCGGACGACGTCAGGACGCTGACCGACGGAGCGAAGCTGGAACTGGCCGGTCTGGAGCTGACCGTGGCGCACGCGCCCGGCCATACCAAGGGGTCGGTGACCTTCGGCCTGCCCGAGGCGGCGGACATCCCGCCCGTCCTCTTCTCGGGCGACCTGCTGTTCGCCGGCTCCATCGGACGCACCGACCTGCCCGGCGGTGACATGGCCGAGATGCTCGACTCGCTGGCCCGCGTGTGCCTGCCGCTCGACGACTCGACCGTGGTGCTGTCCGGCCACGGCCCCCAGACGACCATCGGCCGCGAGCGCGCCACCAACCCGTATCTGCGGGAGGTGGCCTCCGGCCAGGGAGCCTCGCCGGCTCCCCGACGAGGAATGTGACGAGAGACTTCCCGTGAGCACCTTTCAGGCCCCCAAGGGCACGTACGACCTGATCCCGCCGGACTCCGCGGCCTATCTGGCGGTCCGCGAGGCGATCGCCGCCCCGCTGCGCAACTCCGGCTACGGCTACATCGAGACGCCCGGCTTCGAGAGCGTCGAACTGTTCGCGCGCGGTGTCGGCGAGTCCACCGACATCGTCACCAAGGAGATGTACGCCTTCGAGACCAAGGGCGGCGACCGGCTCGCCCTGCGCCCCGAGGGCACCGCCTCGGTCCTGCGCGCGGCCCTGGAGGCCAACCTGCACAAGGCGGGCAACCTCCCGGTCAAGCTCTGGTACTCGGGCTCCTACTACCGCTACGAGCGCCCCCAGAAGGGCCGTTACCGCCACTTCTCCCAGGTCGGCGCCGAGGCCATCGGTGCCGAGGACCCGGCGCTGGACGCCGAGCTGATCATCCTGGCCGACCAGGCCTACCGTTCGCTGGGCCTGCGGAACTTCCGCATCCTGCTGAACAGCCTGGGCGACAAGGAGTGCCGTCCGGTGTACCGCGCGGCCCTCCAGGACTTCCTGCGCGGCCTGGACCTCGACGAGGACACCCTGCGCCGCGCGGAGATCAACCCGCTGCGCGTCCTCGACGACAAGCGCGCCGACGTCCAGAAGCAGCTCACCGACGCGCCCCTGCTGCGCGACTACCTCTGCGACGCCTGCAAGGCGTACCACGAGGAGGTCCGCGAGCTGATCACGGCCGCCGGTGTCGCCTTCGAGGACGACCCGAAGCTGGTCCGCGGCCTGGACTACTACACCCGCACCACCTTCGAGTTCGTGCACGACGGTCTGGGCTCCCAGTCCGCGGTGGGCGGCGGCGGCCGCTACGACGGTCTGTCCGAGATGATCGGCGGCCCCGCGCTGCCGTCCGTCGGCTGGGCCCTCGGCGTCGACCGCACCGTCCTCGCCCTGGAGGCCGAGGGCGTCGAGCTCGAACTCCCCGCCGCCACCAGCGTCTTCGCGGTGCCGCTCGGCGAGGAGGCCCGCCGGGTGCTGTTCGCCAAGGTCACCGAGTTGCGCAAGGCCGGCGTCGCCGCGGACTTCTCCTACGGCGGCAAGGGCCTCAAGGGCGCCATGAAGAACGCCAACCGCAGCGGCGCCCGCTACGCGATCGTGGCCGGTGAGCGCGACCTCGCCGAGGGTGTCGTCCAGCTCAAGGACATGGAGTCCGGCGAGCAGACCCCGATCGGTGTGAACGAGATCGTCGCCGAGCTGGAGGCCCGGCTCGGCTGAGCATCCGCCGCGAGGGCGCCGGGAGTCCAAGGGCTCCCGGCGCCCTCGTCGTCGTTCCACGGGTGTCCGGAAGCGAGCGGTGGGCGGGGTTCGGCCGTATGTCCTTATGCGCAGCGAACGGTGGCCGCACAGCGGTGTGCGGCACAATGTCCGGTGCCGGAAGCAGGTCCACCCTCCTCAAGTGACGGAATCGGCGTGATGAGCAAGACGACAGTCCAGGACGTCTCCACCGAGCCCGAGCCGCAGCAGCCGCAGCGCGCCGCCGGCGAGCCCCGCACGGTGGGCGGCAGCCGGGCGTTCGCGCTGCTGCTGGTGATCACGGGCGCGGCGGGTCTGCTCGCCGCCTGGGTCATCACGATCGACAAGTTCAAGATCCTCGAAGGCAAGGTGAGCGGCGAGACGTTCACCCCGAGCTGCAGCCTGAACCCGATCGTCTCCTGCGGCAGCGTCATGGAGAGCGACCAGGCGTCCGTCTTCGGGTTCCCCAACCCGATGCTCGGCCTGGTCACCTACGGCATCGTGATCGGCGTCGGCATGAGCCTGCTGGCCCGGGCCCGCTTCCCGCGCTGGTACTGGCTCACCTTCAACGCGGGCACGCTCTTCGGCGTCGGCTTCTGCACCTGGCTGATGATCCAGTCGCTGTACGAGATCAACGCCCTGTGCCTGTGGTGCTCGCTGGCCTGGGTCGCCACCATCGTCATGTTCTGGTACGTGACCTCGTTCAACGTACGAAACGGCTTCCTGCCCGCCCCGGCCGGCCTGAAGCGGTTCCTCGCCGAGTTCACCTGGGTGCTGCCGGTCACACACGTCGGCATCATCGCCATGCTGATCCTGACCCGCTGGGGCAGCCAGCTCTGGGCCTGACCCGGCGACCGGAGGGATTGTCGGTGCGGTGATTTAGGGTTGCCGACGTGGAGCCCGACCTGTTCACCGCCGCCGCCGAAGAACGCCAGGAGAAGGACCCGACCGGCAGTCCCCTGGCGGTGCGGATGCGCCCGCGCACCCTCGACGAGGTGGTCGGCCAGCAGCATCTGCTGAAACCCGGCTCGCCGCTGCGCCGGCTGGTCGGCGAAGGCTCCGGAGGACCGGCCGGACCGTCGTCGGTGATCCTCTGGGGCCCGCCCGGCACCGGCAAGACCACCCTCGCCTACGTCGTCTCCAAGGCGACCAACAAGCGCTTCGTGGAGCTGTCCGCGATCACCGCCGGCGTCAAGGAGGTCCGCGCGGTCATCGACGGCGCCCGTCGCGCCACCGGCGGGTACGGCAAGGAGACCGTCCTCTTCCTCGACGAGATCCACCGCTTCAGCAAGGCCCAGCAGGACTCGCTCCTCCCGGCCGTCGAGAACCGCTGGGTGACCCTGATCGCGGCGACCACCGAGAACCCGTACTTCTCGGTGATCTCGCCGCTGCTGTCCCGCTCCCTGCTGCTCACCCTCGAGCCCCTCACCGACGAGGACCTGCGCGGTCTGCTGCGCCGCGCCCTCACCGACGACCGCGGCCTCAAGGGCGCCGTCACCCTGCCCGATGACACCGAGCAGCACCTGCTGCGCATCGCCGGCGGCGACGCCCGCCGCGCGCTGACCGCCCTGGAGGCCGCCGCCGGCGCCGCGCTCGACAAGGGCGAGGCCGAGGTCTCGCTGGAGACGCTGGAGGAGACCGTCGACCGCGCGGCGGTGAAGTACGACCGCGACGGCGACCAGCACTACGACGTCGCCAGCGCCCTGATCAAGTCGATCCGCGGCTCCGACGTCGACGCCGCCCTGCACTACCTGGCCCGCATGATCGAGGCCGGCGAGGACCCCCGGTTCATCGCCCGCCGCCTGATGATCTCCGCCAGCGAGGACATCGGCCTCGCCGACCCGAACGCGCTGCCCATCGCGGTCGCCGCCGCCCAGGCCGTCGCCATGATCGGCTTCCCCGAGGCCGCCCTCACCCTCAGCCACGCCACCATCGCGCTCGCCCTCGCCCCCAAGTCCAACTCCGCGACCACCGCGATCGGCGCCGCCCTGGAGGACGTCCGCAAGGGGCTCGCCGGCGCCGTGCCCCCGCATCTGCGGGACGGGCACTACAAGGGCGCCGCCAAACTCGGCCACGCGCAGGGGTACGTCTACCCGCACGACCTGCCCGAGGGCATCGCCGCCCAGCAGTACGCGCCGGACGCCCTGAAGGACCGCGAGTACTACGACCCGACCCGGCACGGCGCGGAGGCGCGGTACGCGGACGCCGTGGAGTGGACCAGGAAACACCTCGGTCGCAGGCGGTCCTGAGCACCCTGTAGACTCGCCTGAAGTGCTGCGTCCCGTGCAGTCAGAACAGGACAGTCAGCCGGAGCCAGTCCAGGACCCCGTCTCGGACCGGCCCCAGGAGCGTCGCGCACCGTCGAACGGTGTCGCGGGCAGCCCGCCACCACCCGGAATCCGGGAACGGTCGGTGGGCAACTCGCGTGCTGCACGTATGTGCCCAGATCAGGGGAGCGGCTGCCCGACAGGTCCCTCGCGGACCCGACGGGTCTCCCCGGCTGCGGATGCGACCTCCCAAAACTCTGACAAGCCGAAAACTAAGAAATGAGAGACAGTGGCGAACCAGTCCCGCCCCAAGGTCAAGAAGTCGCGTGCCCTCGGCATCGCGCTGACCCCGAAGGCCGTCAAGTACTTCGAGGCCCGTCCCTACCCGCCGGGTGAGCACGGCCGCGGCCGCAAGCAGAACTCGGACTACAAGGTCCGTCTGCTGGAGAAGCAGCGTCTGCGCGCGCAGTACGACGTGTCCGAGCGTCAGCTCGTCCGCGCCTACGAGCGTGCCTCCAAGGTCCAGGGCAAGACCGGTGAGGCCCTGATCATCGAGCTGGAGCGTCGTCTCGACGCGCTGGTCCTGCGTTCGGGCATCGCCCGCACGATCTACCAGGCCCGCCAGATGGTCGTCCACGGCCACATCGAGGTCAACGGCCAGAAGGTCGACAAGCCGTCCTTCCGCGTCCGCCCGGACGACGTCGTCCAGGTCCGTGAGCGCAGCCGCGAGAAGACCCTCTTCTCGATCGCCCGTGAGGGTGGCTTCGCCCCCGACGGCGAGACCCCGCGCTACCTCCAGGTGAACCTCCGCGCCCTGGCCTTCCGCCTGGACCGCGAGCCGAACCGCAAGGAGATCCCGGTGATCTGCGACGAGCAGCTCGTCGTCGAGTACTACGCCCGCTGATCACCAGCCAGGCGCAGCACCTCTAACCCGCCGTCTCCCCGCCCTTCCGGGTGGGCGAGGCGGCGGGTTCGCGCATCCCGGACGTCCCGTGCGTGCGCCGCACCGGCCCGCGCGGCTCCGGCAGCCCGTCCAGGGCGGGACCCCGCCGCAGCGCCCGCGCCACGGCCTCGGCCCGGCCCAGCAGCCCGCCGTCGCGGACGCACTCGGTGTACCGCTCGTCGCCCAGCCGCTCCCGCGCCATCGCCTCGCACAGCTCGTGCGGCGCGTTGTAGTACGCCGAACCGAACAGCGGCAGCCCCACCGACGGCCACAGACCGCCCGCCGCGCCCTGCAGCACCGCGGCCTCCGCCGGATCGCCCTCCGCCGCCGTGACCAGGGCCAGCAGCTCGATCGACAGCACCGAACCCAGCAGGTCGTTGAAAGCGTGCGCGTCGGACAGGGTGTCCCGCAGCAGCCCGCGGGCGCCCGCGGTGTCGCCCTCCGCCCAGGCCGCGTACGCCAGGACGTACCGTGCGTAGCCCAGCGCCCAGCGCTCCCCGTGGTCCTCGCAGATCCGGCGCACGTCCTCGCACAACCGCACCGCGTCCGGCAGATCGCCCTGGAAGGCGCGGGCCATCGCCAGCTCCACCTGGCCCATCAGCACATTGCTGTTCAGCTCGCCGATCTCCTGGTAGCGGTCCAGCGCCGAGCGCAGCAGCGTCTCCGCGCGCGCCATGTCGTCCGTGACCAGCGCCAGACAGCCGGTGCGGTGCTCCGCGTACGCCAGCGCGGTGCCGTTCCCCAGCTGCTCCGCCTCCTCCCGGCACTCCTGGAGCGCCCCCAGCGCCGGCACCGGGTCGCCCTGGAGGATCGCCACGTAGCCCAGCACCCACAGCGCCTTCAGCCGGGGCTGCTCATGACCGGAGTCGAGCGCCAGGGCGCGCTCCAGCCAGTGCCGCCCCTCCGCCAGCCGCCCGCAGCCCACCCAGTGGAACCACAGACAGCCCGCCAGGTACTGGCCCAGGTGCGCCTCGTCCGGCTCGGTCAGGCAGTACTCCAGGGCCGCGCGCAGATTCGGCAGCTCGGCCTCCACCCGCGCGGCCACCTCGGACTGGCGCGGCGAGAACCAGTCCAGCTCGCACCAGGTCGCCAGGCCCATGTACCAGTCGCGGTGGCCCCGCCGCAGCCGGTCGGCCTCGCCGGCCGCCGCCAGCCACTCGGCGCCGTACGCCCGGACCGTGTCCAGCATCCGGTAGCGCACCCCGGCCCCGGTCTGCTCCCGCCCGACCACCGACTGCTCGATCAGCTCGGACAGCACGTCGAGGACGTCGTCGGCGTGCAGCCCATGACCGCCGCACACATACTCGGCGGCCTCCAGGTCGAAGGGCCCGGCGAACACCGACAGCCGCGCCCACAGCAGCCGCTCCCGCGGTGTGCACAGCTCATGGCTCCAGCCGATCGCGGTACGCAGCGTCTGATGCCGGGCCGGCGCCTGGCGCCCGCCGCCGGTCAGCAGCCGGAACCGGTCGTCGAGGCGGTCCAGCAACTGCTCCGCGGTGAGCGCCCGCAGCCGGCCCGCGGCCAGCTCGATCGCCAGCGGAATCCCGTCGAGGCGCCGGCACAGTTCCCGCGCGGTCCGGTCGTCGCCGGTCGGCACCCCCAGCCGCGCGGCCCGGTCGGCGAGGAGTTCGACCGCCTCGTCCTCGCCGAGCGGCGCCAGCGGGAACAGCCGCTCGCCGGTCACCCCGAGCGGCCGGCGTCCCACCGCCAGCACCCTCAGCCCCGGCGCCCGGCGCAGCAGCTCGACCACCAGCTCGGCGCAGGGCTCCACCAGGTGCTCGAACCCGTCGAGCACCAGCAGCAGTTCACGGCCGGCGAGATGATCGAGCAGGGTCTCGCGCGGCAGCCGCCGGGTGTGGTCGGTCAGCCCCAGGGCCTCCACGACGGCGTAGTCGACGAACTCCGGGTCGCGCAACGCGGCCAGCTCGGCCCGCCAGACCCCGTCGCGCGGGACGGACCGCGCGGCCACGCGCGCCGCCAGCCGGGACTTGCCGACTCCGCCGACGCCGGTGACGGTCACCAGCCGCGCGGCGTCGAGGGCCGCCGCCAGGCCGGCGAGTTCGGCGGTGCGTCCGACGAACGCGTCGAGCTCGCAAGGGAGGTTGCCGGTCGGGGAGGTGTCGCAACGCTGATGGTCCCGCATGGAATACGGAGCGTACTGAATCGTATTCAGTCCGTACAATCGCCGGGCGCGAATCCCGCCCGGCGCGGGCGTTAATGCGGTACGGACGGGTACCCCCGGCGCGATAGGCTCGGTGCACGACTTTTTCGATGTCCAGGCAGGTTTCAGGGAGCGGGTGCGCAAGGTGTCCGGTGGAGAGGTGGCCGGGATCCTGGTGGCCGTCTTCTGGGCGATCCTGGTGTCCTTCCTCGCGGTGGCACTCGCGAGGCTGGCCCAGACGCTCAGGGCGACCACCAAGCTGGTGGCGGACGTGACCGACCAGGCCGTCCCGCTGCTCGCGGAGGCCTCCGCGGCCGTGCGCTCCGCGCAGACCCAGATCGACCGGGTCGACGCCATCGCCTCCGACGTCCAGGAGGTCACGTCGAACGCGTCCGCGCTGTCGACGACCGTCGCCTCCACCTTCGGCGGGCCGCTCGTGAAGGTCGCGGCCTTCGGCTACGGCGTGCGCCGGGCGCTGGGCGGCCGCAAGGACGACGTGCCCGAGCGAGCGCCCCGGCGTACCGTGATCGTGGGCCGGACGGTCTCCCGGCGGGAGAAGCGGAACGCCCGTGGAAAGAAGGACTGAGAGCCAGCCATGTTCCGCCGTACCTTCTGGTTCACCACGGGTGTCGCCACCGGTGTGTGGGCCACCACCAAGGTCAACCGCAAGCTGAGGCAGCTGACCCCCGAGAGCCTGGCCGCGACCGCGGCGAACAAGGCTCTCGAGGCCGGTCACAAGCTCAAGGACCGCGCGGTGGGCTTCGCCCTCGACGTGCGCGACAACATGGCCCGGCGGGAGGCCGAACTGGGCGAGGCGCTCGGCATCAACGCCCGCCCCGAACTGCCCGAACCGCGGCGCTACGCCGTCATCGAGAACCGCAACGACCCCAAGTACGTCGAGAACACGTCGTACTCGTACAACCGGAATGAGGACCACTGATGGAGTCGGCTGAGATCCGCCGTCGCTGGCTGAGCTTCTTCGAGGAGCGCGGGCACACCGTCGTCCCTTCGGCGTCGCTCATCGCGGACGACCCGACTCTGCTCCTCGTCCCGGCCGGCATGGTGCCCTTCAAGCCCTACTTCCTGGGTGAGGTCAAGCCGCCCTTCGCCCGCGCCACCAGCGTCCAGAAGTGCGTGCGCACGCCCGACATCGAAGAGGTCGGCAAGACCACGCGGCACGGCACCTTCTTCCAGATGTGCGGCAACTTCTCCTTCGGCGACTACTTCAAGGAAGGCGCCATCAAGCACGCCTGGGAGCTGCTCACCAGCCCCCAGGACAAGGGTGGTTACGGCCTGGAGCCGGAGAAGCTCTGGATCACCGTCTACAAAGACGACGACGAGGCCGAGCGGATCTGGCACGAGGTCGTCGGTGTGCCCAAGGAGCGCATCCAGCGCCTGGGCATGAAGGACAACTACTGGTCCATGGGCGTCCCCGGCCCGTGCGGCCCCTGCTCCGAGATCAACTACGACCGCGGCCCCGAGTTCGGCGCCGAGGGCGGCCCCGCCGTCAACGACGAGCGGTACGTGGAGATCTGGAACCTCGTCTTCATGCAGTACGAGCGCGGCGAGGGCATCGGCAAGGACAACTTCGAGATCCTCGGCGAGCTGCCGAGCAAGAACATCGACACGGGCCTCGGCCTGGAGCGCCTCGCCATGATTCTGCAGGGCGTGCAGAACATGTACGAGATCGACACCTCCATGGCCGTCATCAAGAAGGCCACCGAGCTGACCGGCGTGGCCTACGGCGACGCCCACGACTCGGACGTCTCGCTGCGCGTGGTCACCGACCACATGCGCACCTCGGTGATGCTCATCGGCGACGGCGTGACCCCCGGCAACGAGGGCCGCGGCTACGTGCTGCGCCGCATCATGCGCCGCGCCATCCGCAACATGCGCCTGCTCGGCGCCACCGGCCCGGTCGTCAAGGAGCTCATCGACACCGTCATCGCGATGATGGGCCAGCAGTACCCGGAGCTGGTCACCGACCGCGAGCGCATCGAGAACGTCGCCCTCGCCGAGGAGGCCCGCTTCCTCAAGACCCTCAACGCCGGCACGAACGTCCTCGACGGCGCCGTCAGCGAGACCAAGGCCGCCGGCTCCACCGTGCTCCCCGGCGACAAGGCCTTCCTGCTCCACGACACCTGGGGCTTCCCGATCGACCTCACCCTGGAGATGGCCGCCGAGCAGGGGCTGTCCGTGGACGAGGACGGCTTCCGCCGCCTGATGAAGGAGCAGCGGGAGCGCGCCAAGGCCGACGCCCAGGCCAAGAAGACCGGTCACGCCGGCGCCGGCGCCTACCGGGAGATCGCCGACAAGGCCGGCGAGACCGACTTCATCGGCTACACCGAGACCGAGGGCGAGTCCACGATCGTCGGCATCCTCGTCGACGGCGTCTCCTCCCCGGCCGCCACCGAGGGCGACGAGGTCGAGATCGTCCTGGACCGCACCCCGTTCTACGCCGAGGGCGGCGGCCAGATCGGCGACACCGGCCGCATCAAGGTCGACACCGGTGCCGTGATCGAGATCCGCGACTGCCAGAAGCCGGTCCCGGGCGTCTACGTCCACAAGGGCGTCGTCCAGGTCGGCGAGGTCACCGTCGGCGCCAAGGCCGAGGCCTCCATCGACGCCCGCCGTCGCACGGCCATCGCCCGCGCCCACTCGGCCACCCACCTCACCCACCAGGCCCTGCGCGACGCCCTCGGCCCGACGGCCGCCCAGGCCGGTTCCGAGAACCAGCCCGGCCGCTTCCGCTTCGACTTCGGTTCGCCGTCCGCCGTTCCGACGGCCGTGATGACCGACGTCGAGCAGAAGATCAACGAGGTGCTCGCCCGCGACCTCGACGTCCGCGCCGATGTCATGGGCATCGACGAGGCCAGGAAGCAGGGCGCCATCGCCGAGTTCGGCGAGAAGTACGGCGAGCGCGTCCGGGTCGTCACCATCGGCGACTTCTCCAAGGAGCTGTGCGGCGGCACGCATGTGCACAACACCGCCCAGCTCGGCCTGGTGAAGCTGCTCGGCGAGTCGTCGATCGGCTCGGGTGTGCGCCGTATCGAGGCCCTGGTCGGCGTCGACGCCTACAACTTCCTCGCCCGTGAGCACACGGTCGTCGCCCAGCTCCAGGAGCTGATCAAGGGCCGACCGGAGGAGCTTCCGGAGAAGGTCTCCGCCATGCTCGGCAAGCTGAAGGACGCCGAGAAGGAGATCGAGAAGTTCCGCGCCGAGAAGGTGCTCCAGGCCGCCGCCGGTCTCGCCGAGTCCGCCAAGGACGTGCGCGGCGTCGCCCTGGTCACCGGCCAGGTCCCGGACGGCACCACGCCGGACGACCTGCGCAAGCTGGTCCTCGACGTGCGCGGCCGCATCCAGGGCGGCAGGGCCGCCGTGGTGGCCCTGTTCACCACCGTCAACGGCAAGCCGCTCACGGTCATCGCCACCAACGAGGCCGCCCGCGAGCGCGGTCTGAAGGCCGGCGACCTGGTCCGTACGGCCGCCAAGACGCTCGGCGGCGGCGGTGGCGGCAAGCCGGACGTCGCTCAGGGCGGCGGCCAGAACCCGGCCGCCATCGGCGACGCCGTGGACGCCGTGGAGCGCCTGGTCGCGGAGACGGCCAAGTAATGCGCAGAGGACGTCGGCTCGCCATCGACGTCGGGGACGCCCGCATCGGGGTCGCCTCGTGCGACCCCGACGGGATCCTCGCCACGCCGGTGGAGACCGTCCCCGGCCGGGACGTCCCGGCGGCGCACCGCCGGCTGCGGCAGCTGGTCGAGGAGTACGAGCCGATCGAGGTCGTGGTCGGCCTGCCGCGCTCCCTCAAGGGGGGCGAGGGACCGGCCGCGGTCAAGGTCCGCGGCTTCACCCAGGAGCTCGCCCGCATGATCGCCCCGGTTCCGGTGCGACTCGTGGACGAGCGGATGACGACCGTGACGGCCGGCCAGGGACTGCGCGCCTCCGGTGTGAAGTCCAAGAAGGGACGGTCCGTCATCGACCAGGCGGCCGCGGTGATCATCCTTCAACAGGCGCTGGAATCCGAACGGGTGTCAGGTAAAGCCCCGGGCGAGGGCGTCGAAGTGGTCATCTGATCGCGATACGGTAACGTTCCGCGCGATGCGGCGGCATTCGAACAGCCGCCGCACAAGAAGAGGCGGCACGGAACCGGGCCGGAGGGCCGCGACCGCCGCCTCGCGGCTCTAGGGGATCGATGACTGAGTATGGCCGGGGCCAAGGCTCCGAACCGTGGCATCCGGAGGACCCGTTGTACGGGGACGGCGGATGGGGAGGACAGCAGGCCCAGTCGGGCGAGCAGTCCGCCTACGGCGGCCAGCCGCAGCACTATCCGCAGCAGCCGCAGCAGTCGCAGTACGGCGAGTGGAACGACGGCGGCCAGCAGGCCGCCTACGGTCAGGCCCAGCAGCAGTACCAGGAATACGGGCAGCAGTACCCCGGCCAGGGCGGGCCCCAGTACGACCAGCAGGGCCAGCCCCAGTACGGCGACCAGGGCCAGACCCAGTACGGCGATCAGGGCCAGCACCCGCAGTACCAGAACCAGGGCCATCAGCAGTACGACGATCAGCAGCCGTACGACAACGGCGGCGGCTGGTCCACCGGCACGCACCCGCACGTCCCGTACCCCGCCGATCCCGCGGACCCCTACGCCCAGCAGCCGGCGGCCTACGCCGGCGAGCAGCCCGATTTCTACGGCACCCCGGACGCCTATCCGCCCCCGGAACCGCCCGCCCGTCGTACCGCCGATCCCGAGCCGGTCACCGACTGGGACCCGGGCCCCGACCAGGGCGAGCACGCCTTCTTCGCGGGCGACGACGACGATGACGACCTCGACGACGAGCCGGGTGGCCGTCGCGGGCGCGGCGACCGCCGAGGCCGCGGCGGCAAGAACAAGAAGAGCCGCAACGGAGTCGCCTGCCTGGTGGTCGCGCTGGTCTTCGGCGGCGGTCTCGCCGGAGTCGGCTACTTCGGTCTCCAGTTCTACCAGGATCGTTTCGGCGAGGCACCGGACTTCGCGGGTTCCGGCAACGGCGAGCAGGTCTCCGTCACCATCCCCAAGGGCGCGAGCGGCTCCCAGATGGGCAACATCCTGAAGGGCGCCGGGGTCGTCAAGAGCGTCGACGCCTTCGTCGCCGCCCAGAACAGCAATCCCGAGGGCAAGTCGATCCAGGACGGCGTGTACACCCTCGAGAAGGAGATGTCGGCCGACAGCGCGGTCGAACTGATGCTCAGCCCGGAGAGCAAGAACAACCTGATCATCGCCGAGGGCAAGCGCAACGCCGACATCTACAAGCTCATCGACCAGCGCCTGGAGGTCGACGAGGGCACCACCGCCGAGGTCGCCGAGAAGGACTGGAAGAAGTTCGGCCTGCCCGACTGGGCGCTGGACCACGAGGACGTCAAGGACCCGCTGGAAGGGTTCCTCTACCCCTCCAGCTATCCGGTCGGCAAGGGCCAGGAGCCCGAGGACGTCCTCAAGCAGATGGTGCAGCGGGCCACCGACACCTACGAGGAACTGGGTGTCGAGAAGAAGGCCGACAGCCTGGGCCTGGACAGCCCGTGGGAGCTGATCACCGCCGCCAGCCTGGTGCAGGCCGAGGGCACCAGCCACGACGACTTCCGCAAGATGGCCGAGGTCGTCTACAACCGGATGAAGCCGGCCAACCCGCAGACCAACGGGATGCTGGAGTTCGACTCCACCTACAACTACATCAAGAACCAGAGCAAGATCGACCTCTCGCTGGCCGAGCTCCGGAACTACGACAACCCGTACAACACGTACTACTACAAGGGCTTGCCGCCCGGACCGATCGGCAACCCGGGCGAGGACGCGCTCAAGGGCGCGCTCAACCCGACCGACGACGGCTGGTACTACTTCATCTCGATGGACGGCAAGACGAGCAAGTTCACCAAGACCAACGAAGAGCACCAGCGGCTCGTCGACCAGTGGAACGCTTCGAGGAACAACTGATGTCCGCATCCCGTCGGGCCGCCGTTCTCGGCTCGCCGATCGCCCACTCCCTGTCCCCGGTGCTGCACCGTGCCGCCTACGCGGAACTCGGCCTGACCGGCTGGACCTACGACCGCTTCGACGTGGTCGAGGAGGCGCTGCCGCGCTTCGTCGAGGGACTGGGCCCGGAGTGGGCGGGCCTGTCGGTGACCATGCCGCTGAAGCGCGCGGTGATCCCGCTGCTCGACGAGATCAGCGACACCGCCGCCGCGGTGGACGCCGTGAACACCGTCGTCCTCCACGAGGACGGCCGCCGCACCGGCGACAACACCGACATCCCCGGGATGGTCGCGGCCCTGGCCGAGCACGGCATCGAGAAGGCCGACAGCGCGGCCGTCCTCGGCGCCGGCGCCACCGCCTCCTCCGCCCTCGCCGCGCTGGCCCGCGTCTGCACCGGCGAGATCGCCGTGTACGTCCGCAGCGAGGCCCGCGCCACCGAGATGCGGCAGTGGGCCGAGCGGCTGGACGTCCAGGTGCGCATCGCCGACTGGGCGGACGCCGAGGAGGCACTGCGCGCCCAGCTGGTCGTGGCGACCACCCCGGCCGGTGCCACCGACGCGCTGGCCGCCGCCGTCCCGGAGCGCCCGGCCGCCCTGTTCGACGTGCTCTACGACCCCTGGCCGACCACCCTCGCGGCCCGCTGGTCAGCGTACGGCGGCGCTGTCGTCAGCGGGCTCGACCTCCTCGTCCACCAGGCCGTGCTCCAGGTCGAGCAGATGACCGGCCACGCGCCGGCCCCGGTGGCGGCCATGCGGACGGCGGGCGAGCGGGCCCTCGCGGCCCGCTAGGATCCGCTCGGCCACGCAGGGGAGCGGGGCCGGAAGGGGGAGTCGTCCGTGTCGACAGGCGTGCCGCTGGCACAGTCGTACAAGGCCCAGGTCGCCGAGTTCCTGCTGGGGTTCCTGCCCGAATGGCTGCAGGTCACCGTACTCGTGCTGATCGTCGCGGCCGTCCTGGTGTCCTGGGGGTTCAAGCTGCGGCGCAGGATCGCCCGGGCACGGGCCGGCCAGACCGCGCCGCCGGCCCGGGCCGAGGCGGTACCGCAGTCCCGCGGCGCCGACTTCCTCGGCCCCTACGCGCCCACGCGGCAGCCGCCCGACCGTCTCGTGTGAGCGCCTTCCGCGCCCCTTCGCGCGGTCCACGTCCGGTGCCGGCGCGTCCGCCTGGTGGACCGGCGGATGGGACAACCGCCGGGACGTGGGAGGATCGGAGGTGGCGGGCCAGGGCCGCGCACCCCGGTCGCGCCACCGCCGTGCGCGACGAGACGCGCACGCAGGGCAGTACCAGGGCGCGAGCACTGAGGAGCACCGTTGAGCAGGTTGCGCTGGCTGACCGCGGGGGAGTCCCACGGTCCCGCACTCGTCGCGACGCTGGAGGGCCTTCCCGCCGGCGTGCCGATCACCACGGAGATGGTGGCGGATCACTTGGCGCGGCGGCGGCTCGGCTATGGGCGCGGTGCGCGGATGAAGTTCGAGCGGGACGAGGTCACGTTCCTGGGTGGTGTCCGGCACGGTCTGACGCTGGGTTCTCCGGTGGCGGTCATGGTCGGGAACACGGAGTGGCCGAAGTGGGAGAAGGTCATGGCGGCCGACCCCGTCGATGCGGGTGAGCTGGCCGCACTGGCGCGCAACGCGCCGCTGACCCGTCCCCGTCCCGGTCATGCGGACCTGGCGGGTATGCAGAAGTACGGTTTCGAGGAGGCCCGGCCGATCCTGGAGCGCGCCTCCGCCCGGGAGACCGCGGCACGCGTCGCCCTCGGCGCGGTCGCCCGCTCCTACCTGAAGGAGACGGCCGGGATCGAGATCGTCTCGCACGTGGTGGAGCTGGCGGCGGCGAAGGCGCCGTACGGGGTGTATCCGGCGCCGGGTGATG
>NZ_JBEPAL010000012.1:0-189000 GCF_040298625.1 Streptomyces sp. NPDC001532
CTTGGTCGGGGTGCCCCCCCCCCCCCCCACCACCCCAAAACCCAATGTCCTGTTCCGGTCGGTCCCTCAGCCGCTCCGCTGACCGGACGGCCTGCGCAGCAGCGCCGCCCAGCGCTCCGCCCAGCGGGCCCGCACGGCGGACCAGCGGTCGGCGGCGTCCCAGACCAGGCGGACGGCCGAACGCGGCGCGAGCACCGCCCGCACCCGGGTCCGCCGGCCGGCCCGGGACCGCAGGGCCAGCCGCACCTCGCGGACATCCGCCGCCAGCCCCGTCGCCGTCCGCGGCCGCGGCGCGAACAGCACCTGCTCGACCGCCCCGGCCACCCGGTGCACCGCCCCCGCCGCCGGCTCGTCCAGCTCTCCCAGCCGGACGATCCGCGCCGCCGCCTTGCGGGGCGTCAGCGCGTCGTCCGGAGAGATGCCGTAGTCCCACGCCGTGTCCGTCAGCTCCCGCCAGATGGCGAGCACATGCCCGGCGGCCACCTCGGCGGCCCACCGCTCCTCCTCGCCCGGCAGGGCCTCCACCTCGACACCGTCCGCGCGGCCGGCACCTTGGGGTCGGCCCTTGCCGAGCGTGCCCGGCGCCCCGGACGGGGAGTGCCGGGTCGAGGTCAGGCGCACCGACCGCCGGCGCAGCCGCCACAGCATCGGCAGCAGCGGCAGTATGACCACCAGGAGCCCGAGGGCCACCCAGCCCGTCGTCCGGTACCAGGGCGTGCCCTCGTCCTGCGGGCCGCCCAGGTCCACCGGCACCGCCGCGCCGCACTCCTGGAGCTTCTTCTGCGCCACCGAGCAGCTGGTGCTCGCCGAGGGCTCGGCCGACGGGGCGTCGGCCGTCGGCCGGGACGCCTCCGGCAGCTCCGGAAGGGTGCTGCCCGGGATCTCCGGCACGGTCCACGACGGGGTGGTGCCCCGGTTCGGGGTCGGCTCGAAACGGGTCCAGCCCACGCCCTCGAAGTACAGCTCCGGCCAGGCGTGCGCGTCCCGCAGGCCCACCGAGACCGAACCGTCGGCCTGTGGGGTGCCGGGCGCGAAGCCCACCGCCACCCGGGCCGGGATGCCGAGGGTGCGCGCCATCGACGCCATCGCGAACGAGAAGTGCACGCAGAAGCCCTGCTTGTCCCGCAGGAACCGGGCGATGCCCTCGGAGCCGCTGCCGACCTCGACCTCGGTGTCGTACTGGAACCCGCCGGTCAGCGCGAAGTACTCCTGGAGCTTCACCGCCTGCTCGTAGGGGTTGGCCGCGCCGTCGGTGACCTCGCGGGCGGTCCGCGCGACCACCGCCGGCAGCGAGGACGGCACCTCGGTGAACTCGCGTCTGAGGGCCGCCGGAGCCTCCGGCGCCGTGGCCAGCTGTCGCGCGGTGGGCTGCACGTCGAGGCTGGTGACCGTGTACCGCACGCCGCGCGTCTTCTGGCCGTGGTCGCCGACCAGGGTCATGCCGACCGGCTCGTACCGCCATCTGCCGTCGACGTCCACGGCGCTCGGCGGGTAGGGCATCGGCAGCCAGTCCTGCGCGTACCAGTCCGCTGCGCTGATCTGGGTCCGCACCTCCGTGCGCCGCACGTCCGGGCCGAGGCCGATCGGGGTGGGCAGCTCGTCCGGCACCTCGACGATGTCGCGCCGGGACGGCTTCCAGGTGGTGCCGTCGAAGTCGTCCAGGGAGACGATCCGCAGATACAGGTTGGAGAGGTTGTTCGTCTCGGTGCGCAGCGAGAGCACCTGGCGGTCCTCGTCCACGTTCAGGCTGTCGCGCAGCGACACCAGCGGGTTGACCGCGGAGATCGTGCCGCCGCCCCCGGTGCCGGTGCCGACGCCGGTCCCGACGCCGTCCAGCAGCCCGCCGTCCATCGCGGGCAGGGCGAGCGGCACCACCAGGGCGACGCCCAGCGCCACCGCGCCGATCCGCCGCCCGGTGCGCACCGGCGCCACCGCCCCCGGCTCGTCGCCCGGCGCGCGCGGTGTGCCGCCGAAGACCCGGCCCCACTGCGACAGCCGCTCCCGCCCTTCGGCGAGCAGCATCATCAGATAGCCGACCGCCGCGATCAGGAACCACAGCCAGTCGGCGCCGCCGTCGGACAGCCCGGCGGCGACCGAGTACAGCGCGAGCAGCGGCAGACCGGCCGGGGCGGCGCTGCGGAAGGTCACCGCGAGCAGGTCCACGGCCAGCCCGATCAGCAGCACGCCGCCGATCAGCAGCAGCCGGATGCCGTCGGACAGCGGTGCGGGGATCGCGTACCGCCCCACGTCCTCGGTGCCCTGCTGGAGCAGGTCGCCGAAGCGGAGGAACGCCTCCGGGCCAGGGATCAGCCCGCCCAGCGCCTGCTGCCGGGCGAAGACCAGGGTGAGCAGCATCAGGGTGACCACGAGCTGCGCCAGGACGGTCAGCGGCCGGGCCAGCGGCACCCGGCGGGTCGCCGCGCCCACCGCACTCTGGATCACCAGCAGGATGGCCGCCTGGAGGTACCAGGTGGCCGGGTCCACCAGCGGCAGCAGGGCGCACGAGGCCATCAGCGTGGCCGCCGCCGCGCAGATCGCCATCCGGGCCCGTCCGCTCATCACCGCGTCTCCCCACCGCTCGGGCTCGCCGTGACCACGCCACCGCGGTCTCGGTCCGCCTGCCGCCACATGTCGTGCAGCGACGCCCCGCGCGGGACGCTCACCGCCGTCCAGCCCGCCTCGCGCAGCAGCCGCAGGCGCTCAGAGGCGCGGTGCGCCGCGCCCGGCCCGTCCGGCGACTCGCGCACCCAGGCGTCACTGTCCAGCAGGAACGCCACCGCGGCCCCGCTGCGCTGCCGCATCCGGGCGGCCACCGCGGCCTGCTCCTCGTCGAGGTCGCCGAAGAAGGCCACCAGCAGCCCCTCGTTCCCGCCGCGCAGCACGTCGTAGGCGCGCGAGAGTCCCGTGCCGTCGGAGTGGTCGATCACCGCGAGGGTGTCCATCATCAGTCCGGCCGCGTCCGCCGACTCCTGGCTGGCGCCCGCGAAGCCGTCCGCGCCCTCGCCGGGCACCGAGCTGCCGGTGTCCGTCAGCAGACGTACCGAGAAGCCGCGCTCCAGCATGTGCACCAGCACCGAGGCGGTGCCCGCCACCGCCCATTCGAAGGCCGAGTCCGGGCCGGCGCCCTGGAAGGCACCACCGCGGGTGTCCAGCAACACCGTGCAGCGGGAGCGCTGCGGCTGCTCCTCGCGGCGCACCATCAGCTCGCCGTAGCGGGCGGTGGAGCGCCAGTGCACGCGGCGCAGGTCGTCGCCGTAGCGGTAGCCGCGCGGGATCACGTCGTCCTCGCCGGCCAGCGCCAGCGAGCGCTGCCGTCCGTCGCCGTACCCCTTGGCCTCACCGGTCAGCCGCACCGGCGGCAGTGCCTCCACGCGCGGGATCACGGTCAGGGTGTCGTACGCCATGAAGCCCCGGGTCAGCTCGCACATGCCGAACGGGTCGGTCAGGCGCAGCTGGAGCGGGCCCAGCGGATAGCGGCCGCGCAGGTCGGAGCGGACCCGGTAGGACACCTCGCGCCGCCCGCCCGCCTCGACCCGGTCCAGCACGAACCGGGGACGCGGGCCGAGCACGTAGGGCACCCGGTCCTGGAGCATCAGCAGGCCGGTGGGCAGCCGGGAGACGTTGTCGACCCGCAGGTGGACGCGGGCCTCGCTGCCGGCCGGCACCCGCGCGGGGGAGAGGCGGCGGCTGCCCGCGACCCGGTAGCGGGTGCGGTAGAGCACGCCCGCGCAGACCAGCGGCAGCACCGAGAGCAGCAGGCCGACCCGGAGCAGATCGCTCTGCCCGAGGACGTACGCGCAGATCGCCGCCGCCACTCCGGCGGCGAGGAAGGAGCGCCCGCGGGTGGTCAGACCGGCCAGGGCGGTGCGCAGCCCGCCCCGCTCGCCCCGGTCGGCCTCCGCCGGACCGGACTGCCCGGGCTGCCCGGGCTGCGCCGAGCTCATCACAGCCTCCGGGGCGGCTGCCGGCCGAACACCGGGGCGCCGAGGCCGTAGGCGTTCTGCTGAGGTGCCGAGGGCACCGGGGTGTGCTGGAGGATCTCCTGGACGACCTGCTCCGAGGTGCGCCGGTTCAGCTGGGCCTGGGCGGTGGGCAGCAGGCGGTGGGCGAGCACGGCCACGGCGAGGGCCTGTACGTCGTCCGGCAGCGCGTACTCCCGGCCGCTGAGGGCGGCGGACGCCTTCGCCGCGCGCAGCAGGTGCAGCGTCGCGCGCGGGGAGGCGCCGAGTCTGAGGTCGGGGTGGTTGCGGGTGGCCGAGACCAGGTCCACGGCGTACCGCCGGACGGTGTCGGCGACGTGGACGCCGCGCACGGCCTCGATCAGCTTCACGATCTCGTGCGCGTGGGCCACCGGCTGGAGGTCGTCCAGCGGGTTGACCCCGCCGTGCACGTCCAGCATCTGGAGCTCGGCCTCCGGGCTCGGGTAGCCGATGGAGACCCGGGCCATGAACCGGTCGCGCTGGGCCTCGGGCAGCGGGTAGGTGCCCTCCATCTCGACCGGGTTCTGGGTGGCCACCACCATGAACGGGCTCGGCAGCTCGTAGCTCTGCCCGTCGGTGGTGACCTGGCGCTCCTCCATCGACTCCAGGAGCGCCGACTGGGTCTTCGGCGAGGCGCGGTTGATCTCGTCGCCGATCACGATCTGCGCGAAGATCGCGCCCGGCTTGAACTCGAAGTCGCGGCGCTGCTGGTCCCAGATGGACACCCCGGTGATGTCCGAGGGCAGCAGGTCGGGCGTGAACTGGATCCGCCGCACCGAGCAGTCGATGGACCGGGCCAGCGCCTTGGCCAGCATCGTCTTGCCGACGCCGGGGACATCCTCGATCAGAAGATGTCCCTCGGCGAGCAGCACGGTCAGCGAGAGCCGTACGACCTCGGGCTTGCCCTCGATCACGCCCTCCACCGACCCCCGCACGCGCTCGACCACGGCGGTCAGATCAGTGAGGCTCGCTCGATCGTCATAGGTCGTCACCCGGCCCTCCTCGGCCCGTTCATGAGGGCCTCCGCACTGGCGTGCGAAACCGGCCCACCCCGAAACACGGACACCGCGCATGGATGGTTCCGCGCGACGTCACCACCGCATTCTTGTTGCCGTTACCGGTTCGTGTCACTCGCCTGTGGACAACTGCCCGCGTTATGTCGGCTTTGATGCCTTTTGCGGCGTCCGGAGTGCGAATCGAAGTGCGAATCGACAGCGAATCGACAGCTGTGCGACGGGGTTACGCCGGGTCGATCTCCCGCAGCAGGCCGGTCTTCACATCGAAGACGAACCCGCGCACGTCGTCGGTGTGCAGCAGGAACGGCGAGGTACGCACCCGCCGCATCGACTGCCGCACGTCCTGGTCGACGTCCCGGAAGGACTCCACCGCCCAGGACGGGCGCTGCCCGACCTCCTGCTCCAGCTCGGTGCGGAAGTCCTCGGTGAGGCTCTCCAGACCGCAGCCGGTGTGGTGGATGAGGACCACGCTGCGCGTGCCCAGCTTGCGCTGGCTGATGGTCACCGAGCGGATCACGTCGTCGGTGACCACGCCGCCCGCATTGCGGATGGTGTGGCAGTCGCCCAGCTGGAGGCCGAGCGCCGCGTGCAGGTCCAGACGGGCGTCCATGCAGGCCACCACGGCGACCCGGAGCACCGGACGGGCGTCCATGCCGGGGTCGGTGAAGTCGGCGGCATACCGCTCGTTGGCCTCGACGAGCCGGTCGGTGACCGTACCGGGGCGGTGTATGGCGTCCTGGGTTTCGGCGGGAACCGATGCAGAAGTCGTCATGGGTATGACGGTAGTGGTCACCGGTGATCCGGTCCTGCTGTGAGGCGGGACAAAGAACGTCATCGGGTCGTTGTGTGAGGTAACCCACAAGCGCGACGCGGACACGCCCGGACGAGTGATCCATTCCCTCGTACGGCTTCCCGCCCACCGCCCCCGGGCGACGCGCAGGCCGGTTGATTGACCGGGCGACAGGGTGGACTAAAGTGACGCGAAGCGGGAGGCGAGGCGCGTCCTCCCCGCAGGACTGAATTCCCCCGGAGCCCCGGCGACGTACCGGAGATCCCCCACGTGCGCGGCGCGTACGTACGGCTCGGCCTCCACCCGCTCCGGCCGGCCGACGCCTCGGGCGCCGGCCGGCCTCCCCTTCACGAGCGGGCGGGGACCCGGCGGTGCGTACCGCCCGCCGGACCTGAGAGGGCCCCTTGAGCCAGAGTCGACACGTCCCGGTGATGCTCCAGCGGTGCCTGGACCTGTTGGCCCCCGCCCTCCAGGAGCCCGGAGCGGTGGTCGTCGACTGCACCCTCGGCCTCGGCGGACACAGCGAGGCGCTGCTGACCCGCTTCCCCGAGGCGCGGCTCGTCGCCCTCGACCGCGACAAGGAGGCGCTGCGCCTGTCCGGCGAGCGGCTCGCGCCGTACGGCGAGCGCGCCACCCTGGTGCACGCTGTCTAC
This sequence comes from Streptomyces sp. NPDC001532, assembly GCF_040298625.1. Taxonomy (NCBI): domain Bacteria; kingdom Bacillati; phylum Actinomycetota; class Actinomycetes; order Kitasatosporales; family Streptomycetaceae; genus Streptomyces; species Streptomyces sp. NPDC001532. Next base: position 6,440 of record NZ_JBEPAL010000012.1, read on the forward strand.
GACGAACTGCCCGAGGTGCTGGCCCGGCTCGGCATCCCGCGCGTCCAGGGCGTCCTGTTCGACCTCGGCGTCTCCTCCATGCAGCTCGACGAGGCCGACCGCGGCTTCGCCTACGCCCAGGACGCCCCGCTCGACATGCGGATGGACCAGACGACCGGCATGAGCGCCGCCGAGGTCCTGAACACCTACCCGGCCGGCGAACTGGTGCGGATCCTGCGCGCGTACGGCGAGGAGAAGCAGGCCAAGCGGATCGTCGCCGCCGTCGTGCGCGAGCGGGAGAAGGAGCCGTTCAGCAACAGCGCGCGGCTGGTGGAGCTGATCCGGGACGCGTTGCCGCAGGCCGCCAAGCGCACCGGCGGCAACCCGGCCAAGCGCACCTTCCAGGCGCTGCGGATCGAGGTCAACGGCGAACTGTCGGTGCTGGAGCGGGCGATCCCGGCGGCGGTCAAGGCGCTCGCCGTGGGCGGGCGGATCGCCGTGCTGTCGTACCACTCGCTGGAGGACCGGCTGGTCAAGCAGGTCTTCGCGGCCGGCGCCGCCAACACCGCGCCGCCCGGCCTGCCCGTCGTCCCCGAGCGTTACCAGCCCCGGCTCAAGCTGCTCACGCGCGGTGCCGAACTTCCCACGGAGGAAGAGGTCGCCGAGAACCGCCGTGCCGCCCCGGCCCGGCTGCGCGGCGCCGAGCGCATCAGGGAGGACGTCGAGTGAGCGAACCCGGACGCACCGGGAGGGCGAGTGAGTAGGAAACCCGAACTGAGGGGCCGCGCGGCGCGGCTCGCCCGGCTCTTCCCCACCGCCCCGGGCCAGGCGGCCCGCACCCCCTTCGTGCTCCTCGTCGTCCTGCTCCTCGGCGGCGGCCTCATCGGTCTGCTGGTGCTGAACTCGGCGCTCAGCGAGGGCTCGTTCCAACTGGACGACCTCCAGCGCGAGACCAAGACCCTCACCGACGAGGAACAGGCCCTCCAGCGCGACATCGACGCCTACTCCGCCCCCGACGCCCTCCAGCGCCGCGCCCGCGAGCTGGGCATGGTCCCCGGCGGCGACCCCGCCTTCCTGGGCCCCGACGGCACGGTCAAGGGCGTCCCCTCACCCGCTCCGGCCGCCGCCCGCTCCCCGGGCCGCACACCCCTCGTGCTCGCCCCCGAGGCGATGACCGGCGCCGCGGCCCCCGCGCCCGCCCCCACGACCCCCACGGCCGCAGCGCCCGCCCCCACCACCCCGGCGGCCTCCGCGCCGGCCGCCACGACCCCGGCGGCCCCCGTGCCCGCCACCACCCCCGCGGCTCCCGAGCCCACGCCCACGACCCCCGGCAGGTGACGGAAGTGACCGACAGGGAACCGCCGCGTCGCCGCGTGCCCGGACCCGCGCGGCCCGCGCGCCCCGGCCAGCAGCGGCGCCCCGGCACCGGCGCCCGACCGGCCCGGCGTCCGGCGCGTCCGGCACCGCCGCGCGCCACCGCCCCGCGGGTCATCCGGCTCGGCAGCCCCCGGCCCCGGCTGCGCCTGGTCGGTGTCGCGCTCACCCTCGTGCTGCTCGTCTTCGTCGTACGCCTGCTCCAGGTGCAGGCCGTCGACGCGAGCGCGTACGCGGCCAAGGCCGAGCAGAACCGGTACGTCGGCCAGGTGCTGGCCGCCGAGCGCGGCGAGATCACCGACCGCGCGGGCGTGGCCCTCGCGACCAGCGTGGCCGCCTACGACATCACCGCCGACCCCACGCTGTTCACCCGCGAGCAGCTGAAGATCGACGACGGCCCCGAGCAGGCGGCCGCCCTCCTCGCGCCGATCCTCGGCCAGGACCAGGAGGAGATCGTCGCCAAGCTCCGGCCGGAGAACGAGCAGCTCCGCTACGTCAAGCTCGCCGACCGCCAGACCCCGCAGGTCTGGAAGCAGATCAAGGACCTGAAGTCGGCGCTCACCAACAAGCAGCAGACGGACGGCGCCACCGTGAACGTCCTCGCGGGCGTCCTCGCCACCCCCAGCAGCAAGCGCGTGTACCCGAACGGCGAGCTGGCCGCCGGGATACTGGGCTGGGTCAACGCCGAGGGCAAGGGCGGCGGCGGTGTCGAGCAGCAGCTGGAGAAGCAGCTGGCCGGCAAGGACGGCGAGATCCGCTACGCCCAGTCCGGCGGCCGCCAGGTGCCGACCGTCGGCTCCACCGAGAAGCCCGCCGTGCCCGGCTCCGACATCGAGCTGACCATCGACCGCGACATCCAGTGGGCGGCGCAGAACGCCATCGCCGAGCAGGTCGAGAAGTCCGAGGCGGACCGCGGCTATGTGATCGTGCAGGACACCCGGACCGGCGAGATCCTGGCCATGGCCAACTCGCCCGGCTTCGACCCCAACGACCTGTCCCGCGCCACCTCCGCCAACATGGGCAACGCGGCCCTCCAGGACGCCTACGAGCCCGGCTCCACCGCCAAGGTCATGTCGATGGCCGCCGTACTGGAGGAGAACGCCGCGACCCCCGGCACGCACGTCGTGGTGCCCAACCGGCTGCACCGCGGCGACCGGCTCTTCCAGGACGACATCGACCACCCGACCTGGTACCTGACGCTGAACGGCGTGCTCGCCAAGTCCAGCAACATCGGCACCATCCTCGCCACCGGCCAGCTGGGCAAGACCCAGTCGGAGGCCAACCGGGTCCTCTACTCCTACCTGCGCAAGTTCGGCATCGGCGAGGAGACCGGCCTCGGCTTCCCCGGCGAGACCAACGGCATCCTCGCGCCGCCGGACAAGTGGTCGACCTCGCAGCAGTACACGATTCCTTTCGGCCAGGGCATGTCCATCAACGCGATGCAGGCGGCGTCCGTCTACTCGACCATCGCCAACGGCGGCGTCCGCGTCGAGCCCACCCTGATCCGCGGCAGCAAGGGCCCCGACGGACGCTTCACCCCGGCGCCGGAGCCCGAGAAGACACGCGTGATCAGCGCGAAGACCGCCAAGACGCTGGCCCGGATGCTGGAGTCGGTGGTCGACGACGAGGAGGGCACCGGCACCAAGGCGCGCATCCCCGGCTACCGGGTCGCGGGCAAGACGGGCACCGCCAACCGCGTCGATCCGGCCACCGGCAAGTACCGCGGCTACACCTCGTCCTTCGCCGGTTTCGCCCCCGCGGACCAGCCCCGCGTCACCGTCTACTGCGCCATCCAGAACGCCACCAAGGGCAGTTACTTCGGCGGCCAGATCTGCGGACCCGTCTACAAGCAGGTGATGGAGTTCGCCCTGAAGACCCTCCAGATCCCGCCCACCGGCGCGCGGCCCGCCAACCTGCCGGTGACCTTCGCGCCCTGATCAGTCCTGACCAGCACCGAGCAACCAGGAACCACCCGTGACAACGATCACCCCGGATTCCGGGAACCAAGGCGCCCCCCGCCCCTCACTTCGCTCCGGAGCGGGTGCGCCCGGTACGCTCACCGCCGTGCCACACGCTGATCAGTCCCAAACCACCCAGAAGGGCCATCCCGTGACATACCCCGGGCCGCCCCGGCCGGCGCAGATCTCCGCCACACCACTCGCGGAACTCGCCGGACAACTGGGTGTCGCAGCGCCGGAGAGCGCCGTCGAGGTCACGGGCATCACCCATGACTCGCGCGCCGTCCGGCCCGGCGACCTGTACGCCGCCCTGCCCGGCGCCCGCGCGCACGGCGCCGACTTCGTCACCCAGGCCGCCGGCCTCGGTGCCGCGGCCGTGCTGACCGACCCGGCCGGCGCCGAGCGCGCCGCCGCCACCGGTCTGCCGGTGCTCACCGTCGACGACCCGCGCGCGCGGATGGGCGAACTGGCCGCCACGCTCTACGGCCGGCCGGGCCGGGACCTGCTCCAGATCGGCATCACCGGCACCTCGGGCAAGACCACCACGGCCTACCTGGTCGAGGGCGGCCTGAAGACGGCCCGGTCCACCGGGCTCATCGGCACGGTCGAGATGCGCATCGGCGACGAGCGCATCAAGTCCGAGCGCACCACCCCCGAAGCCACCGACCTCCAGGCCCTGTTCGCCGTCATGCGCGAGCGCGGCGTCGAGGCGGTCGCCATGGAGGTCTCCAGCCACGCCCTGGTCCTCGGCCGGGTCGACGGCTGCGTCTTCGACATCGCCGTCTTCACCAACCTCAGCCCGGAACACATGGAGTTCCACTCCGACATGGAGGACTACTTCCGGGCCAAGGCGCAGTTGTTCACGCCGAAGCGCAGCAAACTCGGCGTGGTCAACGTCGACGACGAGTACGGCCGCCGGCTCGCCAGGGAGGCCACCGTCCCGGTCGTCACCTACTCCGCCGAGGGCCACCCCGACGCCGACTGGCGCGCCGAGGACGTCCGGGTCGGCCAACTCGACTCGACCTTCACCGTGATCGGCCCGAACGGTGAGCGGATCGCCGCCAAGTCCCCGCTGCCGGGCCCCTTCAACGTGGCGAACACCCTCGCCGCGCTGGTCGCCCTCGCCGCCGCCGGCCTCGACGCGCAGAGCGCCGCCGACGGCATCGCGGCCGTGCCGGGCGTCCCGGGCCGGCTGGAGCGGGTCGACGCCGGACAGCCGTACCTCGCGGTCGTCGACTACGCCCACAAGACCGACGCCGTCGAGTCGGTGCTGAAGGCACTGCGCAAGGTCACCAAGGGCCGGCTGCACGTCGTCCTCGGCTGCGGCGGCGACCGGGACACCACCAAGCGGGGCCCGATGGGCGCCGCCGCGGCGAGGCTCGCCGACATCGCCGTACTCACCTCGGACAACCCCCGCTCCGAGGACCCTCTCGCGATCCTCGCCGCCATGCTCCAGGGCGCGGCCTCCGTGCCGGTGCACGAGCGCGGCGAGGTGCTGCTGTTCGAGGACCGCGCCGCCGCGATCGCCGCCGCCGTGGACCGGGCGCAGCCGGGCGACACCGTGCTGGTCGCGGGCAAGGGTCACGAGCAGGGCCAGGACATCGCCGGCGTGGTCCGTCCCTTCGACGACCGCCAGGTGCTTCGCGAAGCTATCCAGAAGACCCAGGGATGAACTTGTGATCGCCCTCTCTCTCGCCGAGATCGCAGAAGTCGTCGGCGGGCAGACGTACGACATACCGGATCCGTCGGTCATGGTGACCGGGCCGGTCGTCCGGGACTCCCGTGAGGTGGAGCCCGGCAGCCTCTTCGTCGCCTTCGTCGGCGAACGCGTGGACGGCCACGACTTCGCGCCACAGGTGGTGGAGGCGGGTGCCGCGGCCGTGCTCGGTTCGCGGCCGGTCGGCGTGCCCGCGATCGTCGTGGCCGACGTCCAGGCGGCACTCGGCGCCCTCGCCCGCCATGTCGTGCGCAAGCTCGGCACCACCCTCGTCGCGCTCACCGGATCGGCGGGCAAGACGAGCACCAAGGACCTCATCGCGCAGGTGCTCCAGCGCAAGGCGCCCACGGTGTTCACGCCCGGCTCGCTCAACAACGAGATCGGGCTGCCGCTGACCGCGCTCAGCGCCACCGCGGAAACCCGGTTCCTGGTCCTGGAGATGGGCGCCCGCGGCATCGGGCACATCCGCTACCTCACCGAACTGACCCCGCCGAAGATCGGACTGGTCCTCAACGTCGGCTCCGCCCACATCGGCGAGTTCGGCGGACGCGAGCAGATCGCCCAGGCCAAGGGCGAGTTGGTCGAGTCCCTGCCCGAGGACGGCACCGCGATCCTCAACGCCGACGATCCGCTCGTACGGGCCATGGCGTCCCGTACGAAGGCGAAGGTGATCTACTTCGGCGAGTCCGACGAAGCGGACGTACGGGCCGAGAACGTGCGGTTGACGGACACCGGGCAGCCCGCCTTCACCCTTCACACACCCTCCGGGTGCAGCGATGTGACCATGCGCCTGTACGGTGAGCACCACGTGTCGAACGCGCTCGCCGCGGCCGCCGTCGCCCATGAGCTGGGCATGTCCGCGGAAGAGATCGCCACCGCACTCTCCGAGGCGGGCTCCCTCTCCCGCTGGCGGATGGAGGTCACCGAGCGCCCGGACGGCGTGACGATCGTCAACGACGCCTACAACGCGAACCCCGAGTCCATGAAGGCCGCGCTGCGCGCGCTGGCCGCCATGGGCGAAGCCTCACGGGCAAAGGGGGGTCGTACGTGGGCGGTGCTCGGCAAGATGGCCGAGCTCGGGGACGAGGCGCTCGCCGAGCACGACGCGGTCGGACGGCTCGCCGTCCGGCTCAATGTCGGCAAGCTCGTCGCGGTCGGTGGCATGGAAGCCGCCTGGCTGCAACTGGGCGCATATAACGAGGGTTCGTGGGGTGAGGAGTCGGTGCACGTGTCCGACGCACAGGCGGCGGTCGACCTGTTGCGCAGCGAGTTGCGCCCGGGGGACGTCGTGCTCGTGAAGGCGTCCCGTTCGGTCGGCCTCGAAAGCGTTGCCCAGGCGCTGCTCGAGTCCGGTGCCGAGGGTGAGGTTGCCGCCCGATGATGAAGCAGATCCTGTTCGCAGGAGTCATTGGCCTCTTCCTCACCCTGATCGGCACCCCGCTGCTGATCAAGCTGCTGGCCCGCAAGGGCTACGGCCAGTACATCCGTGACGACGGCCCGCGCGAGCACGCCAGCAAGCGCGGTACGCCGACCATGGGTGGTATCGCCTTCATCCTGGCGACCGTCGCCGCCTACTTCCTGTCCAAGGTCATCACCGGCTACCCCCCGACCTACTCGGGTCTGCTGGTCCTCGGCCTGATGGTCGGCATGGGCCTGGTCGGCTTCCTCGACGACTACATCAAGATCGTCAAGCGGCGTTCGCTGGGCCTGCGGGCCAAGGCGAAGATGGCCGGCCAGCTGATCGTCGGCATCGCCTTCGCGGTGCTCTCGCTCCAGTTCGCCGACAACCGCGGCAACACCCCGGCCTCCACCAAGCTGTCGTTCATCACCGACTTCGGCTGGACGATCGGCCCGGTGCTGTTCGTGGTCTGGGCGCTGTTCATGATCCTCGCCATGTCCAACGGCGTGAACCTGACGGACGGTCTGGACGGTCTGGCCACCGGCGCCTCCGTCCTCGTCTTCGGCGCCTACACCTTCATCGGCGTCTGGCAGTTCCAGGAGTCCTGCGCCAACGCGGGCACCCTCACCAACCCCGGCGCCTGCTACGAGGTGCGCGATCCGCTGGACCTCGCGGTCGTCGCCTCCGCCCTGATGGGCGCCTGCCTCGGCTTCCTGTGGTGGAACACCTCGCCGGCCAAGATCTTCATGGGCGACACCGGTTCGCTGGCGCTCGGCGGTGTGCTCGCGGGCCTCGCGATCTGCTCCCGCACCGAGCTGCTGATCGCCATCCTCGGCGGTCTGTTCGTCCTCATCACCATGTCGGTGGTCATCCAGGTCGGCTCGTTCCGGCTGACCGGGAAGCGCGTCTTCCGGATGGCGCCGCTCCAGCACCACTTCGAACTCAAGGGCTGGTCCGAAGTGCTCGTGGTGGTCCGCTTCTGGATCATCCAGGGCATCTGCGTGATCGTCGGACTCGGCCTCTTCTACGCGGGATGGGCAGCGGAAAAGTGACCTCAACGGCCGGCTCGGAGTTCCAGGGCAAGCACGTCACCGTCGCCGGACTCGGCGTCTCCGGCGTCCCGGCGGCCAAGGTGCTGCACGGGCTCGGCGCGATCGTCACGGTCGTCAACGACGGCGACGACGAGCGCGCCCGGGCGCAGGCCGCCGAGCTGGCCGAGCTGGGTGTCACCGTCCGCCTCGGCGACGGCGCCACCCTGCCCGAGGGCACCGAACTGATCGTCACCGCGCCCGGCTGGCAGCCGGACAAGCCGCTCTTCACCGCGGCCGCCGCGGCCGGCGTCCCGGTCTGGGGCGACGTCGAGCTCGCCTGGCGGCTGCGCGGACCCGACGCCGCGCCCTGGCTCTGCGTCACCGGCACCAACGGCAAGACCACCACCACGCAGATGCTGGCGTCCATCCTCAAGGCCGCCGGCCTGCGCACGGCCGCCGTCGGCAACATCGGTGTCTCGCTGCTGGACGCGGTGCTCGGCGACGAGGAGTACGACGTGCTGGCGGTGGAGCTGTCCAGCTACCAGCTGCACTGGGCGCCCTCGCTGCGCGCCCACTCCGCCACCGTCCTCAACCTCGCCCCCGACCACCTCGACTGGCACGGCTCCATGGAGGCGTACGCCAAGGACAAGGGCCGCGTCTACGAGGGCAATCGGGTCGCCTGCGTCTACAACGTGGCCGACAAGGCCACCGAGGACCTGGTGCGCGAGGCCGACGTCGAGGAGGGCTGCCGGGCCATCGGCTTCACCCTCGGCTCCCCGGCGCCCTCCCAACTCGGCGTCGTGGACGGCATCCTGGTCGACCGCGCCTTCGTCGAGAACCGGCAGAAGAACGCCCAGGAGCTCGCCGAGGTCGCCGACGTCGACCCGCCGGCCCCGCACAACATCGCCAACGCCCTCGCCGCCGCGGCCCTCGCCCGCGCCTTCGGCGTGCCCCCGCAGGCCGTACGCGACGGTCTGCGGGCCTTCCGCCCGGACGCCCACCGGATCGCGCACGTCGCCGACGTGGCCGGGGTCGCCTACGTCGACGACTCCAAGGCGACCAACACCCACGCCGCGGAAGCCTCTTTGGCGGCGTACGAGTCGGTCGTGTGGATCGCGGGCGGGCTGGCCAAGGGCGCGGCCTTCGACGAACTGGTCACGAGGTCGGCGAAGCGGCTCCGCGGGGTCGTGCTGATCGGCGCCGACCGCGCGCTGATCCGTGAAGCGCTCGCGCGACACGCCCCGGAAGTACCCGTCGTCGACCTCGACCGGACCGACACTGGGGCGATGCTCGCGGCTGTCCAGGAGGCCCAGCGCCTCGCCGAGCCCGGCGACACGGTGCTGCTGGCCCCGGCCTGCGCCTCCATGGACATGTTCGCCAACTACAACAAGCGCGGTGACGCGTTCGCGGAGGCGGTTCGCGCGCTCGGCGCGGACGCCTGACGGCGCGTCTCGGCCACTGCGGGTGCTTCGGGACCCTTGGAGGGACGGGTGACGCGGATGTGGTGGACCCCCGGCGGGACGTGCTCCCACGGCGAGGGGGGACGCGCCGATGCCCGGTAGCCGTACCGGGCGTCCGCCCGTCCAGCGGCGGGTGGTGCGGCCCGTCGCCCCGCCCCGGGAGAACCGCGTGCTGCGGCTCTACACACGGGCGCACAAGGCCTGGGACCGGCCGCTGACCGCCTACTACCTGATCCTCGGCGGCAGCCTGCTGATCACCGTGCTCGGTCTGGTGATGGTCTACTCGGCCTCCCAGATCACCGCGCTCCAGATGTCGCTGCCCGGCTCGTACTTCTTCCGCAAGCAGCTCCTGGCCGCCGTGATCGGCGGCGGACTGCTGTACGCCGCCTCGCGGATGCCGGTGAAACTGCACCGGGCGCTGGCCTACCCGATCCTCGCGGGCGCCGTCTTCATGATGGCGCTGGTGCAGGTGCCGGGGATAGGGATGGCGGTCAACGGCAACCAGAACTGGATCTCGCTCGGCGGCTCCTTCCAGCTCCAGCCCAGCGAGTTCGGCAAGCTCGCCCTGGTGCTGTGGGGCGCCGACCTGCTCGCCCGCAAGCAGGACAAGAGGCTGCTGGCGCAGTGGAAGCACATGCTGGTGCCGCTCGTTCCGGTGGCGTTCATGCTGCTCGGGTTGATCATGCTCGGCGGCGACATGGGCACCGCGATCATCCTCACCGCGATCCTGTTCGGCCTGCTCTGGCTGGCCGGGGCGCCCACCCGGCTGTTCGTCGGGGTGCTGGCGGTCGCCGCGGTGATCGGCGCCGTACTGATCAAGACCAGTGCCAACCGGCTGGACCGCTTCGCCTGCATCGGCGCCACCGAGATGGGCCCCGACGGCTCCTGCTGGCAGGCCGTGCACGGAATCTACGCCCTCGCCTCCGGCGGACTCTTCGGATCCGGGCTCGGTGCGAGTGTGGAAAAATGGGGTCAACTCCCCGAAGCGCACACCGACTTCATCTTCGCCGTCGCCGGTGAGGAGCTGGGTCTGGCGGGGACGCTGTCGGTGCTCGCCCTGTTCGCCGCTCTAGGCTATGCGGGTATCCGCGTGGCCGGACGCACGGAGGACCCCTTCGTGAGGTATGCCGCGGGAGGCGTGACCACCTGGATCACGGCCCAGGCCGTGATCAACATGGGTGCGGTGCTCGGCCTGCTGCCGATCGCCGGCGTCCCACTCCCGCTGTTCTCCTACGGGGGATCCGCCCTGCTGCCGACCATGTTCGCCATCGGGCTGCTGATCGCCTTCGCACGCGACGAGCCCGCTGCGCGGGCGGCGCTTGCGATGCGGCAACCCCGCTTTGGTAGAAAGCGGGGGGCTGGGGGCTCTGCGGGGCCTCGGAGATGGAACACGATGCGACGGCGCACCTCGGCGGTGCGTACGTCCGGAGAGCGGTGAATTTCGGTGCATGTCGTACTCGCCGGCGGGGGTACCGCGGGCCACATCGAGCCCGCGCTCGCCCTCGCGGACGCCCTGCGCAGGCAGGACCCGACCGTGGGCATCACGGCCCTGGGCACGGAGCGCGGGCTGGAGACCAGGCTGGTCCCCGAGCGGGGCTACGAGCTGGCGCTGATCCCGGCCGTACCGCTGCCCCGTAAGCCCACGCCCGAGCTGATCACCGTCCCGGGCCGGCTGCGCGGCACCATCAAGGCGGCCGAGCAGATCCTGGAGCGCACCAAGGCGGACGCCGTGGTGGGCTTCGGCGGCTATGTCGCGCTGCCCGGCTACCTGGCCGCCAAGCGCCTCGGTGTGCCGATCGTCATCCACGAGGCCAACGCGCGCCCCGGTCTGGCCAACAAGATCGGTTCGCGGTACGCCGCGCAGGTCGCCGTCGCCACCCCGGACAGCAAGCTCCGGAACGCGCGCTACATCGGCATCCCGCTGCGCCACTCCATCGCCACCCTGGACCGGGCCGCGGCCCGCCCCGAGGCGCGCGCGATGTTCGGCCTCGACCCCAACCTGCCGACGCTGCTCGTCTCCGGCGGCTCACAGGGCGCCCGCCGCCTCAACGAGGTCGTCCAGCAGGTCGCCCCCTGGCTCCAGCAGGCCGGGATCCAGATCCTGCACGCGGTCGGCCCGAAGAACGAACTGCCGCAGGTGCACCAGATGCCGGGGATGCCCCCCTACATCCCGGTAAGTTACCTGGACCGGATGGACCTCGCGTACGCCGCGGCCGACATGATGCTCTGCCGCGCGGGCGCGATGACCGTCGCCGAGCTCTCCGCCGTCGGACTCCCGGCCGCCTACGTCCCGCTGCCCATCGGCAACGGCGAGCAGCGGCTGAACGCCCAGCCGGTGGTCAAGGCCGGCGGCGGTCTGCTGGTCGACGACGCGGAACTCACCCCGGAGTGGGTGCAGCAGAACGTGCTGCCCGTGCTCGCCGACCCGCACCGGCTGTACGAGATGTCCCGCTCCGCCGCCGAGTTCGGCCGCCGGGACGCCGACGAACTGCTCGTCGGCATGGTGTACGAGGCGATCGCCGCCCACCGTGCACACCGTTAGGAACCGTATTCCCAGGTAAGCGGAAGGCAGGGAGCGTGGCCGGACCGACCACCGCCGAACGCGGTGTACGCCAGCAGGAGTCGTCCGGCCCGCCCCGCCCCACCCGGCCCCGACCACCACGGCTTCGTACGATCATCATCTTCACCGTCGCCCTGGCGCTGCTCGGCGCAGGCGGCGGCTGGGTGCTGTACGGCTCGCAGTGGCTGCGCCTGGAGCGCGTCTCCGTCTCCGGCACCTCGAAGCTCACCCCCGAGCAGGTGCGCGAGGCGGCCGACGCCCCCGTCGGCGCGCCGCTGGTCTCCGTCGACACCGAGGCGATGGAGAGCCGGCTGCGCCGGAAACTGCCCCGGATCGACTCGATCGACGTGGTGCGTTCCTGGCCGCACGGAATCAGCCTGAAAGTGACCGAGCGGACGCCGGTTCTCCTCGTCGAAAAGGGCGGAAAGTTCGTGGAGGTGGACGAGGAAGGTGTCCGTTTCGCCACGGTTTCCTATGCCAGAAAAGGCGTACCCCTCCTGGAATTGACGGTTTCCCGGTCCCGTTCGGCCGCGGCCAGTCTGCGGCGCTTCGGCGAGCCGCGGCTGGTGCGCGAGGCGGTGCGGGTGGCCGGTGCCCTGCCGAAGGAGGTCGCGCACCGGACCCGGGTCGTCAAGGTCCGTACCTACGACGACATCTCGCTGGAGTTGAGCGGCGGCCGGACCGTGGCCTGGGGGAGTGGCGAGAAGGGAGCCGCGAAGGCCCGTACGCTCACCGCACTGCTGAAAGCGGCTCCGCGCGCACGGCACTTCGACGTGAGCGTCCCCACCGCCCCTGCGTCAGCCGGGAGTTGACGCACATCAGCGCAGGCCAGCACCCTGGTTGGGCACTGCTACGGCTGATCACATAGGGTGAAAAGAAAAACGGGAGGTTCGGCGTGTTCGTTGAACGTGCGCCACTTGTCGACTTAGTGTCCTGTTCAGAAGACTCCAGAGAACAGACACACTGGTAACCCTAAACTTCAACGTTAGGGTTCGGGTCGGCGCTACGGACCGTCCCAATCGGCATCTGTCGTCGGACCACGGGTTCACCCCCGTGAGGCGGCGGCAACGTAATTCGAGGCGAGAGGCCTTCGACGTGGCAGCACCGCAGAACTACCTCGCAGTCATCAAGGTCATCGGTGTCGGCGGCGGTGGTGTCAATGCCATCAACCGGATGATCGAGGTCGGTCTCAAGGGCGTCGAGTTCATCGCCATCAACACCGACGCACAGGCGCTGTTGATGAGCGACGCCGACGTCAAGCTCGACGTCGGCCGCGAACTCACCCGCGGACTCGGCGCCGGAGCCAACCCGGCCGTCGGCCGCAAGGCCGCCGAGGACCACCGCGAGGAGATCGAGGAGGTCCTCAAGGGGGCCGACATGGTCTTCGTGACGGCCGGTGAAGGCGGCGGCACCGGCACCGGCGGCGCGCCCGTCGTGGCCAACATCGCGCGCTCGCTGGGCGCCCTCACCATCGGCGTGGTCACGCGCCCGTTCACCTTCGAGGGACGGCGCCGCGCGAACCAGGCCGAGGACGGCATCGCCGAGCTCCGTGAAGAGGTCGACACCCTCATCGTCATCCCGAACGACCGGCTGCTGTCCATCTCGGACCGCCAGGTCTCGGTCCTCGACGCCTTCAAGTCGGCGGACCAGGTCCTGCTCTCCGGTGTTCAGGGCATCACCGACCTCATCACCACCCCCGGTCTGATCAACCTGGACTTCGCCGATGTGAAGTCGGTCATGTCCGAGGCCGGTTCGGCCCTCATGGGCATCGGCTCGGCCCGCGGCGACGACCGCGCGGTCGCCGCCGCCGAGATGGCGATCTCCTCGCCGCTGCTGGAGGCGTCCATCGACGGCGCCCGGGGCGTCCTGCTCTCCATCTCCGGCGGCTCCGACCTCGGCCTGTTCGAGATCAACGAGGCCGCCCAGCTGGTCAGCGAGGCCGCCCACCCCGAGGCCAACATCATCTTCGGCGCGGTCATCGACGACGCCCTCGGCGACGAGGTGCGGGTCACCGTGATCGCGGCCGGCTTCGACGGCGGCCAGCCGCCGGCCCGCCGGGACAACGTCCTCGGCTCGACCTCCTCCTCCGCCGCTCCCGCCCCGGCCCGCCGCGAGGAGCCCGCTCCGCCGGTACGCCAGCCGGAGAGCCGTCCGTCCTTCGGCTCGCTCGGCAGCGTCACGCCGAAGGAGGAGCCGGAGCCCGCGCCCGAGCCGGTGGCCGACATCCCGGTCGCCCCGCCGGTCCCGCCGTCGCGGAGCTACACGGACAGCGCGGCCGAGGAACTGGACGTCCCGGACTTCCTGAAGTGATAGGACGGCGCGAGAGCGTGAGCGGCGCGCACTTCGCCTTCACCGACCGGTGGGGCGGGGTGAGCGCCGCTCCGTATGCGGAGCTGAACCTCGGCGGCGCGGTCGGCGACGACCCCGGCGCCGTGCGGACCAACCGGGAACTGGCGGCCAAGTCGCTCGGTCTCGACCCGGACCGGGTGGTCTGGATGAACCAGGTGCACGGCGACGACGTGGCGGTGGTCGACGGACCCTGGGGCGCCGACGCCGAGATCCCCTCGGTGGACGCGCTGGTCACGGCCCGTCCCGGTCTCGCCCTCGCCGTCCTCACCGCCGACTGCACGCCGGTGCTGCTCGCCGACCCGGTCGCCGGCGTCGTGGCCGCCGCCCACGCGGGCCGGCCCGGCATGGTCGCCGGGGTCGTCCCGGCCGCCGTACGGGCCATGACCGAACTCGGCGCCGAACCCTCCCGGATCGTCGCCCGCACCGGACCCGCCGTCTGCGGCCGGTGCTACGAGGTGCCGGAGCACATGCGCGCCGAGGTGGCCGCCGTCGAGCCGGCGGCGCACGCGGAGACGAGCTGGGGCACGCCGGCGGTCGATGTGACCGCCGGGGTGCACGCGCAGCTCGAACGGCTCGGGGTGCACGACCGGGCGCAGTCGCCGGTGTGCACGCGGGAGTCGCAGGACCACTTCTCGTACCGCCGCGACCGCACCACCGGGCGGCTCGCCGGCTATGTCTGGCTGGACTGATGGGGCATGACGGACCGTAAGGGCGAACTCGCCGTAAATCTGGCACGGGTCGAGGAGCGGATCGCCGCGGCCTGCGCGGCGGCCGGGCGCAAGCGCGAAGAGGTGACCCTGATCGTGGTCACCAAGACCTACCCCGCGAGCGATGTGCGGATCCTGTCGGAACTCGGTGTGCGCCATGTCGCCGAGAACCGCGACCAGGACGCCGCACCCAAGGCCGCGGAATGCTCGGATCTGCCGCTTTCCTGGCACTTCGTCGGGCAGCTCCAGACCAACAAGGTCCGCTCCGTGGTCGGTTACGCGGATCTGGTGCAGTCCGTCGACCGCGCCAAGCTGGTGACGGCTCTCTCCCGGGAGGCGGTGCGGGCCGAACGCGAGATCGGCTGCCTGCTCCAGGTCGCGTTCGACGCGGGGGCGAGCGGCCGGGGCGAGCGGGGCGGCGTGGCGCCCGAGGCGATCGAGGAACTGGCCGGTCTGGTCGCCGGGTCCCCCGGGCTGCGGCTCGGCGGGCTGATGACGGTCGCGCCGCTGACCGGGGAATACGCCGGGCGCCAACAGGCCGCGTTCGAGCGGTTGATGGATTTGTCGACCTCGCTGCGCCGAGTCCATCCGGCTGCGAACATGGTCTCCGCAGGGATGAGCGCGGACCTCGAACAGGCCGTGGCCGCCGGAGCGACACATGTACGCGTCGGCAGCGCGGTACTCGGAGTCCGCTCCAGGCTCGGGTAACGTCGCCAGGAAGTCGGACCACAGCAGAAAATATGGTCATTACCGTCGAAGGGCGGGCTTAACGACCTCGTGGATCGCGGGCACTTGGCAGTCGTCAGCCGATCCACCACAGAGCGGAGGACTCAGAGCATGGCCGGCGCGATGCGCAAGATGGCGGTCTACCTCGGCCTCGTGGAGGACGATGGGTACGACGGCCGGGGATTCGACCCCGACGACGACTTCGAGCCCGAGCTGGACCCGGAGCCGGAGCGGGATCACCGACGGCATGAACCGTCCCACCAGTCACATGGTTCGCATCAGCCCCAAAGGGACGAATCGGTCAGAGTGGTGCATCCTCCGGCTCCCCGTGAGCCGGTCGCCCATTCCGCTTCGCTACCCGCGGAATCCGGCCGCCCGGCGCGCATCGCGCCCGTGGCGTCCATCACACAAGAACGCGCAAGTCTGGAGAAGAACGCACCGGTGATCATGCCCAAGGTTGTGTCGGAGCGGGAGCCTTACCGGATCACCACGCTTCACCCGCGGACCTACAACGAAGCCCGTACCATCGGGGAACACTTCCGTGAGGGCACCCCGGTGATCATGAATCTGACTGAGATGGATGACACAGACGCGAAGCGACTTGTCGACTTTGCGGCCGGTTTGGTGTTTGGTCTTCACGGCAGCATCGAGCGGGTGACGCAGAAGGTGTTCCTGTTGTCGCCTGCTAACGTCGATGTCACGGCGGAGGACAAGGCCCGTATCGCAGAGGGCGGGTTCTTCAACCAGAGCTGAGACGCACGACCGGAATTCGCGGTACAAAGCAGTACCTACGCAGCACGGAAACAGGGGAGAGGGAAGCACGGGTCATGAGCGTGGTCCTGGATGTCATCTACATCGCGCTGATGTGCTTCCTCATCGTGCTCATCTTCCGGTTGGTCATGGACTACGTCTTCCAGTTCGCCCGCTCGTGGCAACCCGGCAAGGCGATGGTGGTCGTTCTGGAGGCCACCTACACTGTCACTGATCCACCGCTCAAGCTTCTGCGGCGGTTCATTCCGCCGCTGCGTCTCGGGGGCGTGGCGCTCGACCTGTCCTTCTTCGTACTGATGATCATCGTCTACATCCTGATCTCGATCGTGAGCCGGCTGTGAGCGATGTGACCTACCGTCTTGCCGAATGCCGACGACTACGTTGAGGTGAAGAGATGCCGTTGACCCCCGAGGACGTGCGGAACAAGCAGTTCACGACCGTCCGCCTCCGAGAAGGCTATGACGAGGACGAGGTCGATGCCTTCCTCGACGAGGTCGAAGCCGAGCTGACCCGTCTGCTCCGCGAGAACGAGGACCTGCGCGCCAAGCTGGCCGCGGCGACCCGTGCCGCTGCCCAGAACCAGCAGAACATGCGCAAGCCGCAGGAGCAGCAGGACCAGCAGCAGCCGCAGCAGGGTATGCCCCAGCAGGGTATGCCCCAGCAAGGTATGCCGCAGCAGGGAATGCCGCAGCAGGGTATGCGAGGACCCGGCGCACCGGTACCCGCCGGGATATCGGGCCCGCCGCAGCAGCAGATGGGTGGCCCCATGGGTGGCCCGCCCCAGCTGCCGAGCGGTGCTCCTCAGCTGCCCGCCGGCCCCGGCGGCCAGGGTCCGCAGGGTCCCGGCCCGATGGGTCAGGGTCCCATGGGTCAGGGTCCGATGGGCCAGGGCCCGATGCAGGGACAGATGGGTCAGGGTCCGATGGGCGGCCCCATGGGCGGTCCGATGGGCGGTCCCGGTCAGGGCCCCGGTGGCGACAGCGCCGCCCGTGTCCTGTCGCTGGCCCAGCAGACCGCCGACCAGGCGATCGCCGAGGCCCGTTCCGAGGCCAACAAGATCGTCGGCGAGGCGCGTTCGCGGGCCGAGGGTCTGGAGCGCGACGCCCGTGCCAAGGCCGACGCCCTGGAGCGGGACGCGCAGGAGAAGCACCGTGTCGCGATGGGCTCGCTGGAGTCCGCCCGCGCCACGCTGGAGCGCAAGGTCGAGGACCTGCGCGGCTTCGAGCGCGAGTACCGCACGCGACTGAAGTCGTACCTGGAGTCGCAGCTGCGTCAGCTGGAGACCCAGGCCGACGACTCGCTCGCCCCGCCGCGTACTCCGGCCACCGCGTCCCTCCCGCCGTCCCCGTCGCCGTCCATGGCTCCGGCCGGCGCGAGTGCCCCGTCCTACGGCGGCAACCAGACGATGGGTGGCGCTCCGAGCCCGTCCGCTCCGTCCTACGGCGGCCAGCAGCAGATGTCCCCGGCGATGACCCAGCCGATGGCTCCGGTCCGGCCGCAGGGTCCCTCGCCGATGGGCCAGGCTCCCTCGCCGATGCGCGGCTTCCTCATCGACGAGGACGACAACTGACGGTTCCCAGTACGGCGTAGACGTCGGCAGCGTTCAGGGCGGGGCCCCGGATTTCCGATCCGGGGCCCCGCCCTTTCGGCGTCCTCGCCGCCCGCGGCGAAATCGGTTGGGACGTGCGGGGCCGCGGGAGGTAGGGTGCTCGCGGCGCCGGGACGCGTAGCGCAGGGGTTGTCGCGTCTCGATGGCATCGAGGAGGACGCCGGTTCGAATCCGGCCCGTCCCGGCGTCCTCGTCGCCCTTCCGTGACCTGTGACGACGTGACGCCGAAGGCCCGGCCCCTCGGGGGGACCGGGCCTTCGGTGTGTCCGCCGGCGCTCGGTGCGCCGGCGTGTGCCCTACGCCTTGCGCAGGCGGAACGTCAGGGACAGGCCCTCGTCGGTGAACGGCTCGCCGTACCCGGCGTCCGCCTCGCCCTGGGCGAAGTCCGTGGCCAGCACCTCGTCGGCGATCAGCGCGGAGTGCCCGGACAGGGCGTCGATCACCGCCGGGTCCGTGGCCGTCCAGCGCAGCGCGATCCGGTCGGCGACGTCCAGGCCGCTGTTCTTGCGGGCCTCCTGGATCAGCCGGATCGCGTCCCGGGCGAGGCCCGCCCGGCGCAGCTCCTCGGTGATCTCCAGGTCCAGGGCGACCGTGGCACCCGCGTCGGACGCCACCGACCAGCCCTCACGGGGCGTCTCGGTGATGATCACCTCGTCGGGGGCCAGGCTGATCTTCTCGCCGTCGACCTCCACCGAGGCCGTGCCCTCGCGCAGCGCCAGCGACAGCGCGGCCGCGTCGGCGTTCGCGACGGCCTTGGCGACGTCCTGGACGCGCTTGCCGAACCGCTTGCCCAGGGCGCGGAAGTTGGCCTTCGCCGTGGTGTCGACCAGGGAACCGCCGACCTCGGAGAGCGACGCCAGCGACTCGACGTTCAGCTCCTCGGTGATCTGGGCGTGCAGCTCGCGGTCCAGCGTCTCGAAGCCGGTGGCCGCGATCAGCGCGCGCCTGAGCGGCTGGCGGGTCTTCACGCCCGACTCCGCGCGGGTGGCCCGGCCGAGCTCCACCAGGCGGCGCACCAGCACCATCTGGCGCGACAGCTCCGGGTCGATCGCGTCGAGGTCCGCCTCCGGCCAGGACGCCAGGTGCACCGACTCCGGCGCGCCCGGGTCGACCGGGACGATCAGGTCCTGCCAGACCCGCTCGGTGATGAACGGGGTCAGCGGGGCCATCAGCTTGGTGACCGTCTCGACCACCTCGTGCAGGGTGCGCAGCGCGGCCTTGTCGCCCTGCCAGAAGCGGCGGCGCGAGCGGCGGACGTACCAGTTGGAAAGGTCGTCGACGAACGCGGACAGCAGCTTGCCGGCGCGCTGGGTGTCGTACGCCTCCAGCGACTGGGTCACCTGGTCGGTGAGCGCGTGCAGTTCGGACAGCAGCCAGCGGTCCAGCACCGGGCGGTCGGCCGGGGCCGGGTCGGCCTCGGACGGCGCCCAGCCCGACGTACGGGCGTACAGGGCCTGGAAGGCGACCGTGTTCCAGTAGGTGAGGAGCGTCTTGCGGACGACCTCCTGGATGGTGCCGTGGCCGACGCGGCGGGCCGCCCACGGGGAGCCGCCGGCCGCCATGAACCAGCGCACCGCGTCCGCCCCGTGCTGATCCATCAGCGGGATCGGCTGGAGGATGTTGCCCAGGTGCTTGGACATCTTCCGGCCGTCCTCGGCGAGGATGTGGCCGAGGCAGACGACGTTCTCGTACGACGACTTGTCGAAGACGAGGGTGCCGACGGCCATCAGCGTGTAGAACCAGCCGCGGGTCTGGTCGATGGCCTCGGAGATGAACTGCGCCGGGTAGCGGGACTCGAACAGTTCCTTGTTCTTGTACGGGTAGCCCCACTGCGCGAACGGCATCGAACCCGAGTCGTACCAGGCGTCGATGACCTCCGGCACGCGCACCGCTTCGAGGGAGCAGCCCTCGTGGGAGCAGGTGAAGGTGACGTCGTCGATGAACGGGCGGTGCGGGTCGAGGGCCGACTGGTCGGTGCCGGTCAGCTCGGCCAGCTCCGCGCGGGAGCCGACGCAGGTGAGGTGGTCCTCCGCGCAGCGCCAGATCGGCAGCGGGGTGCCCCAGTAGCGGTTGCGGGACAGCGCCCAGTCGATGTTGTTGTTCAGCCAGTCGCCGAAGCGGCCGTGCTTGACCGTGTCCGGGAACCAGTTGGTCTTCTCGTTCTCCTGGAGGAGACGGTCCTTGACGGCGGTGGTGCGGATGTACCAGGACGGCTGCGCGTAGTACAGCAGCGCGGTGTGGCAGCGCCAGCAGTGCGGGTAGCTGTGCTCGTACGGCAGGTGCTTGAAGAGCAGGCCGCGCGCGCCGAGGTCCTCGGTGAGCTTCTCGTCGGCCTTCTTGAAGAAGACGCCGCCGACCAGCGGGACGTCCTCCTCGAAGGTGCCGTCCGGGCGGACCGGGTTGACCACCGGCAGGCCGTAGGAACGGCAGACCTTGAGGTCGTCCTCACCGAAGGCGGGGGACTGGTGGACCAGACCCGTGCCGTCCTCGGTGGTGACGTACTCGGCGTTGACCACGAAGTGGGCCTCGGCGGGGAACTCGACCAGCTCGAAGGGGCGCTGGTAGGTCCAGCGCTCCATCTCGGCGCCGGTGAAGGACTGGCCGGTGGCCTCCCAGCCCTCGCCGAGCGCCTTGGCGAGCAGCGGCTCGGCGACGACCAGCTTCTCCTCGCCGTTCGTCGCGACGACGTAGGTCACCTCGGGGTGCGCGGCGACCGCGGTGTTGGAGACCAGGGTCCAGGGCGTGGTCGTCCACACCACGAGCGCGGCCTCGCCGGCCAGCGGGCCGGAGGTCAGCGGGAAGCGGACGTAGACCGACGGGTCGACGACCGTCTCGTAGCCCTGTGCCAGCTCGTGGTCGGACAGGCCGGTGCCGCAGCGGGGACACCACGGGGCGACGCGGTGGTCCTGGACGAGCAGGCCCTTGTCGAAGATCTGCTTCAGCGACCACCAGACCGACTCGATGTACTCGGGGTCCATCGTGCGGTAGGCGTCGTCGAGGTCGACCCAGTAGCCCATGCGGGTCGTCAGCTCGGCGAAGGCGTCGGTGTGGCGGGTCACGGACTCGCGGCACCTGGCGTTGAACTCGGCGATGCCGTACGCCTCGATGTCCTGCTTGCCGCTGAAGCCCAGCTCCTTCTCGACCGCCAGCTCCACCGGCAGGCCGTGGCAGTCCCAGCCCGCCTTGCGGGCCACGTGGTAGCCGCGCATGGTGCGGAAGCGGGGGAAGACGTCCTTGAAGACGCGCGCCTCGATGTGATGGGCACCGGGCATGCCGTTGGCGGTGGGCGGGCCCTCGTAGAACACCCATTCGGGGCGGCCCTGGGACTGCTCCAGGCTCTTGGCAAAGATCTTCTGCTCGCGCCAGAAGTCGAGCACGGCGTGCTCAAGGGCGGGCAGGTCGACCTGGGCGGGCACCTGGCGGTACGTCGTCATCGATCTTCCTCCGGCGGACTTGCTGCCTTCCGTCGGAGGGACGAGAGCTGCGTCTGCCTTGCGCCGCCTTCGGCGCGCTCCCGCGGTACCACCCTCCTTGGCTCTCCGACGCAGGTCGTGCCTCGGCGAGCCCCCTCATTGGGGTCGCGATGCCGGGTCTACTCGCCGCGGCTCGCTGGCTGCGGCTTTCTTCCGGCGGCTCCGGGGTGATCTTCACGTCGCGCTCGCCCCCGGGCTCCCACCGTCCCCGGGTCGCTCTGGGCTGCGTACGCCGCTACTCGTCCCCATCCACGCTTTTCGCTCCGCCCAGTGTACGGCGCCGCACGGACAGCGGCCGACCGGTTTGCGGGGCCGGGGCGGGCCCGGTGCGCGCTGACCCGAATGGCCAGGTGGGCGGGTGCGGGATCCGGGGATGTCCGGCTCGGCGGATTACCGGGCGGGGAGCTGGGCACAACGCATGCATGCCGGTCGCGCGGGGGGTGCGGGGCGGGCGAATCGGGCGGCGTGCCCCGTTGCCGCGGGACTCAAGTCGATTTATCGTCCCAGCACGATTCGCGCGCAAGATCACAATATGTGAAGGGGCCGCGGCATGGTGGCGAAGAAGACCGCCGTACAGCAGTCGGCGTCCGGCAGGTCCACAGACGCCTCCGGCGGTGCGGCCAAGGGTGTGAGCGGCACCGGGAGCACCCGGGGAGCGGCGACGAAACGCGTGGTGAAGACCGTGCGGGCGGCTCCCGAGGAGGAGCCCGCGAGAAAGCGCGCGCCCGCGAGGAAGCCGGCCGACGGCGAGACGGTGGCCGGCGGCGGGTCCGCCGCCGTGCGCAAGACCGCCGTACGGAAGACCGCCGTACGCAAGACCGCCGAACGGAAGACCTCGGTGAAGAGGGCCGACGCCGTCGAGGATGCCGACGCGGTCGAGAAGGCCGAGAAGGCACAGAAGGCTGACGCGGTCAAGGAGACCCACGCCAAGACGCCCGCCAGGAAGGCGCCAGCCAAGAAGGCCGCGGCGAAGAAGGCGGCGTCCGCGAAGGCCGAGGGAGCGGCGGCGAAGAAGGCGTCCTCCGGCAAGGCGGCGCGGGCGTCCGAGGCCGGGGACGGCGCCGAGGGCGGTGCCGCGGGTGCGGAAGGTGCCGGGAAGGGCACGGCCGGGAAGAGAGCTGCCAGGACGGCGGGTGCGGCGCGGGCCGCTGAGCAGACGGGAGCCACGACGGTGGTTGCGAAGAAGACTTCTGGAACGGCCCCGGCGGCCCAGACCGCCGTACCCAAGGCACGCGCCGGCGCGGTGGAGCCCGGCGAGCTCGCGGTCCGCCCCGGCGAGGAGCCCTGGACCTCGGACGAGGTCGAGGAGGCCCGCACGGAGCTGACGGGCGAGATGGAGCGGCTGAGCGCCGAGATCGCCTCCTCGGAGGCGTCCCTGGTCGGTCTGATGCGGGACTCCGGGGACGGCGCGGGCCACGACGAGGCGGACACCGGCAGCAAGAACATCACCCGCGAGCACGAGCTGGCGCTGGCCGCCAACGCGCGCGAGATGCTGCTCCAGACCGAGCACGCCCTGCAACGCCTGGACGCGGGCACCTACGGCCTGTGCGAGAACTGCGGCAACCCCATCGGCAAGGCGCGGATGCAGGCCTTCCCGCGGGCCACGCTGTGCGTGGAGTGCAAGCAGAAGCAGGAACGCCGGTACTGATGGCCGCCTGAGGCGTGTCGTACCCTCGTCGTCAGTCAGGTACCTAGGTTGAGGGACTCACGTGGCAGAGGCGGAGCGCATCATCGGTACGCCGGACAACCCGGACGCGGCGCGGGCCGAGGAGCCGGAGCGGCCCGGCGGCGGGACGGACGACGGCGTCGCCGGCGACGGCGGCTCCGAGCCGGGCGCCGCCCCCGCGCCCTCCCGCGGCAGGCGGCGGATCGCCGTGCTGTTCGCGGTGGCGACCTTCGCCTACGTCCTGGACCTGGTCAGCAAGATCATCGTGGTCGAGAAGCTGGAGCACCAGGAGCCGATCGAGATCATCGGGGACTGGCTGCGGTTCGAGGCGATCCGCAACGCGGGCGCGGCCTTCGGCTTCGGCGAGGCCTTCACCGTGATCTTCACGGTGATCGCCGCCGCCGTGATCGTGGTGATCGCCCGGCTGGCCCGCAAGCTGTACAGCCTGCCCTGGGCGATCGCGCTCGGCCTGCTGCTGGGTGGCGCGCTCGGCAACCTCACCGACCGGATCTTCCGCTCGCCGGGCGTCTTCGAGGGCGCGGTGGTGGACTTCATCGCTCCCAAGCACTTCGCGGTCTTCAACCTCGCCGACTCGGCGATCGTGTGCGGCGGCATCCTGATCGTGCTGCTCTCCTTCCGCGGCCTGGACCCGGACGGGACGGTCCACAAGGACTGAACGCGTGTGCAGGGTCGTCCGACCCGTCCGGCATACTCGACGGGTGAGCACGCTTCCCGAGATCCGTACCCTGCCCGTGCCCGACGGCCTGGAGGGCGAGCGCGTCGACGCCGCCATCTCCCGCATGTTCGGCTTCTCCCGTACGAAGGCCGCCGAGCTGGCCGCGGCGGGCAAGGTGCTGGTCGACGGCACGGTGGTCGGCAAGTCCGAGCGGGTGAGCGGCGGCGCCTGGCTGGAGGTCGAGATGCCGCAGGCCGCCGCGCCGGTGCAGGTGGTGGCCGAGCCGGTCGAGGGCATGGAGATCGTGCACGACGACGACGACGTGGTCGTCATCGTCAAGCCGGTCGGCGTGGCCGCCCATCCCAGCCCCGGCTGGACCGGTCCGACGGTCATCGGCGGGCTCGCCGCGGCCGGGTACCGGATCTCCACCTCCGGCGCCGCCGAGCGCCAGGGCATCGTGCACCGCCTGGACGTCGGCACCTCCGGCCTGATGGTGGTCGCGAAGTCCGAGTACGCGTACACCTCGCTGAAGCGCCAGTTCAAGGAGCGCACGGTCGACAAGCGCTACCACACCCTGGTCCAGGGCCACCCGGACCCGACCAGCGGCACCATCGACGCGCCGATCGGCCGCCACCCGCAGCACGACTACAAGTGGGCGGTCACCGCCGAGGGCAAGCCCTCGGTCACGCACTACGACCTCATCGAGGCCTTCCGCGCCGCCTCCCTGCTCGATGTGAAGCTGGAGACCGGACGCACCCACCAGATCCGCGTCCACATGGCCGCCCACCGCCACCCCTGCGTCGGCGACCTGACGTACGGAGCCGACCCGACGCTCGCCAAGCGGCTGCGGCTGACCCGGCAGTGGCTGCACGCCGTGCGGCTGGGCTTCGAGCACCCGGGCAGCGGCGACTGGGTCGAGTTCGCGTGCGACTACCCCGAGGACCTCCAGCGGGCGCTGGAGCAGGTCCGGGAGGAGACGTACGGATGACCTCGCCGTCGTACACGGTCCGGGTCGCGGAGGAGTCCGGCGACCGTGAGGCGTGCTTCGCGGTGCGCAAGGAGGTCTTCGTCGCCGAGCAGGGCGTGCCGGAGGACCTGGAGTACGACGCGTACGACGCCACCGCGCTGCATGTGCTCGCCGTCCGTGCGGACGGGGTGCCGCTCGGCACCGGGCGGCTGCTGTACGGCGCGGGCGCCGCGGAGCGGACCGGGGGCGATCTGGGGCTCGGCTCGCTGGGGCGGCTGGCGGTCACCCGCGAGGCGCGCGGACTGGGCGTCGGCGTGGCGCTGGTGCGGGCCATCGAGGAC
Source organism: Streptomyces sp. NPDC001532 (assembly GCF_040298625.1). NCBI lineage: Bacteria > Bacillati > Actinomycetota > Actinomycetes > Kitasatosporales > Streptomycetaceae > Streptomyces > Streptomyces sp. NPDC001532. The sequence continues at coordinate 31,203 of NZ_JBEPAL010000012.1, forward strand.
GCGGCCCGCGCGCGTGGTCTGACGGCGGTGGACCTGCACGCGCAGACGCACGCGCTGGGGTTCTACGAGCGGCTGGGCTACACGGCGTACGGACCGGAGTACCTGGAGGCGGGCATCCCGCACCAGGCGATGCGCCGCGCGCTGTAGCGCGGCACGCGGCCGGACGGCACCGGGCCGGATGGCACGGGCTCGGACGTGGCGGTGGCGCGGCCGGGGTGAAACGGCGGGCGCGTGGCAGGCTGGAGGCGGGGAGTCTTGATCGCCTAGACCAGTCGGAGCGCTGAGCGTGGATCAGTTGGCCCTGTTGTTCGTGCTGTTGCTCGGGGCCGTGGTGAGTGTCCCGGTCGGGGACCGGCTGGGACTGCCGGCGCCGGTGCTGATGACGCTGCTCGGCATCGTGCTGGCGCTGCTGGAGTTCGTTCCGAACGTCGACATCCCGCCGGATCTGATCCTGCCGCTGCTGCTGCCCCCGCTGCTCTACGCGGCCGTACGGCGCACCTCGTGGCGGCAGTTCGCGGCGAACAAGCGGCCGATCTTCCTGCTCGCGGTGGCGCTGGTGTTCGTCACCACGTTCTGTGTGGCCGTGGTCGCCCACACCATCGTGCCGGGCCTGCCGATCGCCGCCGCCGTGGCGCTCGGCGCGCTGGTGGCGCCGCCCGATCCGGTCGCCGCGACCGCCGTCGCCGGACAGCTGGGACTGCCCCGCCGGCTGGTGTCCATCCTGGAGGGCGAGGGGCTGTTCAACGACGTGACGGCCATCGTGCTCTACCACGTGGCGATCGCCGCCGCGGTCAGCGGCACCTTCTCGCCCTGGCAGGCCGGGTTCGACCTGGTGCTGTCCGCCGTGGTCGCCGTCGCCGTGGGCCTGGCGCTCGGCTGGGGCGCCAACAAGCTGATGGACCTGCTCGGGGACGCCACCCTCCAGATCGGCCTCACCCTGCTGGTGCCGTACGCGTCGTACGTGCTGGCCGAGGAGCTGCACGGCTCCGGAGTGCTGGCGGTGCTCACCGCCGCGATGTTCCTCGCCGAGTACGCCACCGACGCCGACGACGTGATGACCCGGCTCGCCGGGCACACCTTCTGGGACGTCGTCGACACCCTGGTCACCGGGGTCGCCTTCGGGCTGATCGGCCTGGAGCTGCACAACGCGATCCGGACGGCCTCCGGGCGCTGGGGGGAGATGCTGGGCTGGGCGGCCGCGGTCGCCGGGGTCGTGGTCCTCGTACGGCTGCTGTGGCTGCTGCCGGCGACCTGGCTGACCCAGCGGCTGCACGCGCGGCGGGACTACGACGAGGAGATCCCGACCAGCTGGCGGGAGACCGTCGTCATGTGGTGGTCCGGGATGCGGGGCGTGGCGTCGGTGGCGCTGGCCCTGGCCGTACCGCTGGAGACCGACGACGGCTCGGCCTTCCCCGACCGCGACGAGATCATCTTCATCGCCTTCGGTGTGATCATGACCACACTGGTGCTCCAGGGGCTGACCCTGCCCCGGCTCGTGAAGTGGCTCGGGGTGCGCGCGGACACCGAGGAGGAGCAGCGGTTCGAGCGGACGCTGGCGACGCGGGCGGCGAAGGCGGCCCGGCGGCGGCTGCGGGAGATCGAGGAGGTCGAGGAGCTGCCCGAGGAACTGTCCGAGCGGATGCTCCGGCGGGCCTACGAGATCGGCGTGCGGATCAGCCCGGAGCTGGGCGAGGAGGAGCGCATGCAGGCGCACGCCAAGCGGGTGGAGCGGCTGAAGCGGCTGCGCCGTATCGAGGCGGAGATGCTGAGCGCCGCCCGCCACGAGGTGCTGGCGGCGCGCAGCGAGCCGGGAGCGGACCCCGAGGTGGTGGACCGGGTGCTGCGGCACCTGGACGTGCGCAGCCTGCGCTGAGCCCGGGCCCGGCTCGCCTGCCCTACCCCCGTTCCGCCCTCGGCGTCTGTATCGCGCGGCGGGACGAGGAGCCGTCCGGGGAGGTGCGCTGGCGGGGCGGGAAGCCCGGCGGCAGCAGCGCGTCGGCGGTGTTGACCCGCGGCAGCGCGTACGGGTGCTCCCGGACCAGCCAGGCGATCATCCGCTCGCGGACGCTCACCCGGACCGTCCAGACGTCGTCCGCGTCCTTCGCGGTCATCAGCGCCCGCACCTCCATGGTGCTCGGGCCGGTGTCGGTGACGGACAGGTCGTAGGCGCGGCCGTCCCACGCCGGGCACTCGCGCAGGATGTCGCGCAGCTTCTCGCGCATCTCCTCCACCGGGGCGGAGTGGTCGAGGTGCCAGAAGACGATTCCGGTCATCTGCGGGGTGCCGCGCGACCAGTTCTCGAAGGGCTTGGACGTGAAGTACGACACCGGCATGGTGATCCGGCGCTCGTCCCAGGTCCGCACCGTGAGGTAGGTCAGCGTGATCTCCTCGACGGTGCCCCACTCGCCGTCCACGACGACCGTGTCGCCGATGCGCACCATGTCGCCGAAGGCGATCTGGAACCCGGCGAACATATTGCTCAGCGTCGACTGTGCCGCGACACCGGCGACGATGCCGAGGATTCCGGCCGAGGCCAGCAGGGAGGCGCCCGCCGCGCGGAACGCGGGGAAGGTCAGCAGCATCGCCGCCACCGCCACCACGCCGACGACCGCCGCGACCACCCGCATGATCAGCGTCACCTGGGTGCGCACCCGGCGGACCCGCGCGGGGTCGCGCTGGGCACGGGAGTGGGCGTAGCGGGTGTAGGACGTCTCGACGACCGCCGCCGCGATCCGGATCACCAGCCAGGCGGCCGAGCCGATCAGCACCACGGTCAGGGCGTGGCCGATGCCGGTCCGGTGGTTCTGGAACAGCTGTGCCTCGTGGTACGAGCCTCTCAGCAGGGCCGCGCACAGCACGAGCTGGTAGGGGATGCGTCCGCGGCGCAGCAGCCCCCACAGCGGGGTGTCGCCCTGCCGTCCGTCGGCCCTGCGCAGCAGCAGGTCGGTGGCCCAGCCGATCACCACGGTGAGCAGGACCGAGCCGCCGACCACGATCAGTGGGCGGAGTATGTTCTCCATGCCCTCGAACGTAACCGGCCTCGGCCGGGCCTGAACATGTGTATTCGCCACGCTGCTGGGTACGGCCCCGGACCTGCGGTGTCACGGCCGGCTGGCACCATGGCCCCATGAACATCATGCTCTTTCACTCGGCCTACGGACTCAGGCCCGCGGTGCGCGCCGCGGCGGACCGGCTGCGCGCGGCGGGGCACGAGGTGTGGACGCCGGATCTCTTCGAGGGGCGCACGTTCGACACGGTCGAGGAGGGCATGGCCGCCAAGGACGGGATCGGCAAGGACGAGCTGCTGAAGCGGGCCGTCCTGGCCGCCGCGCCCTACTCGGCGCGCGGCCTGGTGTACGCCGGGTTCTCGTTCGGCGCCTCCGTCGCGCAGACCCTGGCGCTGGGTGACGAGAAGGCGCGCGGGCTGCTGCTCCTGCACGGCACCTCGGACCTCGCGCCGAACGCGTCGGTGGACGAGCTGCCGGTGCAGCTGCATGTCGCCGAGCCGGACCCGTTCGAGACGGAGGACTGGCTCGGCTCCTGGTACCTCCAGATGCGCCGGGCGGGCGCCGACGTGGAGGTCTACCGGTACGCCGGGGCCGGTCATCTGTACACCGACCCCGAACTGCCGGACTTCGACGCGGAGGCGGCCGAGGCCACCTGGCGGGTGGCACTCGGCTTCCTGGACTCCCTGTAGACGCTCGGGCCCGGCCGGCTCAGCCCGCCGCGCGGTAGGCGGCCCAGCTCTGCTGCATGCGGGTCACCTGGCCGGAGGTGAACTGGTACATGCAGGCGTCGTACGTGTAGTCCATGAAGTTGTGGATGGGGTCGGCGCCCGCCTTGCGGGCGCAGGTGTCCCGGCCCTCGGGGCACTCGTAGGCCGGGCTCTTCTCGGCCGGGGTGTCCTCGACGTAGTCGCCGTTGCCGTTGCAGCCGCCCTGGAAGGTGTGGTAGAGCCCCAGCCAGTGGCCGACCTCGTGGGTGCCGGTGTCGCCCTCGTCGTAGTTCTCGGCCGAGCCGCCGGGCAGCGAGGCGTCCAGCAGGACCACGCCGTCCATGGACGGGCTGGACCTGTAGGAGCTGGGGAAGGTCGCCCAGCCGAGCAGGCCGTCGCCGATGTTGGCGGTGTAGATGTTGAGCGCGCCCGCGCCGCCCTTGCGCAGGGCCGACTTCATCGCCTTCTCCTCGGCCGAGCCGGAGGCGACGTTGTACCAGGCGGCGTTGTCCGTGTAGTCGGTGCCGGCCAGTGCGAACTGGAAGCCTGAGTCGACGTTGCCGGTGCCCTGGCCGCCGAACGCCGCGTTCAGCACGCTCATCTGGGCGCTGATGTCCGCCGAGCTGAGCTGTCCGGCCGCGCCGTCGTGCACGACGTGGAAGTAGACCGGGACGGTGGTCGTGGCGGCGGCCGTCAGAGTGCGGCCGTTCGCGGGCAGCTTGTCGAGCCGCTTGCGCAGATCGGCGTCCATCGCCTGGGCCTTGGCGGCGCTCACCTCGTTGGGCTCGGCGGCGTGTTCGCCGGCCCCGGGGCGGGCCTCTCGGGCGGTGGCGTGGGTGTGCTCGGTGGTGTCCTCGACGCACTCGGCGGTGGGGGTGCCGGCGGCGGCGACGCCGGTGGGCGCCGACAGAGGGCTGAGCATCAGGGTTCCGGCCACGACGGCGGTGGCGAGAACACGTCTGCGCGTCGAGGGGGATATCCGGGCAAGCGCACGCATGCTGGCTCCTAGCGGATGCGGTGGGGAGTGGGGCGCAGGGGTCTTCCTGGCCGCCGCCCGGAGATTACGTGGACATGCCCAGACGGGAAGAGCAGTGATCAAGCCCAATCAAATTCCGGGCGAATGGGGAAAATTGGGGAACTTGATTGATGTCTTGTCCGAAGTGCGAGATCCCGGCGTAACGAGCGCCGTCACCAGGGCGGGTGGTGTGTCCGGTTTCGGCCACGACACGCACCACCCGCCGTAGCGATGTGCGGAGCGATGTGATCTCGCCTTAACGACGCGTCGAAGGGCCGCAGATGGCCGAAAATCGCTCCTCGGTCACAGCGGTCACACCGGGTCGTAGGCGCGCTCGACCTTCTGGGTGCCGCTGCGGGTCCGGTACGACCGCGCCCAGGCCGAGGTCGCGTCCGCCTTGGTGCGGTCCGACAGGACGTAGTAGTCCATCTGCGCGCGCTCGGCGGTGAGGTCGAGGACGCCGTAGCCGTGCCGGTCGGTGTCGACCCAGTGGACGTGCCGGTTGGCGGCGCGGATGACCGGGGCGGCCACCGCCGAGACGGTGCCTTCCGGGACCTTCACCAGGTCGTCGAGGTTGTCGGAGCTGACCGAGGTGACCACGAACTCCGTCGCGGCCGAGGCGGACAGCGGATACGTTCCCGCGTTCACCGGCACGTCGTTGGCCCACGCCATGTGGATGTCACCGGTCAGGAAGACGGTGTTGCGGATGGCGTTGGCGCGCAGATGCGCCAGCAGTTCCCGCCGGTCGTCGGTGTAGCCGTCCCACTGGTCCGGGTTGATCGCGAGCCCCTCCTGCGGCAGCCCCAGCAGCTTCGCCAGCGGCTTGAGCAGCTCGGCGGAGAGCGAGCCGATCGCGAACGGCGCGATCATCACCGGGTTGCCGACCAGCCGCCAGGTGGTGTCCGAGGCGGCCAGCCCGGCCTTCAGCCAGTCCAGCTGGGCCCGCCCGGTGAGGCTGCGCTCCGGGTCGTCGACCTCGCCGTCGCCGAGGGAGACCTGCTGCGAGCGGAACGAGCGAAGATCGAGCAGGGAGAGATCGGCCAGCTTGCCGAAGCGCAGCCGCCGGTAGGTCGTGCCGGCGATCGCCGGGCGGACCGGCATCCACTCGAAGTAGGCCTGCTTGGCGGCGGTCTGCCGCGCGGCCCAGGCGCCCTCGGTGCCCTCGGTGTGGTTCTCGGCGCCGCCGGACCAGGCGTCGTTGGCCATCTCGTGGTCGTCCCAGATGGCGACGACCGGGGCGGCGGCGTGCAGGGCCTGGAGGTCCGGGTCGGTCTTGTAACGGCCGTGCCGTACGCGGTAGTCGGCGAGGGTCAGGATCTCGTGCGCCGGGGCGTGCGGGCGGACGACCGTGCCGCGCGTGCCGTACTGGCCGGTGCCGTACTCGTAGATGTAGTCGCCGAGGTGCAGCCAGGCGTCCAGGTCGCCGCGGGTCGCGAGGTGGCGGTAGGCCGAGAAGTGCCCGGCCTCCCAGTTGGCGCACGAGACCACGCCGAAGCGGAGGCCCGCGACCGCGGCGTCGGCGGCCGGAGTGGTGCGGGTGCGGGCGGCGGGGGAGTCGGTGCCGCCGGCCGAGAAGCGGAACCAGTAGTCGGTGGCGGGCGCGAGGCCGCGGACGTCGGCCTTGACGGTGTGGTCGGAGGCGGCGGTCGCGGTGACGGACCCCTTGGCGACGACGTTCGTGAACGCCTTGTCCAGGGCGACGGTCCACTCGACCTCCAGGTCCGGGCCGAGCCCGGAGCCGGGAACGGCCTCCGGAGTGGGCGTCACCCGGGTCCAGAGCAATATGCCGTCGGGGAGCGGGTCGCCGGAGGCGACACCGTGCAGGAAGGCGGGGGCCTCGGCGGCCTGCGCCGGGAGCGCCGCGGCGAGCGGGGCGGCGAGAACGGCCCCGGCCGCGGCGACCTTGACGACCGTACGACGGCTCGGCGCGGGCGAGACGGGGCTGATGTGGGATCTGATACGACTGGTCACGGCCGATCAGATTACTGATCGGTAAGGGGCTTGGTAAGCCGACGGACATGAAGAGCGGGCGAACCCCGGGGAGTTCGCCCGCTCCGGTACCCCGCGTTACTTGGTGACGCCCGCGTCCTTGAGCGCGGTCTCCCACTCGGCGACGGTGCTCGGGTTGGTGACGACCTTGTCGTTGATCTTGATGGTCGGGGTCGACTCGACGTCCTTGGTGTTGTTGAAGGAGTCGCTCATCTTCATCGCCCAGGCGTCGTACGTGCCCTTCTCGACCGCGTCCTGGAACTTCTTGTTGTCCTTCAGCGCGTCCACCGTGTTCGCCACCTTGATCAGGTAGCTGTCCTCGCTGAAGTCGTCGGTCGACTCCGAGGGGTGGTACTTCTCCGAGTACAGGGCGGCCTTGTAGTCGAGGAACGCGTCGGTGCCGACGTTCAGCGCGGCGCCGAGCGCGCTCAGTGCGTTCTTGGAGCCCTCGCCGCCGAGGTTGCCGTCCAGGAAGGTGCCGAGGGTGAAGGAGAGCTTGTAGTCGCCGTCCTCCATGCCCTTGTTCACGGTCTCGCCGACGGTCTGCTCGAAGGAGGCACAGGCCGGGCAGCGCGGGTCCTCGTAGAGGTGGACGACGTTGTCGCTCTCGGAGTCGCCGACGAGGATCGTCGTGCCGTTCTTGCCGGAGGTGTTCGCCGGGGCGACCACCTTGGCGTCGGCGGCCGCCTCCCACGCGGAGGGCTGGTTGGTCTGGACGACCGCGTAGCCGATGCCGCCGGCTATCGCGAGCACCGCGACCATCGAACCGGCGACGATCAGCTGCCGCCTGGTCTTCTCCTTCTTGGCCTGGAGCTCGCGCTCCTGGCGCAGCCGCTCCCGGGCCGCGGTCTTCGACGCCTGGCTGTTCCGCTTGCTCATCTTCGTGATCTCCATGGGGGTCGCGCACCGGCGGGCGCGCGGATGACGGACGGTGGACCGATCGTGATCGCGGGTGCCGCTCCGGATGTCGTTCCGGATGTCGTTCCGCTCAGGCGAAAGCGACAGCGACAGGCTTCGACCACGGCGGTCCACGCCGTCCCAGGGAGTGCGAGAGCAGGAGGTCGCGGGCGGGGGCGGTGCGGTGCGCGAGGCGCGGCAGCGGGCGGACCGCCGGGGCGAGCCGGACCGTGACCGCGGCGACCGCCAGCAGCAGCGGGCGGAAGGTGGTCGCGGTCATCGCGTGCAGCAGCTGCTCCAGGGCCCGCTCGCCGCGGCGCAGCCAGGCCGCCGCCAGCAGCCCCACCCCGACATGCGCGCCCAGCAGCAGCCAGGCGGTCTCCGGGTGGGCGTCGGCGAGCAGCGCGGCGACCCGGTCGGTGCCGCTCGTCCCGGCCATCCGGGCCAGCGAGGTGCCCACCTCGCCGCCGCCGCACAGCACGTCGAAGCCGACCGAGCGCAGCGGGCCGGCGACCGGGCCGCCGGTGCGGCCGTAGCAGGCGTGCTGGCCGGCGGTGAAGACGGTGTCGGCGGCCAGCTCCAGCGGGATCAGCAGCGCGGCGATCCGGCCGAAGCCGCGCTCGCGGCCGGCCAGCGCGTAGGCGAGCACGAACACGGTGGCGGCGATCGCCGCCACCGTGCCGAGCGGCAGCGGGACCCGTGACAGCAGCACGTGCGACGCGGTGCTGAGCGTCACGACGATCGCCGTGAACAGCGCCGCGCGTACGGCTCTGAGCGGGGTCCCGGATATGTCCATCGTCCGCAGAGTCTGTCACGGGCTCCCGTAAGAGACCCCTAAAGGGTTGCTGTGAGGGAGCGGGCCGACGGGTCAGAGGCCGGGGATCCGGCCGTTGCGGAACAGGTCGACGAAGATCTGGTGGTCGGCACGCGCGCGTGCGCCGTAGCTGTGCGCGAAGTCGACCAGGAGCGGCGCGAAGCCCTCCTCGTCGGCCGCCAGGGCCGCGTCGATGGCCCGCTCGGTGGAGAACGGCACCAGCTCCGAGTGGCCGCTCTCGTCGTCCGCGGCGGCGTGCATGGTGGCCGTGGCCCGGCCCAGGTCGGCGACGACGCCGGCGATCTCCTCCGGGTCGTCGATGTCACCCCAGTCCAGGTCCACCGCGTACGGCGAGACCTCGGCGACCAGCTGGCCCGCGCCGTCCAGCTCGGTCCAGCCGAGCCACGGGTCGGCGTGCGCCTGGAGGGCGCGCTGGGAGATCACCGTGCGGTGGCCCTCGTGCAGGAAGTAGCCGCGGATCGCCGGGTCGGTGATGTGCCGGGAGACGGCCGGGGTCTGGGCCTGCTTGATGTAGATCACGACGTCGTTCTCCAGGGCGTCGCTGTTGCCCTCCAGGAGGATGTTGTACGACGGCAGCCCCGCGGACCCGATGCCGATGCCCCGGCGCCCGACGACGTCCTTCACGCGGTAGGAGTCAGGGCGGGTCAGGGACGACTCCGGAAGGGTCTCCAGGTAGCCGTCGAAGGCGGCCAGCACCTTGTACCGGGTGGCGGCGTCCAGCTCGATGGAGCCGCCGCCGGGGGCGAAGCGGCGCTCGAAGTCGCGGATCTCGGTCATCGAGTCCAGCAGCCCGAACCGGGTCAGCGAGCGGGCGTCGCGCAGGGCGTCCAGGAGGGGGCCCTCGGCGGTGTCCAGGGTGAAGGGCGGCACCTCGTCGCTCTTGGCGCCGGTGGCCAGCGAGTGGATCCGCTCCCGGTACGCCGCCGCGTAGACCGTCACCAGCTCGGTGATCTGCTCGTCGCTGAGCGCCTTGGCGTACCCGATCAGCGCGATCGAGGCCGACAGGCGCTTGAGGTCCCAGGTGAAGGGGCCGACGTAGGCCTCGTCGAAGTCGTTGACGTTGAAGATCAGCCGGCCGTTGGCGTCCATGTACGTGCCGAAGTTCTCGGCGTGCAGATCGCCGTGGATCCACACCCGGGAGGTGCGCTCGTCCAGGTACGGCCCGCGGCCTATCCGGGCGTCGCCCCGCCCGGCGCGCTCCGCGTCCAGGTCGTGGTAGAAGAGGGCCGCCGTGCCCCGGTAGAACGCGAAGGCCGACGCGGCCATCTTCCGGAACTTCACCCGGAACGCGGCCGGGTCGGCGGCCAGGAGCTGGCCGAAGGCGGTGTCGAAGACGGCGAGGATCTCCTCGCCGCGGTGCTCGTCGCTGAGCTGCGGGAACGACATCGCTGGGTGCCTCCTGGTACGGGTGGTGCCTGACCTGCGCGGACGCGCCGTCCGTCATCTTCCAACGTCCGAAGGTACGCCGGAGTGCCCGTCGGTTGTCAGTCCCGCGGCATAGACTTCGACGCTGTCCCCCAGACTGTCCGCAGCCTGTCGGACCCCCGTCGACCCACGTTTCCCCTGGAGGCCGCAGCCGTGTCCAAGCCGCCGTTCACGCACCTGCACGTCCACACCCAGTACTCGCTGCTGGACGGTGCCGCGCGGCTGAAGGACATGTTCAACGCGTGCAACGAGATGGGCATGACCCATATCGCCATGTCCGACCACGGCAACCTGCACGGGGCGTACGACTTCTTCCACACCGCGAAGAAAGCCGGAATCACCCCGATCATCGGCATCGAGGCGTATGTCGCGCCCGAGTCCCGGCGCAACAAGCGCAAGATCCAGTGGGGCCAGCCGCACCAGAAGCGGGACGACGTCTCCGGTTCCGGTGGCTACACCCACAAGACGATGTGGGCCGTGAACCGGATCGGCCTGCACAACCTCTTCCGCCTCTCCTCCGACGCCTACGCGGAGGGCTGGCTGCAGAAGTGGCCCCGCATGGACAAGGAGACGATCTCCAAGTGGTCCGAGGGGATCGTCGCCTCCACCGGCTGCCCCTCCGGCGAGGTGCAGACCAGGCTGCGCCTCGGCCAGTTCGACGAGGCCCTCAAGGCCGCCGCCGACTACCAGGACATCTTCGGCAAGGACCGCTACTTCCTGGAGCTGATGGACCACGGCATCGACATCGAGCACCGGGTCCGCGACGGCCTCCTGGAGATCGGCCGCAAGCTCGGCATCCCGCCGCTGGTCACCAACGACTCGCACTACACGTACGCGCACGAGGCGGGCGCCCACGACGCGCTGCTGTGCATCCAGACCGGCAAGAACCTCTCCGACCCGGACCGCTTCAAGTTCGACGGCACCGGCTACTACCTGAAGTCCACGGAGGAGATGTACGCCATCGACTCCTCGGACGCCTGGCAGGAGGGCTGCGCCAACACGCTCCTCGTCGCCGAGATGGTCGACACCGACGGCATGTTCGAGAAGCGCGACCTCATGCCCAAGTTCGACATCCCCGAGGGCTACACCGAGGTCACCTGGTTCAAGGAGGAGGTCCGCCGCGGCATGGAGCGCCGCTACCCCGGCGGCATCCCCGAGGACCGCCAGAAGCAGGCCGACTACGAGATGGACACCATCATCTCGATGGGCTTCCCCGGCTACTTCCTCGTCGTCGCCGACTTCATCATGTGGGCCAAGAAGCAGGGCATCGCGGTCGGCCCCGGCCGAGGCTCCGCGGCCGGCTCGATCGTCGCCTACGCCATGGGCATCACCGACCTCGACCCGATCCCGCACGGCCTGATCTTCGAGCGGTTCCTCAACCCCGAGCGCATCTCGATGCCCGACGTCGACATCGACTTCGACGAGCGTCGGCGCGTCGAGGTGATCAGGTACGTGACCGAGAAGTACGGCGCCGACAAGGTCGCCATGATCGGCACCTACGGCACCATCAAGGCCAAGAACGCGATCAAGGACTCCGCGCGCGTGCTGGGCTATCCGTACGCGATGGGCGACCGCATCACCAAGGCCATGCCCGCCGACGTCCTCGGCAAGGGCATCCCGCTCTCCGGCATCACCGACCCGCAGCACCCGCGCTACTCGGAGGCCGGCGAGGTCCGGTCGATGTACGAGAACGAGCCGGATGTGAAGAAGGTCATCGACACCGCGCGCGGTGTGGAGGGCCTGGTCCGGCAGATGGGTGTGCACGCGGCCGGCGTGATCATGTCCAGCGAGACCATCACCGAGCACGTCCCGGTCTGGGTGAGGCACACCGACGGCGTGACCATCACGCAGTGGGACTACCCGAGCTGCGAGTCGCTCGGCCTGCTGAAGATGGACTTCCTGGGCCTGCGCAACCTCACGATCATGGACGACGCCGTCAAGATGGTGAAGGCCAACAAGGGGATCGACATCGATCTCCTGAGCCTCCCGCTCGACGACCCGACGACCTTCGAACTGCTCCAGCGTGGCGACACCCTCGGCGTCTTCCAGTTCGACGGCGGCCCCATGCGCTCGCTGCTGCGGCTGATGAAGCCGGACAACTTCGAAGACATCTCCGCCGTCTCGGCCCTGTACCGCCCGGGCCCGATGGGCATGAACTCCCACACGAACTACGCGCTGCGCAAGAACGGGCAGCAGGAGATCACGCCGATCCACCCGGAGCTGGAGGAGCCGCTCAGGGAGGTCCTGGACGTCACCTACGGCCTGATCGTCTACCAGGAGCAGGTGCAGAAGGCCGCCCAGATCATCGCCGGCTACTCGCTCGGCGAGGCCGACATCCTCCGCCGCGTGATGGGCAAGAAGAAGCCCGAGGAGCTGGAGAAGAACTTCGTCATCTTCCAGGCCGGCGCCCGCAAGAACGGCTACAGCGACGCGGCCATCCAGGCGCTCTGGGACGTGCTGGTCCCCTTCGCCGGCTACGCCTTCAACAAGGCGCACTCCGCCGCGTACGGCCTGGTCTCCTACTGGACCGCCTATCTGAAGGCGAACCACCCCGCCGAGTACATGGCCGCGCTGCTCACCTCGGTCAAGGACGACAAGGACAAGTCGGCGATCTACCTCAACGAGTGCCGCCGCATGGGCATCCGGGTGCTCCCGCCGAACGTCAACGAGTCGGAGGCCAACTTCGCCGCCCAGGGCGACGACGTGATCCTCTTCGGCCTGTCCGCGGTCCGCAACGTCGGCACCAACGTCGTCGAGTCGATCATCAAGTGCCGCAAGGCGAAGGGGAAGTACTCCTCCTTCCCTGACTACCTCGACAAGGTCGAGGCGGTCGTCTGCAACAAGCGGACCACGGAGTCGCTGATCAAGGCCGGCGCCTTCGACTCCATGGGACACACCCGCAAGGGCCTGACCGCGCAGTACGAGCCGATGATCGACAACGTGGTCGCGGTCAAGCGCAAGGAGGCCGAGGGCCAGTTCGACCTCTTCGGCGGCATGGGCGAGGACGACAGCAGCGAGCCCGGCTTCGGCCTCGACGTGGAGTTCTCCACCGACGAGTGGGACAAGACGTACCTGCTCGCCCAGGAGCGGGAGATGCTGGGCCTGTACGTCTCGGACCACCCGCTCTTCGGGCTGGAGCACGTGCTGTCCGACAAGGCCGACGCGGGCATCTCCCAGCTCACCGGCGGTGAGCACGCGGACGGCGCGGTGGTCACCATCGGCGGCATCATCTCGGGCCTCCAGCGCAAGATGACCAAGCAGGGCAACGCCTGGGCGATCGCCACCGTCGAGGACCTGGCCGGCTCCATCGAGTGCATGTTCTTCCCGGCCACCTACCAGCTGGTCTCAACCCAACTCGTCGAGGACGCGGTGGTGTTCGTCAAGGGCCGCCTCGACAAGCGGGAGGACGTGCCGCGGCTGGTCGCGATGGAGCTGATGGTCCCCGACCTGTCCAACGCGGGCACCAACGCGCCCGTGGTCCTCACCATCCCGGCCACCCGGGTCACCCCGCCCATGGTCAGCCGCCTCGGCGAGATCCTGACCCACCACAAGGGCGACAGCGAAGTGCGGATCAGGCTCCAGGGCCCGACCAGGACCACCGTCCTGCGCCTCGACCGGCACCGGGTGAAGCCGGATCCGGCCCTCTTCGGCGATCTGAAGGTGCTGCTCGGACCGTCCTGCCTGGCGGGCTAGCGGCGCTCGTACCGGCGGCCGGACCCGTGAGGGCCGGCGGCGGGGAAGCGGTACGACGAGGGGCGCACCCCGCGCGGGGTGCGCCCCTCGTCCGTGTGCCGGGCCTCAACAGCCCGCCGTACGGACGTCAGTTGTGGCCGAAGCGCTTCTGACGGCCCTTGCGGGCTATGTCGCCCGGCGTCACCTGCGTGGTGTGCTGTTCGTCCTGCGGCTCCATCGTGGACTGCGCGGACTGCTGGCGCCCGCGCTCGGACTGCGGCTGCTTACGCTCACGGTTCTTGTTCTTGGCCATGGTGATCTGCCTCCTGTGGGGGATCTGAGGGCCAGAGCCGGGACCAGATTCACATAGGCTGACACAGGGCGCATGTCGGATAATTACCGTCTGTGACAGGGCTCGTCGGCGCGCGCCCGGGGCGCGGCCGCGGCGGGAATTGCACAAACGCCACGCCGAAGATCGAGTTCGGGCCGTTAACCCTCGCGCGGTCGGGCAGACTCGAAGGAAGCCCGAAGCAAACCTCCCGGGAAGAGGGTGAGTCGTGTGGACCGCTGCATCGTCCTGGTGGACGCCGGGTATCTGCTGGGGGCCGCGGCCAGCCTCCTCGCCGGAGAACCCTCGCGGTCCCGGATCACCGTGGACCACCATGCCCTCATCCAGGGACTGCGGGAACGCGCCGAGTCCGACACGCAGCAGCCGCTGCTGCGCATCTACTGGTTCGACGGCGCCCCCGACCGCGTCCCGCAGCCCGAGCACCGCCGGTTGCGCGTGATGCCCCGGGTCACCGTCCGGCTGGGCGCGCTGACCCGCAGCGACGGCCGCTGGGCCCAGAAGGGCGTGGACGCCGCGATGCACGCCGAACTCACCGAACTCGCGCGCAACCGGGCCTGCTCGGACGTGGTGCTGGTGACCGGCGACGGCGATCTGCTGCCGGGCATGATGGCCGCCAAGGAGCACGGCGTCGCCGTCCATCTGTGGGCCGTGCAGGCCGCCGACGGCGACTACAACCAGTCCGAGGACCTGGTCGCCGAGGCCGACGAACGCCGGGTGCTGGACCGGGTGTGGATCACCAAGGCGGTACGCGCGAAGGAGCTGGGCGGGGTGTGCGCGCCGCCGCCCGCGCCCCGGCCGGAGATCGCCGCGATCCTGTCCGCGCCGCTGCCCGAATCCGCGCCCGGCGGTGCGGAGCGGACCGCGGAGGAACCGCCGCACCCGGCGCCGGCCGCCTCGCGGAACGGCTCCGAGGAGCGGGTCCCGGCGCCCAAGGGGGTGCCGACGCCCAAGGACCTCGCCGCCCTGAAGACACACGGCACACAGGCGCCCGCACCGCACCCCGCCACCGCGACCCTGCGCTGGTCCTCCGACAAAGGGTGGGTCGACCGGCCCGGAACCGCCCCGGAACCGGCCGAGGCCGTCGCCATGCCGACGCTGGCCCAGCTGACCACGGCGGAGCAGCGGTGGGCCGACCGCGAGGAGGACATCACCACGGTCGGCGGCGATCCGTACGAGGTGGGGCAGGTCTTCGCCCGGCGCTGGATCTCCCGGCTGGGTGACCAGGGCCATCTGCAACGGCTGTCGGGGATGTACCCGCGCATCCCGCACCGCGTCGACGGCGAGCTGCTGCGCTACGCCGCGCGGTTCGGGCTGCTCGCCCACAAGGACGACCAGATCGACGAGCACGACCGCTATGCCATCCGGGCCGGCTTCTGGCGCGAGGTGGACGCCCGGACGGGCGCCGAGCACGCGCCGGTGGGGGAGTAGCCGCGGAGTAGCCGGGGCGGAGCCCAGGAGGTCGGGGGCGGTGTCCCCGGCGTGCCGGGTGCCGTTCCGCGGGGGTTTCGGGGGCGCCCCGCGGGGGCGCGGCGCACGGCGGGCGCGGGGGTTTTCGGGGTGCGGTGCGCGCCCCGGACGTGAGCGCGCCTTCCCGACCCCGTAGTCTCGTCCCTTGTGAGTACGCGCGCGGCACAGGGCTTCCGGGACAGTGGTGAGGTCGTGTGCGCGGTGCGCGGGCTGACCAAGACCTACCCGGCGGGGCGTGGACGGCGTGGGGTGCCCGCCACTCCCGAGGTGCGGGCCACCGACGACGTACGGCTCGATGTGCGCCGGGGTGAGATCTTCGGGCTGCTCGGGCCGAACGGCGCCGGCAAGTCCACCCTCGTACGCCAGCTCACCGGGCTGATGCGGCCCGACCGCGGCAGCGTCGAGATCCTCGGCCACGACATCGTGCGCCACCCCGAACGCGCTTCCCGCATCCTCGCCTACCTCGGCCAGGAGTCCACGGCCCTCGACGACCTGACCGTCTCCCTGGCCGCCGAGACCACGGGGCGGCTGCGCGGCCTGGACGTGCGCCGGGCGCGGGCCGAGCGCGACGCCGTGCTCGACGAGCTCGGGCTCACCCCGATCGCCCAGCGGCCGCTGAGGAAGCTGTCCGGCGGACAGCGCCGGCTCGCCTGCTTCGCCGCCGCGCTGGTGGGCGAGCGGCCGCTGCTGGTGCTGGACGAGCCGACCGCCGCGATGGACCCGGTGGCGCGGCGGGCCGTGTGGGCCGCCGTCGACCGGCGGCGGGCCGAGCGGGGCACCACCGTCGTCCTGGTCACCCACAACGTGATCGAGGCGGAGACCGTCCTCGACCGGGTCGCCGTCCTCGACCAGGGCCGCGTGATCGCCTGTGACACGCCGGCCGGGCTCAAGGAGCAGGTGGCCGGCGAGGTGCGGGTCGACCTGGTGTGGCGGGAGCGGGCGCCGTTGGAGGTGCCCGAGGTCGCCGCGCTGCGGGACCGGGCCGAGCAGGCCGGGCGGCGCTGGACGCTGCGGCTGGCCCCCGAGGAGGCCCGCGCGGTGGTCTCCACCGTCACCGGCGGGGCCGCCTTCGCCGCGTTGGACGACTTCACGCTGACCACACCGAGCCTGGAGGACGTGTACATGGCGCTCGGCGGGGCCGCACGGCAGGGACTGGTGAAGGCATGAGCATCCGGGCTGCCGCGTCCGTACGGAACAGGGCCACCGCCACAGCGGACGCCGGACTGAAGAGGAGCACCGCGACGTGAGTGTCGTACCCGCAGAGGTTCTGCCGGGCAGTGCCGTGGCCGGTGAACGGCCGGTCCGCGCGGCCGCCGAGCTGGCGCCCGCGGCGCGGCTGTGGCCGGCGCTCGCGGCCGTGTACCGGGCGCAGCTGTCGCGGGCGCGGGTGGCGCGGATCCCGCTGCTGTTCGTCGCCACCTTCCAGTCCGTCGGCATCATGATCATGATGCGCGGAGTGGTGGACGGCGGCGGCGAGGCGCAGTCGGTGGTGGCCGGCTCCTCCATCGTGGTGGTCGCCTTCGTCGCGCTGAACCTGCTCGCCCAGTACTTCGGGCAGCTGCGGGCCACCGGCGGGCTCGACCACTACGCCACGCTCCCCGTGCCGCCCGCCGCGGTGGTGCTCGGGGCGGCCGGGGCGTACGCCTCGTTCACCGTGCCCGGGACCTTCGTCACCGCCGCCTTCGGATGCCTGCTGTTCGGGCTGCCGCTGACCCATCTGTGGATCCTCCTCGCGGTCATCCCGCTGGCCGGCGCCGCGCTCGCCGGGCTCGGCGCGGTCTGCGGGCTGCTCGCGCCGCGGCCGGAGCTGGCCACACTGCTCGGACAGCTCGGCATGTCGGCGGCGCTGCTGCTCGGGGTGCTGCCGCCGGAGCGGATGCCGGAGATCGTGCGGCTCGCCCGCGATCTGCTGCCGTCCACCTACGGTGTGGAGGCGTACGCGCGGACCTTCTCCGCGCACCCCGACTGGGCCGTCGTCGCCGGCGACCTCGCGGTGTGCGCCGGGGTCGGAGTGATCTCGCTGGCCGCCGCGACCTGGGCGTACCGCCGGGCCGCCGTCCGGTGACGCGCCGCGCGGGCGGGCCTGGCACGATGTCAGGGTGACAGCACCGTTTTCGCCGCCTCCGCCGCCGCACGAACAGTCCTCGGACCGCACGTGGCCGCCCTCGGCCGCCGCCGGGTACGGAGGACCGGTGTCGCGGGGTGCGGGTGCGTACGGTGCGGACGGCGGGCAGGGACAGGACGGCCCCGACATGAGGACCGAAGTGCGGCAGGCCGTGGTGATCACGGTGGCGCTGGCGCTCGGCGGAGTGCTGCTGGGAGTGCTGTGGACCTGGCTGGCGCCCCGGGTGCCGCTGATCGGTGACGTGCTGGACGGCCGCTGGGTCGTGTACGTCAAGGACACCGAGGGCGAGCAGGCGGTCGGGGTCGACGGAACGTTCACCCTGCTCGCGTCGGCGTTCGGCGCGGTGAGCGGTCTCGTGGTCTTCCTGCTGCGGCGGCGCGGCGGCGTGCCGCTCGTGGTCGCGCTGGGCGTCGGAGGACTGCTCGGGTCGCTGCTCGCCTGGCGGGTCGGGGTGTGGCTCGGCCCGGCGCAGGACGTGCTCGCGCACGCGAAGGACGTGGGCCGCGGGGTGACGTTCTCCGCGCCGCTGGAGCTGGGCGCCAAGGGGGCCTGGCTGGCCTGGCCGGTGGTCGGGCTGCTGGTCCACCTGGGGCTGACGGCGGTGTTCGGCCCCCGGGACCCGGAGCTGCCGCCGTACGGTCACGCGCCGCAGGCGGAGAAGACCGTCTGATCCGGGCCCGCGGTCGATCCGGGCCCGCGGTCAGAGCCGTCAGAGCCGTCAGGTCCGTCCGATCGAGGCCACCGTCGCGTCGGTGAGCGCTGCCAGTTCCGTCGGCGAGAGCTCGACCTCCAGGCCTCGGCGGCCGGCGGAGACGCAGATGGTCGGGTGGGCGGAGGCCGAGGCGTCGAGGACCGTCGGGAGCCTCTTGCGCTGGCCGAGGGGCGAGATGCCGCCGCGCACGTAGCCGGTGGTGCGTTCGGCGAGGGCAGGGTCGGCCATGGCCGCGCGTTTGCCGCCGACCGCCGCCGCGAGAGCCTTGAGGTCGAGCGAGCCGGCCACCGGGACGACCGCCACGGTCAGGGCCCCGTCGACGTCCGCGACCAGGGTCTTGAAGACCCGGTCGGGGGAGACGCCCATCGCCTCGGCCGCCTCCTCGCCGTACGACGGGTGGGACGGGTCGTGCTCGTAGGCGTGGACCGTGTAGTCCACGCCCGCCGCCGTGAGGGCGACCGTCGCGGGCGTGCCGCCGGACTGCTGCTGCTTCTTCGACTTCTTCGCCATCCGGGCTGTACCCCGTCCGCTTCCGTACGTCTCTTCGGTTCAGTTCAGGCTCGTCGGCCCGCGCGTGAGGTCCGCACCGGGCAGTGACGGCAGGGTACGGATGATCGCCGTCTCCGAGCGAAGCAGTTTCAGCTCGTCGCGCAGCCTCGACGCGGTGTCCGGCGCCTGGAGGAGGCGCTGCTTGGTCGGGATGTCCAGCATCATCGCCGCGGCGACCAGGTACGACACCACCGACGGCTCGTCCGGCAGGTCCCCGCCGGTCGCCAGCGACCGCTCCCGCGCGCCCGCCAGCCGCTTCTGGTACTGCCGGAACGCCCGCAGCACCCCTTCGGCCAGCGCGCCCGCCTCGTCGCCGGGCTCCTCGGGCAGCTCCTCCAGCTCGGCCGTCAGATACGGCCCCGAAGCGTCCACGGAGAGCAGCCGCACCCGGGTCGTCCCGGTCGCCAGCACCTCGAAGGTGCCGTCGGCCCGCTCACGGATCGTCGCGGCGTCGGCGACGCAGCCGACGCCGTGGAAGGCCTTGGCGGGGTCGGGGCCGAACCCGGCGGCGGGCCCGGTCTCCGGCAGCGAGGTCGGGTCGGGCATGCCGGGCGCGCTCGGAGCCACCTCGTGGCCGTCGCGGATCGCCACGACGGCGAACCGGCGCGGATCGTCCTCGGGGGTCTTGGCCAACGCGCGCATCATGGCGCGATAGCGCTCCTCGAAGACGTTCAGCGGGAGGACGAGCCCCGGGAACAGCACCGAGTTCAGGGGGAAGAGCGGCAGCCGGACGGTGGTCACGGCGCAGAAGCCTAATGGTCGCGGCGGCCGGCGCGTCCGCCGCGCCCACCACATGGGCGGGCCGGGAGCGCCGGCCGGCCCCGTGATCCGGTCAGTTGCGGCGCAGCAGCCGGGTCGTCCCGGCCGCCACGGTCGTCGCCAGCACCCAGCCCAGAAGGATCAGCGCCGCCCCGAGCCACTGCCAGGCACCGTCCAGCTGCCAGACACCGGCCTGGCCGAGATCGATCACGGGCAGGAGCAGGTCGAGGGCGAACAGCGCCGGGTTCCACTGTGGCTGGCCGCTGCCGCCGCCCGCCCGGGGCGGCCCGGCACAGGCGAAGGCGAGCGAGCCCGCCGCCCACAGCACGGCCATCCACACGGCGGCGCGCCCCGGCCGGTAGCCGTAGGCCACGGTCCAGTCCTGGGCGTAGCCGACGAACTTCGCGGCCGGCGGCAGGGTCTCCCGGCGCCGGCGCTGCTTGGCGAGCAGCACCTCGCGGGCGTCCTCGTCCTCGCCGCCCGCCCGCAGCACGGCGGCGAGACGTTCGTACGGGTCCGGGTTGTACTCGGCGGTCGCCGCCGCCACCCACTCCAGCCGCTCGGCCAGCGGGAAGGGGCCCTGCGGGATGAGGTTCTCGTAGGTGAAGCCCGGCATGTGGATGCTGCCGGGGCCGGGCCAGCTGCTCGCCCGGTCGACGAGGTTGACCACCCGCGCGCCGGACAGCACCACCGTGCCGAGCCCGGGCCGCTCCCCGAGGAAGCGCAGTTCGGGCACCTGGATGCGGCGCAGCGACAGCTCCTGCTCGTCGGTGAGGACCAGGCGGGCGCCGTCCAGGTCGACGGCGTCCCCGAACCGGCCGTCGTCCAGCCGCAGCCCGCCATGGCACTCGAACCGCTGGACGCGTGTGCCCTGCGCCGGGGTGCGGCCGCTGAGCTGGAGCCCGCCGACACCGGCCGGGGTGAGGTACAGGGTGCGTTCGACGGTCAGCTGCGGGGCGTTCAGCGCGAGACGGCCGTAGGGGTTGCGCAGCCGGGCGCCGCGCAGGCTGAGCGAGACGCCGACAGTGGCGCTGCGCAGGCTCAGCTCGCCGTGCGACTCCAGCAGCTCGGCCTGGAGGTCCTGTCCGACGTTCAGGCCGTCCCCGGCGATCGAGCGGCCGCTGCGGTCGCGGTGCACGACGGCCTGGTTGAGCAGCAGGTCGGTGCCTATCTGGGCGTCGGTCAGGCGCATCCCGCCGAGGAACCGGCAGCGCGGCAGATGGAGATCGCCCTCGGTGTGCACCCGGGCCGCCTCCAGCCGGGGCAGCGAGCAGTTCACCAGCCGCACGGTGGTGAAGCGGGCCTCCGGCAGCCGCACCTCCTGCTCGAAGCGGCAGCCGTGCAGCTCCAGGTACGGCCCGACGATGCCGCCGGACAGGTCCATGGAACCGCTGATCTGCACCCCGGCCAGCTTCAGCGAGGACACCCGGCCGGCCAGCGCGGGCGGTCCGTCGAGCAGCAGCCAGCACACGATGCGCGCCCGCACGGTCCGCTCCGGGCCCCAGGGGTGCCCGCCGTGCGGATCGTCGGCGACCGGATCGCCGCTGCGCAGGTCGTACATGCTGCCGTTGCGGAAGGCCTGCCACATGCCGGCCTCGGCGGCGGTCAGATCGTCCGGTATGTCGTCGGCGCGCGTCGCGGCCCCCTCGGTCACAGCAGTGTCCTCCCTCCTCGGATACTCGCGGGTACTCCCGTTCGTACAGCTGTTCATGCCCGTTGTGTGACACGCCGAACACAAAACGTGAGGGGCGATCCGGGGATTCGCGCGGGCCTCGCGGGCCACCGCGCGCCGGGTTCTGTATCAGCCATTGATACGCGCGAACGACCGCCGACCGCGGTCTGCGAGAATTGAGCCTGTGATCTCCCGAATCGATCTGCGCGGCGACGCCCTCCCGGAGGGTCCCGCCCTGCGCGACCTGCTGCCCCGAGCCGACTTCGACGTTCAGGCCGCCCTGGAGAAGGTGCGTCCGATCTGCGAGGCCGTGCATCATCGGGGCGACGCGGCGCTGATCGACTTCGCCGAGAAGTTCGACGGCGTCACGCTGACGCAGGTCCGGGTGCCGGCCGAGGCGCTCACCCGCGCCCTCGACGAGCTGGACCCGGCCGTCCGCGCGGCCCTGGAGGAGTCCATCCGCCGCGCCCGCCTGGTCCACCGCGAACAGCGCCGCTCCACCCACACCACCCAGGTGGTGCCCGGCGGCTCGGTGACCGAGAAGTGGGTCCCGGTCGAGCGCGTGGGGCTGTACGCGCCGGGCGGCCGCTCGGTCTACCCGTCGTCCGTGGTCATGAACGTGGTGCCCGCCCAGGAGGCCGGCGTCGAGTCCATCGCGCTCGCCTCCCCGGCGCAGGCCGAGTTCGACGGCCTGCCGCACCCCACGATCCTCGCCGCCTGCGCGCTCCTCGGCGTCGACGAGGTGTACGCCGCGGGCGGCGCCACCGCCGTCGCGATGTTCGCGTACGGCACCGAGTCCTGCGCGCCGGCCAACATGGTCACCGGCCCCGGCAACATCTGGGTCGCCGCCGCCAAGCGCTTCTTCACCGGCAAGATCGGCATCGACGCCGAGGCGGGCCCGACCGAGATCGCGATCCTCGCGGACGCCGGCGCCGACCCGGTGCACGTGGCGGCCGACCTGATCAGCCAGGCCGAGCACGACCCGCTGGCCGCCGCCGTCCTGGTCACCGACTCCGTCGAGCTGGCCGACGCGGTGGAGCGCGAACTGGAGCCGCAGGTCGCGGCCACCAAGCACATCGACGACCGGATCGTCCCGGCCCTCAAGGGCAGGCAGTCCGCGATCGTCCTGGTCGACGGGGTCGAGGAGGGCCTGCGGGTGGTCGACGCCTACGGCGCCGAGCACCTGGAGATCCAGACCGCCGACGCCGCCGCCGTCGCCGACCGGGTGAAGAACGCCGGCGCGATCTTCATCGGCCCCTGGGCGCCCGTCTCGCTCGGCGACTACGCCGCCGGGTCCAACCACGTGCTGCCCACCGGCGGCTGCGCCTGCCACTCCTCGGGCCTGTCGGTCCAGTCCTTCCTGCGCGGCATCCACATCGTCGACTACACGAAGGACGCGCTGGCCGAGGTCGCGCACCACGTGGTGACGCTGGCGGAGGCGGAGGACCTGCCCGCGCACGGCGCGGCGATCAAGGCGCGGTTCGACTGGAAGGTACCCGAGGGCAAGTGAGCGACGTACGCATCGACGATCTCCCGGTCCGGGACGAGCTGCGCGGCAAGTCCCCCTACGGCGCGCCCCAACTCGACGTGCCCGTCCGGCTGAACACCAACGAGAACCCCTACCCGCTGCCCGAGCCGCTGGTCGAGCGGATCACGGAGCGGGTGCGCGAGGCGGCCCGCCACCTCAACCGCTACCCGGACCGGGACGCGGTGGAACTGCGCACCCAGCTCGCCAAGTACCTGACGGACACCTCCGGCCACGAGGTCGGCCCGGCCAACGTCTGGGCCGCCAACGGCTCCAACGAGGTCATCCAGCAGCTGCTCCAGACCTTCGGCGGACCGGGCCGCACCGCCATCGGCTTCGAACCGTCGTACTCCATGCACGGTCTGATCGCCCGCGGCACCGGCACCGGCTGGATCTCCGGGCCGCGCAACGCGGACTTCACCATCGACCCGGCCGCCGCCGAGAAGGCGATCGCCGAGCACCGGCCGGACGTCGTCTTCATCACCACGCCCAACAACCCCACCGGCAACGCGGTCCCGGCCGAGACGGTCCTCGCGCTGTACGAGGCCGCCCAGGCGGCGAAGCCGTCCATGGTCGTGGTCGACGAGGCGTACGTCGAGTTCAGCCACGGCGACTCCCTGCTGCCGCTGCTCGACGGCCGCCCGCACCTCGTCGTCTCCCGCACCATGTCGAAGGCGTTCGGCGCGGCGGGCCTGCGCCTCGGCTACCTCGCCGCGCACCCGGCGGTCGTCGACGCCGTCCAGCTCGTCCGGCTGCCGTACCACCTGTCCGCCGTCACCCAGGCGACCGCGCTGGCCGCCCTGGAGCACACCGGCACCCTGCTGAAGTACGTCGAGCAGCTGAAGTCGGAGCGGGACCGGCTGGTGAGCGAACTGCTCGCCCTCGGCTTCGAGGTCACCGCCTCCGACGCCAACTTCGTGCAGTTCGGCCGGTTCGCGGACAGTCACACCGCCTGGCGGCAGATCCTGGACCGGGGCGTCCTGGTCCGGGACAACGGCGTCCCGGGGTGGCTGCGGGTCACCGCCGGTACCCCTGAAGAGAACGACGCGTTCCTCGACGCGGTCCGTGAAGTGAAGAAGGAGCAGAGCGCATGAGCCGCGTTGGACGCGTACAGCGGACGACCAAGGAGACGTCCGTCCTGGTCGAGATCGACCTCGACGGCACCGGCAAGACCGACATCTCCACCGGCGTCGGCTTCTACGACCACATGCTCGACCAGCTCGGCCGGCACGGTCTGTTCGACCTCACCGTGAAGACCGAGGGCGACCTGCACATCGACTCCCACCACACCATCGAGGACACCGCCCTCGCGCTGGGCGCCGCCTTCAAGCAGGCCCTCGGCGACAAGGTGGGCATCTACCGCTTCGGCAACTGCACGGTCCCGCTGGACGAGTCCCTCGCCCAGGTCACCGTCGACCTCTCCGGCCGCCCCTACCTGGTGCACACCGAGCCGGAGAAGATGGCGCCGATGATCGGCGAGTACGACGTGACGATGACCCGGCACATCCTGGAGTCGTTCGTCGCCCAGGCCCAGATCGCCCTGCACGTGCACGTGCCCTACGGGCGCAACGCGCACCACATCGTCGAGTGCCAGTTCAAGGCGCTCGCCCGGGCCCTGCGCTACGCCTCCGAGCGCGACCCGCGCGCGGCCGGCATCCTCCCCTCCACGAAGGGCGCGCTGTGAGCGGCGCACGCGCGGCCACAGGGCCGCGGACGACGATGGCCGCACCGCCGCGCCGCGCGGGCTCAGAAGCGAACGGAGGGGCACAGTGAACGGCCTGTCGACCGTCCTGATCGTCGTCGGTCTCTTCCTCGTCGGCGGGATCATCTCCTTCGCCAGGCAGCAGATGCCGAAGGGCCTGATCGTGCTGCTGTCCATCGGCGCCGCGATGTGCCTGGTCGCCGGCGTCATGAGGCTGGAGGTGTGGAATTGAGCACCGGAAGCAAGAAGGTCGTCGTCTTCGACTACGGCTTCGGCAACGTCCGCTCCGCCGAGCGTGCCCTCGCGCGCACCGGGGCCGACGTCGAGATAACCCGTGACTTCGACACCGCGATGAACGCGGACGGCCTGCTGGTCCCCGGCGTCGGCGCCTTCGCCGCCTGCATGCGCGGCCTGCGCGAGGCGCGCGGCGACTGGATCATCGACCGCCGCCTCTCCGGCGGACGGCCCGTGATGGGCATCTGCGTCGGCATGCAGATCCTCTTCGCGCGGGGCATCGAGCACGGCGTGGAGACCGACGGCCTCGACGAGTGGCC
Organism: Streptomyces sp. NPDC001532; assembly: GCF_040298625.1. Taxonomy (NCBI): domain Bacteria; kingdom Bacillati; phylum Actinomycetota; class Actinomycetes; order Kitasatosporales; family Streptomycetaceae; genus Streptomyces; species Streptomyces sp. NPDC001532. Next base: position 56,165 of record NZ_JBEPAL010000012.1, read on the forward strand.
CGGCAGCGTCGAACCGCTCCAGGCCGACATCGTGCCCCACATGGGCTGGAACACCGTCGAGGCACCCGCCGGCTCCGAGCTGTTCGCCGGCCTCGACACGGACGCCCGGTTCTACTTCGTGCACTCCTACGCCGTCCACGACTGGTCCCTGGAGACCGCCAACCCGGCGATGACCGCACCGCTGGTCACCTGGTCGACGCACGGCAAGCCCTTCGTGGCCGCCGTGGAGAACGGCGCCCTGTGGGCCACCCAGTTCCACCCCGAGAAGTCCGGCGACGCCGGCGCGCAGCTGCTCACCAACTGGATCGGAACCCTGTAGAGACATGGCCAAGCTCGAACTGCTCCCCGCCGTCGACGTCCGCGACGGCCAGGCCGTCCGCCTCGTGCACGGCGAGTCCGGCACCGAGACCTCCTACGGTTCCCCGCTGGAGGCCGCCCTGGCCTGGCAGCGGGCGGGCGCCGAGTGGCTGCACCTGGTCGACCTGGACGCCGCCTTCGGCACCGGCGACAACCGCGAGCTGATCGCCGAGGTCGCGGGGGCGATGGACATCAAGGTGGAGCTGTCCGGCGGCATCCGCGACGACGCCTCGCTGGCCGCCGCGCTCGCCACCGGCTGCACCCGCGTCAACCTCGGCACCGCCGCGCTGGAGACGCCGGAGTGGGTCGCCAAGGTCATCGCCGAGCACGGCGACAAGATCGCGGTCGGTCTCGACGTACGCGGCACCACGCTGCGCGGCCGCGGCTGGACCCGAGACGGCGGCGACCTCTACGAGACGCTGGACCGCCTGAACAAGGAGGGCTGCGCGCGGTACGTCGTCACCGACATCGCCAAGGACGGCACCCTCCAGGGCCCCAACCTGGAGCTGCTGAAGAACGTCTGCGCGGCCACCGACCGCCCGGTCGTGGCGTCCGGCGGCGTGTCGTCCCTGGACGACCTGCGCGCGATCTCCGGGCTGGTGCCCCTCGGCGTCGAGGGCGCCATCGTCGGCAAGGCCCTGTACGCGAAGGCGTTCACCCTGGAAGAGGCCCTGGAGGTCGTGGCGTCATGACGTCCGGAGCCGTACGGCGCGTGCAGAGCGGAAGCCCCTGGGAGGAGTCCTTCGGCTTCGCACGCGCCGTCGCGGCGGGCGACCGCGTCCTGGTGGCGGGCACCACGTCCTTCAAGGGCACGGTGCTCCATGGGGAGGGCGACCCCTACGAACAGGCCAAGGTGGCCTTCACCAGCGCGATCGAGGCGATCGGCGAGTTCGGGCTGGACATCGGGTCCGTGCTGCGCACCCGGACGTACCTGACCCACGCGCGCGACGTCGACGCCGTGGGCCGGGCCCACAAGGAAATCTTCGACACGGTGCGGCCGGTGTCCACCCTCCTGGTGGTCCAGGGCTTCGTCGATCCCCGCATCCTGGTCGAAGTCGAAGTAGAGGCATTCAGAGGAGCCGAGCAGTCATGACCCTGGCGGTCCGAGTCATCCCCTGCCTGGACGTGGACAACGGCCGGGTCGTCAAGGGCGTCAACTTCCAGAACCTGCGCGACGCGGGCGACCCCGTCGAGATGGCGAAGGTGTACGACGCCGAAGGCGCCGACGAGCTGACCTTCCTGGACATCACCGCGTCCTCCGGCAACCGCGAGACCACCTACGACGTGGTGCGCCGCACCGCCGAGCAGGTGTTCATCCCGCTGACCGTCGGCGGCGGCGTCCGCACCGCCGAGGACGTCGACAAGCTGCTGCGCGCCGGCGCGGACAAGGTCGGCGTCAACACCGCGGCCATCGCCCGCCCGGAGCTGATCCGCGAGATCGCCGAGCGGTTCGGCCGGCAGGTGCTGGTGCTGTCGGTGGACGCGCGGCGCACCCCGTCCGGCTCCTTCGAGGTGACGACGCACGGCGGCCGCAAGGGCACCGGCATCGACGCCGTCGAGTGGGCGCACCGCGCGGCCGAGCTGGGCGCCGGCGAGATCCTGCTGAACTCGATGGACGCCGACGGCACCAAGGACGGCTACGACCTGGAGATGATCCGCTCCGTCCGCAAGCACGTCACGGTCCCCGTCATCGCCTCCGGCGGCGCCGGCCGGCTCACCGACTTCCCGCCGGCGATCGAGGCGGGCGCGGACGCGGTCCTGGCGGCCTCGGTCTTCCACTTCGGCGACCTGCGCATCGGCCAGGTGAAGGACACCCTGCGGGAGGCGGGCCACCCCGTCCGGTGACACCCCGCCGGGTAAGCCGGGTCAGCGGGGTCAGCCGGCTCAGCCCTTCGGCTGGGCCAGCTGGACCAGGTTGCCGACCGTGTCGTCGAGCACGGCCGTGACGAAGGTGCCCTGCACCCGGGGCGCCTGCGCGAACTCGACGCCGAGCTCCCGCAGACGGGCGTGTTCGGCCCGGACGTCGTCGACCGAGAACACGATGCAGGGCAGGCCCGCCGCGCGCACCGCCCTGCGGTAGGGGTCGGCGATGGGGCCCTGGCCCGGTTCCAGGAGGAGCTGGAGATCGGGCTGGGCGCCCTCGGGAGCGCCCACGGTGACGAACGCGCTGCCGTTGCCGAGGTCCACATGGGTGCGGGTCTCGAAGCCGAGGACATCGGTGTAGAAGGCGTGCGCCTTGGCCACGTCGTCGACGTACACGCTGGTCACGGCGACCTTGATCATGGCGTGGCCTCTCAGATCCCCAGCTGCTTGCCGTCGCTGAGCCTGGCGATGGCGTCCGCGTCGCCCTCGAGGTCGACCCGCGCGGCGCTCTGCCGGCCGTAGAGGAACAGCAGCAGCTCGGACGGCTCACCGGTCACCGTCACCACCGGGGTGCCCCGGTGCGCGACGACCGTCTGCCCGTCGGGACGGCGCAGCACCAGACCGGTGGGGACGCCGCGGCCCATGAGACGGGCGGTGCGTTCCGTCCGGGACCACAGGGTGTCCTGGAAGACGGGGTCGAGCACCCGGGCCGTCCAGTCGGGCTGGGCGCGGCGGACGTCCTCGGTATGCACATAGAACTCGACCGTGTTCGACGCCTCGTCGAGCTGTTTGAGGGCGAAGGGGGAGAAACGCGGCGGGCCGGTGCGGATGAGCTGGAGCAGCTCCTCGTAGGGCTTCGCCGTGTACTCCTCCATCACCTTCTCCAGGCGGGAGGCGAGCTGTTTGATCAGGACCCCGCCGGCGGCGTCCGGGCGGCGCTCGCGCACCACCACGTGCGCGGCCAGGTCCCGGGTCTGCCAGCCCTCGCACAGAGTGGGGGCCTCGGGACCGAGGGCTTCCAAGAGGTCGGCGAGCAGGAGCCGTTCACGCTTGGCGAAGGTCGACATGCGATTCAGCCTACGACCGGCTCCCGCGTCCGCCCAGTGGACGCCGCGCCGTGCGTGTCAGTGGCGCGCGGCACAATGGCACCCATGAGCAGCACGCCTTCGCCCAGCAGGCCCAGCGGCCTGGACCCCGAGATCGCCGCGCGCCTCAAGCGCAGCGCCGACGGTCTCCTGCCCGCCATCGCCCAGCAGTACGACACCGGAGAGGTGCTCATGCTGGGCTGGATGGACGACGAGGCGCTGCATCGCACGCTCACCACCGGACGCTGCACCTACTGGTCGCGCAGCCGCGGTGAGTACTGGGTCAAGGGCGACACCTCCGGCCACTTCCAGTGGGTGAAGTCCGTCGCGCTGGACTGCGACGCCGACACCGTGCTGGTCAAGGTCGACCAGGTCGGCGCCGCCTGCCACACCGGCGCGCGCACCTGCTTCGACGAGGACGTGCTGCTCGGGGACGCCGGCGCGCCGGCGCGGGATCAGTAGGGTCGGCCGCCATGGACCTCGACACCTTCCGCAAGCTCGCCACCGACCGCCGCGTCGTCCCGGTCACCCGCAAGCTCCTCGCCGACGGCGACACCCCGGTCGCGCTCTACCGCAAGCTCGCCGCCGAGCGCCCCGGCACCTTCCTCCTGGAGTCCGCGGAGAACGGCCGGTCGTGGTCCCGGTACTCCTTCGTCGGCGTCCGCTCCGCCGCCACCCTGACCGAGCGCGACGGCCGGGCCCACTGGCTCGGCACCCCGCCGGTCGGCGTCCCCACCGACGGCGACCCGCTCGCCGCGCTGCGCGCCACCATCGAGGCGCTGCACACCCCGCACCAGGACGGCCTGCCGCCGTTCACCGGCGGCATGGTGGGCTATCTGGGGTACGACATCGTGCGCCGGCTGGAGAAGATCGGCCCCGGCGACCGCGACGACCTGCGGCTGCCCGAGCTGACCATGCTCCTCACCAGCGACCTCGCGGTGATGGACCACTGGGAGGGCTCGGTGCTGCTGATCGCCAACGCGATCAACCACAACGACCTGGACACCGGCGTCGACGAGGCGTACGCGGACGCGGTCGCCCGCCTCGACGCCATGGAGGCCGACCTCTCCCGCGCGGTCGCCCAGCCGCCCGCCGTGCTGCCGCCCTCCGAGCTGCCCGAGTACACCGCGCTGTGGGGCGGCCCCGACTACCAGGAGGCCGTCGAGGACATCAAGGAGCGCATCCGGGCGGGCGAGGCCTTCCAGGTGGTGCCCTCCCAGCGGTTCGAGACGCCGTGCACGGCGAGCGCGCTCGACGTCTACCGGGTCCTCAGGGCCACCAACCCGTCGCCGTACATGTACCTCTTCCGGTTCGACGGCTTCGACGTCGTCGGCTCGTCCCCCGAGGCCCTGGTCAAGGTCGAGGACGGGCAGGCCATGGTCCACCCCATCGCCGGCACCCGGCACCGCGGCGCCACCCCGCAGGAGGACCAGGCGCTCGCCGACGAACTGCTCGCCGACCCCAAGGAGCGCGCCGAGCACCTGATGCTCGTCGACCTCGGCCGCAACGACCTCGGCCGGGTCTGCGAGCCGGGCTCGGTGGAGGTCGTCGACTTCATGTCCATCGAGCGGTACTCGCACGTCATGCACATCGTCTCCACGGTCACCGGCAAGGTCGCCGCCGGCCGCACCGCGTTCGACGTGCTGACCGCCTGCTTCCCGGCGGGGACCCTCTCCGGCGCCCCGAAGCCGCGCGCGATGCAGATCATCGACGAGCTGGAGCCGTCCCGCCGCGGGCTGTACGGCGGCTGCGTCGGCTACCTCGACTTCGCGGGCGACTCCGACACCGCCATCGCCATCCGCACCGCGCTCCTGCGCGACGGCACCGCCTATGTGCAGGCGGGCGCGGGTGTCGTCGCCGACTCCGACCCGGTCGCCGAGGACAACGAGTGCCGCAACAAGGCCGCCGCGGTCCTGCGGGCCGTGCACACCGCCAACCGGCTCGGCGAGTAGGGCGCGGATCACGTCGGCCCCGGGTGACGGTTCGCCCGGGGTTCAGGCGATAGTGGAGTACGTGACTGCCCTACCGCACCCCCGAACCGAAGCCGCACGACCCGCGCGCGCCGGACGCCGGAGTCTCGCCGTGGCCCTGCTGTGCGGCGCGCTCGGCGCGGCCGTGACGCTGCTGGCCACCCGTCAGCAGTGGTCGCAGGGCACCGCGACCGTGGCCGGCGGCTCCTTCCCGCTGACCGCCAGGGGCAGTGACGTGACCGGCGTCCCGGCGGCCCTGGCCATAGTGGGCCTCGCCGCGCTCGTCGCCGTCTTCGCCGTCCGCCGCACCGGCCGCCTGCTGGTCGCGGCGCTGCTGACGCTCTCCGGCGCCGGCATCGTGGCGGCCGCCCTGCTCGGCGCCTCCGACACCGGCGCCCTCGACGAGCAGGCCGCGCGGGCCTCCGGCGACACCTCCGCCACCGTGGGCGCGCTCAGCCACACCGCGTGGCCGTACGTCGCGGCCGTCGGCGGGGCCCTGCTGCTGGTGGCGGGCCTGCTCGCGCTGCGCTACGGCCGGCTGTGGCCCGCGATGTCCGGCCGCTACGAGCGCTCCGGCGCCCCGCGCCCGCGCCGTGCCGCCCCGGCCGTCGACCCGGACCGGCCCGAGGACCTGTGGAAGGCCCTCGACCGCGGCGAGGACCCGACCGGCACCGGCCCGGCCTGACGCGAAGACCCGGTCCTTCGGGCCCCGGTCCGGATGTGGCGCATCAGACGCCACCCCCGCGCACGACGGGCATGCGCGTACGGGACAATGGACGACGAGCGTCAGGCTCACACACGTACACGGCTTCGAGGAGCAAGCAATGGCGGACAGCAGCCACGGGCACGGTCACACCCCGGCCGCCTGGACCGGTGTCATCATCTCCTTCATCGGTTTCACCGTCGCGGGTGCCTTCATGGTGATGGCGAACCCGGTGGGCTTCTGGGCGGGCATGGCCATCGTGGTCCTCGCCGGTGTCGTGGGCGGTGTGATGCGCGCGATGGGCCTGGGCATGCCGAAGGCGGAGCCCCTGAAGATGGTCCAGGGCGCCACCACGGCGAAGCGCGTCACCGCGACCCGCGAGCCGGTCGCCGTCGAGGGCTGATCCCGCGGCGCGCACCACAGCGACCTCGACGAGGGGCGGTCCGGCCGGGCCGCCCCTCGCGCGTGTCCGGGCACCGGCGGTGCACAATGCGAGGCGTGACCGCCGACACCCGCCGCACCACGCCGACCGCGGCCCGGCTGGCCGTGCCCGCCGGCCTCCTGGCGGCCGTGGCCGCCGCCTTCGCCTACGTCGGGACGGTCGACCCCAACGAGCCCGGCCACTACCCCGTCTGCCCGCTGCTGCGCCTCACCGGCCTGTACTGCCCCGGCTGCGGCGGTCTGCGCAGCGCGCACGCCGTGGTGCACGGCGATCTGGCGGCGGCCCTCCAGGCCAACGCGGTGGCGGTCGCCGGTTACGCGCTGTTCGCCGTGGTGTGGACCGTCTGGGTGGTCCGCGCGGCGCGCGGCCGGCCGCTGCGGCTCGACCTGCGGTCCGCGCATCTGTGGGCCGTCGGCGCGTTGGTGCTGGTCTTCACGGTTGTCCGGAACCTGCCGTTCGGCGGCTGGCTGCATCCTTGATCATCGAACAGGTGTCCAGGTAGTGGGACCGGCGTCAACCGGATGCGAGGCCTTCGCCCACCTCCGGATACCATCGCTATGACCATAGGTTTCGACCGACCGCTGTGACAGTCAGCCGACTGGAAGGGGGCCGCTCGCGTGAGTGTGCTCGACGAGATCATCGACGGAGTCCGTGCCGACCTCGCGGAACGGCAGGCGCGCGTCAGCCTCGACGAGCTCAAGGAGCGCGCGGCGAAGGCTCCCGCCGCCAAGGACGGGGTGGCCGCGCTCAAGGGCGACGGCGTCAAGGTGATCTGCGAGGTCAAGCGCTCCAGCCCCTCCAAGGGCGCGCTGGCCGCGATCGCCGACCCCGCCGGGCTCGCGGCGGACTACGAGGCGGGCGGCGCGGCCGTCATCTCCGTCCTCACCGAACAGCGCCGCTTCGGCGGGTCGCTCGCCGACCTGGAGGCGGTCCGCGCGCGCGTGGACATCCCCGTGCTGCGCAAGGACTTCATCGTCACCTCGTACCAGCTGTGGGAGGCCCGGGCCTACGGCGCCGACCTCGCGCTGCTGATCGTCGCCGCCCTCGACCAGTCCGCGCTGGAGTCGCTGATCGAGCGTGCGGTCTCCATCGGTCTCACCCCGCTCGTCGAGGTCCACGACGAGGAGGAGGTCGACCGCGCGGTGGACGCGGGCGCCAAGATCATCGGCGTCAACGCGCGCAATTTGAAGACCCTGGAGGTCGACCGCGGCACCTTCGAGCGGGTGGCGCCGGAGATCCCCGGAAACATCGTCAAGGTCGCCGAGTCCGGCGTGCGCGGCCCGCACGACCTGATCGCCTACGCCAACGCCGGCGCCGACGCGGTCCTGGTCGGCGAGTCGCTGGTCACCGGCAAGGACCCGCGCACGGCCGTCTCCGACCTGGTCGCGGCGGGCGAACATCCCGCATTGCGGCACGGCCGCAGCTGATCACCCGATAGAGTTGGCCCGATGACGCCCACGACGACGACCACCGACCGGTACGCCCGCCTCGCGCGCGGCTGCCGCCCGCGTGGTTGCCGCGCGCCCGCCCGCCGGGTGCACGGCCGTCGGGTGCGGTACGTCATCGGTGACGAACCCGGCCAGGTGAACGGCCGTCGATGGCAGCGCCCCCTCGGGGGCGCGGGTAACTGTGCGAGCGACCAGGGACGGCCCACGGCCGCCTGACGAGCCCCGCCCCCACGGCGTTGAGTGCATTCCACGATCACACCGTGAGGTTTTCGCATGCCCAGCCAGTTCTTCATTCCCGACCCGGAAGGGCGGACCCCGAACGCCGAGGGCTACTTCGGCGCCTTCGGCGGCAAGTTCATCCCGGAGGCCCTCGTCGCCGCCGTGGACGAGGTCGCCGTCGAGTACGACAAGGCCAAGGCCGACCCCGAGTTCGCCCGCGAGCTCGACGACCTGCTGGTGCACTACACCGGCCGGCCCAGCTCCCTCACCGAGGTGCCCCGGTTCGCCGAGCACGCCGGCGGTGCCCGGATCTTCCTCAAGCGGGAGGACCTCAACCACACCGGCTCGCACAAGATCAACAACGTGCTCGGCCAGGCCCTGCTCACCAAGCGCATGGGCAAGACCCGTGTCATCGCCGAGACCGGCGCCGGCCAGCACGGCGTCGCGACGGCGACCGCCTGCGCCCTGTTCGGCCTCGACTGCACCATCTACATGGGCGAGATCGACACCCGGCGCCAGGCCCTGAACGTGGCCCGGATGCGCATGCTCGGCGCCGAGGTCATCGCCGTGAAGTCGGGCTCGCGCACCCTCAAGGACGCCATCAACGAGGCGTTCCGCGACTGGGTCGCCAACGTCGACCACACCCACTACCTGTTCGGCACGGTCGCCGGCCCGCACCCGTTCCCGGCCATGGTCCGCGACTTCCACCGGGTCATCGGCGTCGAGGCCCGCCGCCAGCTGCTGGAGCGCGCCGGACGCCTGCCCGACGCCGCCGTCGCCTGCGTCGGCGGCGGCTCCAACGCCATCGGCCTGTTCCACGCCTTCATCCCCGACGAGTCCGTCCGCCTGATCGGCTGCGAGCCCGCCGGGCACGGCGTCGAGACCGGCGAGCACGCGGCCACCCTGACCGCCGGCGAGCCCGGCGTCCTGCACGGCTCCCGGTCCTACGTCCTCCAGGACGACGAGGGCCAGATCACCGAGCCGTACTCGATCTCGGCCGGACTGGACTACCCGGGCATCGGCCCCGAGCACTCCTACCTCAAGGACAGCGGCCGCGCCGAGTACCGCGCGGTCACCGACGACGCGGCGATGCAGGCCCTGCGGCTGCTGTCGCGCACCGAGGGCATCATCCCGGCCATCGAGAGCGCCCACGCGCTGGCCGGCGCCCTGGAGCTCGGCAAGGAGCTGGGCAAGGACGGGCTGATCGTGGTCAACCTGTCCGGCCGCGGCGACAAGGACATGGACACCGCCGCCCGCTACTTCGGCCTGTACGACACCGACGCCGAGGTCGCCGAGGACGCCTCCGGCACCGCCGAGATCGAGGGGGACGCCAAGTGAGCGGGAACATCCAGCTGTTGACCGACACCCTGGCCGCGGCGAAGGCGGAGGGCCGTTCCGCGCTCATCGCCTACCTCCCGGCCGGGTTCCCCACTGTGGACGGCGGCATCGACGCGATCAAGGCCGTCCTGGACGGCGGCGCGGACGTCGTGGAGGTCGGGCTGCCGCACAGCGACCCGGTCCTCGACGGCCCGGTCATCCAGACCGCCGACGACATCGCCCTGCGCGGCGGCGTCAGGATCGCCGACGTGATGCGCACGGTCCGCGAGGCCCACGCGGCCACCGGCAAGCCGATCCTCGTCATGACGTACTGGAACCCCATCGACCGCTACGGCGTCGAGCGGTTCACCGCCGAGCTGGCCGAGGCCGGCGGCGCTGGCTGCATCCTGCCCGACCTGCCCGTGCAGGAGTCCGCGCTGTGGCGCGAGCACGCCGAGAAGCACGGTCTCGCGACCGTCTTCGTGGTGGCGCCCAGCAGCAAGGACGCCCGCCTCGCCGAGATCACCGCGGCCGGCAGCGGCTTCGTCTACGCCGCCTCGCTGATGGGTGTCACCGGCACCCGCGAGTCGGTCGGCGCCCAGGCGCAGAACCTCGTCGAGCGCACCCGCGCCACCACCGAGCTGCCGGTCTGCGTCGGCCTCGGCGTCTCCGACGCGGCGCAGGCCGCCGAGGTGGCCGGCTTCGCCGACGGGGTCATCGTGGGCTCGGCCTTCGTCAAGCGGATCCTGGACGCCCCTGACCACGCGGCCGGCATCGAGGCCGTCCGCGCTCTCGCGGGCGAGCTGGCGAAGGGCGTGCGCCGACAGGCGTAACGGACACGATCTTCATACAGGTCGCTCGAACGGGTGGTCCTGGAGCCGGGGAGGCGCGCTGCGCCTCCCCGGTTCGTTCTGCGGATGTGAGCGAGAAGAACCGTGACGGAAAGCGCACTGCCCGGGAGCGGCTGGCGGCGGAGCGCGAGAAGCAGAAGAGCGCGGAGAAGCGGCGCCGCGCGTTGATCGTGGGCGCGAGCATCGTCTGCGTCCTGGGCCTCGCGGCGGTGATCGGCGTCGTCGCCGCCAACGCCGGCAAGGACGACGGCGACGACACCGCCGGCCCGGTGGTGGCCCCCTCGGGCGCCAACGGCGAGGACAGCCTGGTCATCCCGGTCGGCGAGAGCGGCGCCAAGTCGACGCTCACCGTCTGGGAGGACTTCCGCTGCCCGGCCTGCAAGGCCTTCGAGACGGCCTACCGGCCCACCATCCACGAGCTGTCCGAGGCCGGCCAGCTGAAGGTGGAGTACCGCCTGGCCACCATCATCGACGGCAACATGGGCGGCACCGGCTCCCAGACCGCCGCCAACGCCGCGGCCTGCGCCCAGGACGCCGGCAAGTTCGTCGACTACCACGACGTGCTGTTCGACAACCAGCCTCCCGAGACCGACGACTCCTTCTCCGAGACCGGCAAGCTCATCGAGCTGGCGGGCAAGGTCGACGGCCTCGACACACCCGCGTTCAGGAAGTGCGTCGAGGACGGCACCCACGACAGCTGGGTCGACAAGTCCGCCCAGGCCTTCAGCAGCGGCGGCTTCAGCGGCACCCCGACCGTGCTGCTCAACGGCAAGAACATCTACCAGGACCAGACGATGACGCCGGCGAAGCTGAAGCAACTGGTGCAGGAGGCCGACGCGGCGTGACGCCGGGCGCCCCGTTATGGACCCGTAGCCGGGCTGCCCGCCGCCCGGCCGGTCCGGCACGATAGCGTCGACCTTGCCATGGAACTTGCCTACATTCCCAGCCCGTCGCGCGGGGTGATCCACCTCGGACCCGTTCCGCTGCGCGGCTACGCGTTCTGCATCATCATCGGCGTCTTCGTTGCCGTCTGGCTCGGCAACAAACGCTGGATCGCCCGCGGCGGGCGGGCCGGCACGGTCGCCGACATCGCGGTCTGGGCGGTGCCGTTCGGCCTGATCGGCGGCCGGCTGTACCACGTGATCACGGACTACGAGCTGTACTTCAGCGAGGGCCGTGACTGGGTGGACGCCTTCAAGATCTGGGAGGGCGGTCTCGGCATCTGGGGCGCGATCGCGCTCGGCGCGCTGGGCGCGTGGATCGGCTGCCGCCGCCGCGGCATCCCGCTGCCCGCCTACGCCGACGCCGTCGCGCCGGGCATCGCCTTCGCACAGGCGATCGGCCGCTGGGGCAACTGGTTCAACCAGGAGCTGTACGGCAGCGAGACCGATCTGCCGTGGGCGCTGCACATCACCTCCACCGCGGACGGCCGGATGCCCGGCTACTACCACCCGACGTTCCTCTACGAGTCGTTGTGGTGCGTGGGTGTGGCGCTGCTGGTGATCTGGGCGGACCGGCGCTTCAAGCTGGGCCACGGCCGGGCGTTCGCCCTGTACGTCGCGGCGTACTGCGCGGGCCGGTTCTGGATCGAGTACATGCGTGTCGACGACGCCCACCACATCCTGGGGCTGCGTCTGAACAACTGGACCGCGCTGTTCGTCTTCCTGCTCGCGGTGGTCTACATCGTGGTGTCGGCGAAGAAGCGGCCCGGCCGCGAGGACGTGGTGGAGCCGGGCGCCCAGCCGTCGGACGGCGGCGACGAGGCCGCGGCCAAGACGGACGACGGTGACGCCGAGGACACGGACAAGACCGGGGACGCCGGCAGCGCCGAGAAGACCGGGGACGCGGCGAAGGCCGAGGACTCCGGTGACGCCGAGGGCTCCGAGGGCTCCCCTGATTCCGAGGGCTCCCGTGACGCCGAGGGCTCCCGTGACGCCGAGGGCTCCCGTGACGCCGAGGGTTCCGGCGGGTCCGGCGGGTCCGGGGCGGTGGACGAGGACGTCGTGGACGGGGCCGAGTCCGCCAAGAAGGGCTGACGAGAAGGGCTGACGCGCTTCCTGTGCCGCCGAGGGCGCCCGGAGATCTTCCGGGCGCCCTCGGCGTGTGGAGGGCGAGAGGTCAGCGGCGGCGGGCCAGGGACAGGGTCCGCTGGGCGGCCACCACCACCGCCGCGTCGATGAAGGTGCCGTCCTCCAGGGCCTGCGCGCCCCGCTCCAGGGCAGCCGCCTTCACCACCGTCTCCGCCTGCTCGATCTCCTCCGGGGTGGGGAGGTAGGACCGCTCGATGATGGGCAGTTGGCGGGGATGGATGGCGGCGCGGCCCAGGAAACCGAGGCCGCGCCCGTGGGCGCAGGAGGCGGCCAGGCCCTTCAGGTCCCGGGTGTCGGGGTGGACCGACTGGGCCGGCGGCGGCAGCCCGGCCGCGCGGGCGGCGACGATCACGCGGGAGCGCGGCCAGGCGAGACCCGCGTCGTCCCGTACCCCGAGGTCGGACCGGAGGTCGGCCTCGCCGAGGGAGATACCGCGCAGGGCCGGGTGGGCGGCGGCGATGGCGTAGGCGTTCTCGATGCCGAGGGCGGATTCCAGCAGGGCGTACAGGGCGGGGGAGCCGCTGTCGGCGGGTGCGGTGTGCTCGGCGATCCGGACGATCTGCCGCGCCGAGGTCACCTTCGGCAGCCGCAGCCCGGCCACCCCGGGCAGACCGGCCATCGCCCGGAGGTCGGCCGCCGCGAGCGGGCCGTCCAGGGCGTTGATCCGGACGTGGACCGGGACCGGCTGCGGCTCGGTGAGGAGTTCGGCGGTGGCCGCGCGGGCGTACTCCTTGCGGTCGGGGGCGACCGCGTCCTCCAGGTCGACGATCACCACGTCGGCCCCGCTGGTGAGGGCCTTGGCGACGGTCCTGGGATGGTCGCCGGGGGCGTACAGCCAGGTCAGCGGGATCACAGCGCGCCTTCCGAGCGCAGTGCCGTCAGCTCCTCGGCGGTCAGGCCGAGTTCGGTGAGGACGGTGTCGGTGTCCGCGCCGTGCGGGCGGCCGGCCCAGCGGATCGCGCCGGGGGTCGCGGAGAGCCGGAAGAGGACGTTCTGCATGCGCAGCGGGCCCAGTTCGGGGTCGTCGACGGTGGTGACGGTGTCGAGGGCGGCGTACTGCGGGTCGGTCATCACATCGCGTACGTCCTGGATCGGGGCGACGGCTGCCTCCGCCTTCTCGAAGGCCTCCAGGACCTCGGCGCGGGTGTGCCGCAGGATCCAGGAGCCGACCGCCGCGTCGAGGACGTCGGTGTGGCGGGCGCGGTCGGCGCCGGTGGCGAACCACGGTTCCTCGATCAGGTCGGGGCGGCCCACCAGCCGCATCACCCGCTCGGCGACCGACTGGGCGGAGGTGGAGACCGCGACCCAGGTGCCGTCCGCGGTGCGGTAGGTGTTGCGCGGGGCGTTGTTCTGGGAGCGGTTGCCGGTGCGCGGCTGGACGTGGCCCAGCTGGTCGTACCAGAGCGGATGCGGGCCGAGGACGGTCAGGATCGGCTCGATGATCGCCATGTCGACCACCTGGCCCTCACCGGTCCGCTCGCGGGCGGCGAGCGCGGTCATCACGGCGTACGCCGTCGCCAGCCCGGCGATGGAGTCCGCGAGGCCGAACGGCGGGAGCGTCGGCGGCGCCTCCGGTTCGCCGGTGATCGCGGCGAAACCGCTCATCGCCTCGGCGAGGGTGCCGAAACCGGGGCGGCGGGCGTACGGGCCGAACTGGCCGAAGCCGGTGACCCGGGCCAGCACCAGCCGCGGGTTCGCGGCGGACAGCTCCGGCCAGCCCAGGTCCCACTTCTCCAGGGTGCCGGGGCGGAAGTTCTCCACGACGACGTCGGCGGTGGCGGCCAGGCGCAGCAGGGTGTCACGGCCGCCGGGCTTGGACAGGTCGAGGGTGATGGTGCGCTTGTTGCGGCCGAGGAGCTTCCACCACAGGCCCACCCCGTCCTTCGACGGGCCGTGGCCGCGGGAGGGGTCGGGCCGGGTGGGGTGTTCCACCTTCACGACCTCCGCGCCGAAGTCGCCGAGCATGGTGGCGGCGAGCGGACCGGCGAAGAGGGTGGCGAGGTCGAGGACGCGCAGACCGGCCAGCGGTGCCGGGCCGAGCGGTGCCCGGTCGAGGGGTGCCGGGTCGAGGGGTGCCCGGTCGAGCGGTGCCGGGTCGAAGGGTGCCGGGTCGAGGGGTGCCTTGGTCATGAGGTGAACCGCGCCTCGATCTCCGGGCGGGTGGGCATCGAGGCCGACGCGCCCTCACGCTGCACGGACAGGGCGGCCGCCGCGCCGGCCCAGCGCAGCGCCTCCGGCATCGGGCGGCCCTCGCCGAGCGCGACGGCGAGGGCGCCGACGAAGGTGTCGCCGGCGCCGGTGGTGTCGACGGCGGTGACCCGCGGGGCGGGGACCACGAGGGGTTCGCTGCCGCGGGCGGCGTAGAGGCTGCCCGCCGCGCCCAGGGTGATCACCACCTCGGGCACCCGGTCGAGCAGCGCGGTGGCCGCCTCCCGTGGGTCGGTGATGCCGGTGAGTGCGGCGGCCTCGTGCTCGTTGGGCACCAACAGGTCGATGGCGGCCAGCAGTTCGGGTGGCAGAGGGCGGGCCGGGGCCGGGGTGAGGACGGTGCGCACGCCGTGCGCGCGGGCCGCCTCCGCTCCGGCGACGACCCCGGCCGGCGGGATCTCCAGCTGGAGCAGGAGCGCGTCGGCGGAGGCGATCACGCTCTCGTCGCCGGGGGCCAGGTGGTCGACGGTGCCGTTGGCGCCGGGGATCACCACGATCGCGTTGCCGCCCTCGTCGTCCACGACGATGTGGGCGGTGCCGGACGGGCCCTCGTTGGTGCGCAGGTGGTCGGTGTCGACTCCGGAGTGTTCGAGGGTGGAGCGCAGCCGGGTGCCGAAGCCGTCGTTGCCGACGGCGCCGATCATCGAGACGGTGGCCCCGGCGCGGGCCGCGGCGATGGCCTGGTTGGCGCCCTTGCCGCCGGGGATCGTGCGGAACTCCCGTCCCGTCACGGTCTCACCGCGCTGCGGGGCCTTCTCGACGTAGGCGACGAGATCCATGTTCGTACTGCCGAGGACGGCGATGTCGGTCATGGGCGGGTTGCCTCCTGGAGGGTGAGCTGGGCCAGGGTGTCGAAGCCGGAACCGTCGAAGCCGGCGAGGGAGGTGGCCAGGCGGTTCTTCAGCGGGGCCGTCCACCGCTCGGGCAGCGCCTCCGGGCCGCCGGCGAGCAGGCCGGCGACGCTGCCGGCCGTGGCGCCGTTGGAGTCGGTGTCCCAGCCTCCGGAGACGGCGCGGCAGATGGAGCCCGAGAAGTCGCCGTCGGCGTGGGTGAGGGCGGCGGCGATCAGGGCGGTGTTGGGGACGGCGTGCACCCAGTGACAAGTGGCGTGGACGGAGTGGAGTTCGTCCACGACCGCGTCGAAGTCGGGAGTCTGTTCGGCCAGCCGGATGGCGTGCCGGACGGCCTCGGCGAGGCGGGAGCGCGGCGGGACGACGGAGAGACCGGTGCGCAGACAGGCGTGCACGTCGTGCGTCCCGGTCGCGGCGCCGGCGATGACGGCCGCCGTGAACATGGCCGCGTAGACGCCGTTGGCGGTGTGGGTCAGGGTGGCGTCGCGGTACGCCTGGGACGCGGCGGCCGCCGGGTCGCCCGGGTTGGTCCAGCCGTGCACGTCGGCGCGGATCAGCGCGCCGATCCATTCGCGGAAGGGGTTGCGGTGGCGGGCCGCGCGCGGCGGCTCCAGGCCGGACAGGAGGTTGCGGTAGGCGATGCGCTCGGCGGTGAAGGCGCGGCCCGCGGGCAGTTCGGCCAGCCAGAGGGCGGCGACGTCGACGGTGGTGAAGTGCCGGCCGTGGCGGCTGAGCAGGAGCAGGTTGAGCAGCGGGTAGTTGAGGTCGTCGTCCTCGGGCATGCCGTCGATGTTCTCGGCGAGCGAGGTGGTGGCCGAGCGGCGGTTCCACGGGTACTTCGCGGCGAGGTCGGCGGGCAGGCCGCGGGCGGTGAAGTACGTGGTGAGCGGCCAGTTGCCGGTGGCGTGGGCGAGGAGGCGGATGCCGTCCAGGGGCAGCTTCTCCACGGGTTTGCCGAGCAGACAGCCGACGGCCCGGCCCAGCCAGGCGGCGTGCAGCCGGGGCAGCAGGCCGGCCGGGGGAGCGGGGGCCGCGGGCGGGGCGGACGGCCACTGCGGGCACAGGGAGACGATCCGCGCCAGGTCCGTCGGCTCGTGTTCGGCCAGCCTGCTGGGCAGGTCGGCCAGTTCGTCCAGCAGATCCTCCGCCAGCAGGCGCAGATAGCGCGAGGCCGGTTCGGGGGACGCGCCCGCGCGGACCGGGGCCTCGCAGCCGCCCGCCGCCTTCCAGCGTTCGGCGATCGCCGACGGCTCGCGGCCGTCCTGGACGGCCTGGCGCAGTTCGTGGCCGAGCAGGTCCTCGGGCTGGACCCAGGTCAGTCGGAGCATCCGGCGCCTCCCAGCGCGGTGAACGCCCGCTCGTGGGCGCGGCGGCGGCGTACGTCCCGGGCGAAGATCTCCCGGGCCACCTCGGTGAGGGCGCGGGCCGGTTCGTGCAGGTCCAGGCGGCTGGCCTCGGCGACCGTCTTCGCCCAGTCCTCAGGGACCGGGGAGCCGAGGGCGCCGGCGAGCGCGCCGGCCATCGTGGCGATGGAGTCGCAGTCCCGGCCGTAGTTGACCGAGCCGAGGACCGCGTGCCGGTAGTCGCCGCGGGCGACCAGCAGCATGCCGAGGGCGACGGGCAGTTCCTCGATGGCGTGCAGCCGGGACGGGCGGCGGGCGCCCAGCGAGGGGGCGCGGTAGTCGGGGCCCACCGTGTCGTACGGGGCCACCGCCTCGCGCAGCGGCACCAGGGCCGACTCGAAGTCCGAGTGGCGGGCGGCGGTCTCGCGGACCCGCTCGATCGCCGTCCGGGTGCCGTCCTTCGCCAGCGACAGACAGGTGTCGACCACGGTGTCCGGGGTGGCGTCCGGGGCGCAGGCCGCGGCCACCGCCGCCGCGAAGACCCCGGCCGCCTCCCGGCCGTACGACGACTGGTGGGCGCCCGCGACGTCCAGCGCCTCGGCGTACGCGCCTTCCGGGTTCGCCGCGTTGACCAGGCCGACCGGGGCCATGTACATCGCGGCACCGCAGTTGACGATGTTGCCGACGCCGGCCTCGCGGGGGTCGACGTGGCCGTAGTGGATCCGTGCGACGAGCCACTTCTCCGCGAGGAAGACGCGGTGCAACGGCAGCGCCTCCGCCTCCAGTTCGGGGATCCAGCGCGGGGTCGTCATCAGATCCGGCACCAGGTGGTCGGCGATCGCGTAGGCGTCCAGATGGTCGCGGACCTTCGCGTAGACCCGGACCAGGGCGTGGGTCAGCAAGGTGTCGTCGGTGACGTGGCCGTCGCCCTTGTGGTACGGGGCGATGGGGCGGGCGGTGCGCCAGTCGTCGCCGTTCCAGGGGCCGACGACACCGTGCACGCGGCCGCCGTGGCGTTCGAGGATCTGGTCGGGGGAGTAGCCCTCCACGGGGCCGCCGAGGGCGTCGCCGACGGCGGCGCCGACCAGTGCGCCGGTGATCCGTTCGGCCAGGGACTCCGCTCGGCTTTCTTCTCCTTTGGGCGTCATGCCCCGAATCATCCTCCTGGTGGGGCCGGTTGTGTGGCTTCCAGGAGTCCGGCGAGTTCCACCAGGTCGGTGTCGGTGAGCCGGGGCAGGACACAGCCGGGGAGGGTGCGGCAGGCGTCCCGCCAGGACGCCGGGATCGCCGCGCCGCCGCCGAGCGCGCCGGTCAGGGCGCCCACCAGCGCCGGCGCCGAGTCGGCGACCCGGGACAGACAGGCCGCCGCCGGGATCGCCTCGGCGACCTCGCCGTGCGCGGCGACAGCGAGCGCCAGCGCCACCGGGACGGTCTCGGCGGCGGCGATGCCGTAGCTGTAGACGTGGTCGACGATCTCGTGCTCCAGCAGCGGGATCAGCGCGAACGCGCTCTCCGCCCGCTCCGCCAGCCGAAGCGCGTGCCGGGCGTTGCGGCCGATCTCCGTCTCCGCGGGCAGCTCGGCGAGCGCGGCCGTGGCGCACGCCCGCGCGTCGGCGCCGGACAGCGCCAGCGCCACCGCCGCCGCCATCGCGCGGGCGCCGTGCACGCCGTCGCCGTCCTGGGTGTAGCGGGCGTCGAACTCGGCGAGGTCGGCGGCGCCGCGTGGGTCGCCGGAGTACGCCACGGCCAGGACGCAGGCGCGGACGCAGGCCGCGTCGTCGAAGTAGTGCGGGTTGTCGTGGCCGGTGGCGGGCGGGCGCAGACCGGCGGCGAGATTGCCCAGACCGGCCCGTACGGAGATACGGGCGCGCAGCGGGAGCACGGCGGACTCGATCTCGGGGGCGCGTTCGGCTGCCGCCGCGACCTCGCCGGCGACCGCGTTCCAGGTCAGGTCGATCGCCGCGCGCATCCGGCGGTCCCGGCTCAGGTCGCCGAGGACGCTGTCGTCGCCGGCCAGCAGCACCGCCTCCGCGGCGAACGCCGCCCACTCGGCGTCGTCGGAGGGACCCAGGCGGAGGGGTTCCGGGGGCTGGTTCAGGGCGATGGGGACGGGGAGGGTCGTCGTGGCGTTGTGCTCGGCGAAGGTGTCCAGCTCGCGGGTGAGGCGGCGGGTCCACTCGGGCATCCGGGCGGCGCGGTGGCGCGCGGCGGGCCAGCCGGCGGCGTCGCCTGCGGCGAGGCCGAGGAGCAGGCCCTCGACGCGGGTCGCTGCGCGGTGGGGCGCTGCGGGGCGGGGCGGGGCGGCCTCGGCTTCGCCTTCGGCCGGGAGGTGTTTCCCACCCGCACCGCCCGTGCGGGGTTCGATGCCGGATGCGGGTGGCCCCGGTGCGGGGTTCTCGCCGTCGGCGGGTGGGGGTGGGGGTGGGGGTTGGAGAGGCTGATCTCCGTCTGCCGGTGCCGGTGCGAGTGGCGGTGGGGTGAGCAGGGCCTGGGCGATGTCCGCGGGTGCCGGAGGGGTGAGCAGGGCCTGGGCGGTGTCCGCGGGTGCCGGTGGGGTCAGCGGGGCTTGGGCGGTGTCCGCCGGTGCCGGGGGTGTCAGCAGGGCTTGTTCCGCGTCCGCGGGGGCCGCGTCCGCGGGGGCCGCGTCCGCGGGGGCCGCGTCCGCCGGGGCCGGGGGTGTCAGGGGTGGGAGGTGGTCCGGGACGGTCGGGGTCTCGTCCCAGGGGGCCGGTGGGGTCATGCCCGCACCTCCGTCGCGTGCGGGGTCAGCAGGTCCGCCACGTCCAGGATGTGGTGGCCGGCCATCGAGGGCAGGCAGCTGCCGCGCGCCGGGCCGATGGCCGCCGCCCAGTCGGCGGGGATCGCCGAGGCGCCCTGGGTGGCGCCGGCCAGGGCGCCCGCGACGGCGGCGGTGGTGTCGGCGTCGCGGCCCATGTTGACGGCCGTCAGCACCGCCTCCTTGAAGTCGCCGTCGGCGGCGGCGTACGCGCCGAAGGCCAGCGCCACCGCCTCGGGGGCCAGGTCGGTCCAGGGGTAGCCGCCGATGACGACCGCGGAGCGGACCGCCCGCTCGCCGTGGTGGGCCACCGCCGCCGCCCGGCGCAGCGAACGGGCGGTCCAGGAGTCGTCGGGGACCACGGCGAGCGCCGAGGCGACGACGGCGGCGACCGGCGCGCCCGCCATCGCGGCCGCCACTCCCGCCGCGACCGCCTGGCCGCCGTAGATGCCCTCGCCGTCGTGGCTGACCGAGCCGTCGATCGCGACCAGGCGGGCGGCCTCGGCCGGGCGGCCCGCGGCGAAGACGCCGAAGGGGGCCGCGCGCATGGCGAGGCCGTCGCTCCAGGCGTGCCGGTGCTGGGCGGAGATGGGGGCGGCCAGGCCCCGGCGCAGGTTCTCCAGGGTGCCGCGCTCGCTGAACCCGGCACCCCGGAAGGGGCCCTCGGCGCGGTCGGCGATCCACTCGTGCCAGGCGGCCTCGACATGGGCGGGGGTGAGCGCGGAGCCGTGCCGGGCGAGCAGCAGGCCGGAGAAGATCGCGTACTCGGTGTCGTCCGTGCCGGAGGGCTTCTCGCTGACGTATCCGGTGATGCGGCCCCAGCGGGCGCGGATCTCGGACGGCTTCAGGTTCTCGGCGGGGGCGCCCAGGGCGTCGCCGACGGCGAGGCCGAGCAGTGCGCCGCGTGCCCGTCCGCGGAGTTCGGCGGCGTCCTCGGGCGCCGGGACGGAGGGAATGCAGGCGATCGATGCCATACGGGCCTCTCCTCTCAGGAGCGCCGACGACGGCGCGGAGCCCTTTGCCGGAACTGTCCCCGGTGCGGCGTCCGGCGCAGCCTCACGGACCGCAGCGTCACCCGGTCGACATCTGTGCAGTACCTCGCACGGATGAGCGAAAAAAGGTAAAGCCGCAGGTTAGCCCAGCCTTTCCTTGCTGGCGGGCGGGAATGTGGAGACGTACTCTGGCTGTTGTCGAAAAGT
The DNA here is from genome assembly GCF_040298625.1 of Streptomyces sp. NPDC001532. NCBI lineage: Bacteria > Bacillati > Actinomycetota > Actinomycetes > Kitasatosporales > Streptomycetaceae > Streptomyces > Streptomyces sp. NPDC001532. The sequence continues at coordinate 76,887 of NZ_JBEPAL010000012.1, forward strand.
AGAAGCAGTCCAAAGAAGCTCTTCTGGGGGACCCCTTATGGCCATCATCGAGACCGAGGCGCCGCTGCACGAGGCGCACCGTGACAACCACACGCACCGGGATGTGAACGGCGGCTGGCTGCGCCCCGCCGTGTTCGGCGCGATGGACGGCCTGGTCTCCAACCTCGCCCTGATGACCGGTGTGGCGGGCGGCGCCGCCGGTCAGCACACGGTGGTGCTGAGCGGGCTGGCGGGCCTCGCCGCCGGCGCCTTCTCCATGGCGGCCGGCGAGTACACGTCGGTGGCCTCCCAGCGCGAGCTGGTCGAGGCGGAGCTGGACGTGGAGCGCCGCGAGCTGCGCAAGCACCCGAAGGACGAGGAGGCCGAGCTGGCCGCCCTCTACGAGGCGAGGGGGGTCGAGCCGGGGCTGGCCCGTGAGGTGGCGCGGCAGCTGTCGAAGGATCCCGAGCAGGCCCTGGAGATCCACGCCCGCGAGGAACTGGGCATCGACCCCGGTGACCTGCCGTCGCCGACCGTCGCCGCGGTGTCGAGCTTCGGCTCCTTCGCGCTGGGCGCGCTGCTGCCGGTGCTGCCGTATCTGCTGGGCGCGAGCGCGCTGTGGCCGGCCGTGCTGCTGGCGCTGCTGGGGCTGTTCCTGTGCGGTGCGGTGGTGGCCAAGGTGACCGCGCGCAGCTGGTGGTTCAGCGGTTTGCGCCAGCTTGCCCTGGGTGGTGCCGCCGCCGGTGTGACGTACGCCCTGGGCATGCTGTTCGGAGTGGCCGTAGGATAGCGCGACTGGAACTTATGCGTTGGGCCGCATAAGTAGCCGTTACCCGCTGGTTTCGAACGCTTAACCACGGGGCATGAGCCGTAAGCGCTGCGGGCAATGAGGCCTGTGGCGCGCCGCGGGGTGGGCGACGCTGCTCCCCCCGGCCCAGGGCCGCCGGACACCGATCTGTCCGTAGCGAACCCCTCATACTTCGCCGCCGAGCGCGGCACCCGCCGTAACTGCGGCGTCCGCATGCTGGAACGGAGTATCCGGTTCCCGAGAACCGCTCCATCATGTAACCTGCACGAAATTTTGCGCTCACGCAGAGGGCCAACGTCGTCCCTCGGCAATTGCACACGCCACATGACGACGACGGGAGAGCCGATGCGTACGCCGCGCCAGCCGTCCCAGCACTCCGCGAATGGCCAGAACTGGTCCTTCATGGATGCTCGCCCTGCTGCGCAGGGTATGTACGACCCCCGCAACGAGCACGACGCCTGCGGCGTCGGCTTCGTCGCCACCCTCACCGGCGAGGCGTCTCATACGCTGGTCGACCAGGCCCTCACCGTTCTGCGCAACCTCGAGCACCGCGGTGCCACCGGTTCCGAGCCGGACTCCGGCGACGGCGCGGGAATCCTGTCCCAGGTGCCCGACGCCTTCTTCCGTGAGGTGGCCGGATTCCAGCTGCCCGAGGCCGGCGCCTACGCCGTCGGCATCGCCTTCCTGCCGGAGGACGGCACCGCCGACGCCGTCTCACACATCGAGACGATCGCCGGCGAGGAGGGCCTGGAGGTCCTCGGCTGGCGTGAGGTCCCGGTCGCCCCGGAACTGCTCGGCGCCACCGCCCGCTCCACGATGCCGGTGTTCCGCCAGATCTTCGTCACCGACGGCACGTCGACGGGCATCGTCCTCGACCGCAAGGCGTTCGTGCTGCGCAAGCGCGCCGAACGCGAGGTCGGCGTCTACTTCCCCTCGCTGTCCGCGCGGACCATCGTCTACAAGGGCATGCTGACCACCGGCCAGCTGGAGCCCTTCTTCCCGGACCTGTCCGACCGCCGCTTCGCCTCCGCGATCGCGCTCGTGCACTCCCGGTTCTCCACGAACACCTTCCCGTCGTGGCCGCTCGCACACCCGTACCGCTTCGTCGCGCACAACGGTGAGATCAACACCGTCAAGGGCAACCGCAACTGGATGGTGGCCCGCGAGTCCCAGCTGGCCTCCGACCTGTTCGGCGCCGGCGACAAGGCCCTGGAGCGGATCTTCCCGATCTGTACCCCGGACGCCTCCGACTCCGCCTCCTTCGACGAGGTCCTGGAACTGCTGCACCTCGGCGGCCGTTCGCTGCCGCACTCCGTGCTGATGATGATCCCGGAGGCGTGGGAGAACCACGACTCCATGGAGCCCGCCCGGCGCGCCTTCTACCAGTTCCACTCCACGATGATGGAGCCCTGGGACGGCCCCGCCTGCGTCACCTTCACCGACGGCACCCAGGTCGGCGCCGTGCTCGACCGCAACGGTCTGCGCCCCGGCCGCTACTGGGTCACCGACGAGGGCCTCGTCGTCCTCGGCTCCGAGGTCGGCGTCCTCGACATCGACCCCGCCAAGGTCGTCCGCAAGGGCCGCCTCCAGCCCGGCAAGATGTTCCTCGTCGACACCGCCGAGCACCGCATCATCGAGGACGACGAGATCAAGGCGCAGCTCGCCGCCGAGGCGCCCTACGCCGAGTGGCTGGAAGCCGGCGAGATCGAGCTGAGCGACCTGCCCGAGCGTGAGCACATCGTGCACACCCACGCCTCGGTCACCCGCCGTCAGCAGACCTTCGGCTACACCGAGGAGGAGCTGCGCGTCATCCTGGCCCCCATGGCCAAGGCCGGCGCCGAGCCGATCGGCTCGATGGGCACCGACTCGCCGATCGCCGCCCTCTCCGAGCGCCCCCGGCTGCTCTTCGACTACTTCACCCAGCTGTTCGCGCAGGTCACCAACCCGCCGCTGGACGCCATCCGTGAAGAGCTGGTCACCTCGCTGCGCTCCTCGCTGGGCCCGCAGGGCAACCTGCTCGACCCGACCGCCGCGTCCTGCCGGTCCGTCGTGCTGCCCTTCCCGGTGATCGACAACGACGAGCTGGCCAAGCTCATCCACATCAACGCCGACGGCGACATGCCGGGGATGAAGGCCGCCACCCTCTCCGGTCTCTACCGGGTCTCCGGCGGCGGTGACGCCCTCGCCGCGCGCATTGAGGAGATCTGCGCCGAGGCCGACGCCGCCATCGCCAACGGCGCCCGCCTGATCGTCCTGTCGGACCGCCACTCCGACGCCGAGCACGCGCCGATCCCGTCGCTGCTGCTCACCGCGGCCGTCCACCACCACCTCATCCGCACCAAGCAGCGCACCGAGGTGGGCCTGCTGGTCGAGGCCGGCGACGTCCGCGAGGTCCACCACGTCGCCCTGCTCATCGGCTACGGCGCCGCCGCGGTCAACCCGTACCTGGCCATGGAGTCGGTCGAGGACCTGGTCCGCGCGGGCACCTTCCTGCCCGGCATCGAGCCCGAGCAGGCCATCCGCAACCTGATCTACGCCCTCGGCAAGGGCGTGCTGAAGGTCATGTCCAAGATGGGCATCTCGACCGTCGCCTCCTACCGCGGCGCCCAGGTCTTCGAGGCCGTCGGCCTCGACACCGCCTTCGTCGAGAAGTACTTCAACGGCACCGCCACCAAGATCGGCGGCGTCGGCATCGACGTCATCGCCAAGGAGGTCGCCGCCCGCCACGCCAAGGCCTACCCGGCCTCCGGCATCGCTCCCGCGCACCGCGCGCTGGAGATCGGCGGCGAGTACCAGTGGCGCCGCGAGGGCGAGCCGCACCTGTTCGACCCGGAGACGGTCTTCCGCCTCCAGCACTCCACGCGCACCGGCCGGTACGACATCTTCAAGAAGTACACCGAGCGCGTGAACGAGCAGTCCGAGCGCCTGATGACGCTGCGCGGCCTGTTCGGCTTCACCTCGGACCGCGCGCCGATCTCCATCGACGAGGTCGAGCCGGTCTCCGAGATCGTCAAGCGCTTCTCCACCGGCGCCATGTCGTACGGCTCCATCTCCAAGGAGGCGCACGAGACCCTCGCGATCGCCATGAACCGGCTGGGCGGCAAGTCCAACACCGGTGAGGGCGGCGAGGACCCGGAGCGCCTGTACGACCCGGCGCGCCGCTCCTCGATCAAGCAGGTGGCCTCCGGCCGGTTCGGCGTGACCTCCGAGTACCTGGTCAACGCGGACGACATCCAGATCAAGATGGCCCAGGGCGCCAAGCCCGGCGAGGGCGGCCAGCTGCCCGGTCACAAGGTCTACCCCTGGGTCGCCAAGACCCGTCACTCGACGCCGGGTGTCGGCCTGATCTCTCCGCCGCCGCACCACGACATCTACTCCATCGAGGACCTCGCCCAGCTGATCCACGACCTGAAGAACGCGAACCCGCAGGCGCGGATTCACGTCAAGCTGGTCTCCGAGGTCGGTGTCGGCACGGTCGCCGCGGGTGTGTCCAAGGCGCACGCGGACGTGGTGCTGATCTCCGGCCACGACGGCGGCACCGGCGCCTCCCCGCTCACCTCGCTCAAGCACGCGGGCGGCCCCTGGGAGCTCGGCCTCGCCGAGACCCAGCAGACCCTGCTGCTCAACGGCCTGCGCGACCGCATCGTCGTACAGACCGACGGCCAGCTGAAGACCGGCCGCGACGTCATCATCGCCGCGCTGCTCGGCGCCGAGGAGTTCGGTTTCGCGACCGCGCCGCTCGTCGTCTCCGGCTGCGTCATGATGCGCGTCTGCCACCTGGACACCTGCCCGGTCGGCATCGCCACCCAGAACCCGACGCTGCGCGACCGCTTCTCCGGCAAGGCCGAGTACGTCGTCAACTTCTTCGAGTTCATCGCGCAGGAGGTCCGCGAGCTCCTGGCCGAGCTGGGCTTCCGCTCCATCGAGGAGGCCGTCGGCCACGCCGAGATCCTCGACGTCACCCGCGCGGTGAGCCACTGGAAGGCCCAGGGCCTGGACCTGGCCCCGCTGTTCCACGTGCCCGAGCTGCCCGAGGGCGCGGTCCGCCACGCCCTGATCGCGCAGGACCACGGCCTGGAGAAGGCGCTCGACAACGAGCTGATCAAGCTCGCCGCCGACGCGCTCGCCGCGAACTCCGCCACCGACGCCCAGCCGGTGCGCGCCCAGGTCGCGATCCGCAACATCAACCGCACGGTCGGCACCATGCTCGGCCACGAGGTGACGAAGAAGTTCGGTGGCGCGGGCCTGCCCGACGACACCATCGACATCACCTTCACCGGCTCCGCCGGCCAGTCGTTCGGCGCCTTCGTCCCGCGCGGTGTCACGCTGCGCCTGGAGGGCGACGCCAACGACTACGTCGGCAAGGGCCTGTCCGGCGGCCGGATCGTGGTCCGCCCGGACCGCGGCGCCGACCACCTCGCCGAGTACTCGACGATCGCGGGCAACACCATCGCCTACGGCGCGACCGGCGGCGAGCTGTTCCTGCGCGGCCGTACCGGTGAGCGGTTCTGCGTCCGCAACTCCGGCGCGCTGGTGGTCTCCGAGGGCGTGGGCGACCACGGCTGCGAGTACATGACCGGCGGTCACGCGGTGGTGCTCGGCGAGACCGGGCGGAACTTCGCGGCCGGCATGTCCGGCGGTGTCGCCTACGTCATCGACCTGAACCGCGACAACGTCAACGCCGGCAACGTCGGTTCCATCGAGGCCCTCGACGACGCGGACAAGCAGTGGCTGCACGACGTGGTGCGCCGCCACCACGAGGAGACGGGCTCGACCGTCGCCGAGAAGCTGCTCGCCGAGTGGGACAGTGCCGCGGAGCGCTTCAGCAAGATCATTCCCAGCACGTACAAGGCAGTGCTCGCCGCCAAGGACGCCGCCGAGCGAGACGGTCTCTCCGAGTCCGAGATCACCGAGAAGATGATGGAGGCGGCGATCAATGGCTGACCCGAAGGGCTTTTTGAACCACGGCCGCGAGGTCGCCAAGTCCCGCCCCGTCGAGGAGCGCGTCAAGGACTGGAACGAGGTCTACGTCCCCGGCTCGCTGCTGCCGATCATCAGCAAGCAGGCCAGCCGGTGCATGGACTGCGGCATCCCGTTCTGCCACAACGGCTGTCCGCTGGGGAACCTGATCCCCGAGTGGAACGACTACGCCTACCGCGAGGACTGGGCGGCGGCGCAGGAGCGACTGCACGCCACCAACAACTTCCCGGAGTTCACCGGCCGCCTCTGCCCGGCACCCTGTGAGTCGGCGTGTGTGCTCGGCATCAACCAGCCGCCGGTCACCATCAAGAACGTCGAGGTCTCGATCATCGACAAGGCGTGGGAGACCGGGGACGTCGCCCCGCAGATCCCCGAGCGCCTGTCCGGCAAGACCGTCGCGGTCGTCGGCTCGGGCCCGGCCGGCCTGGCCGCCGCCCAGCAGCTCACCCGGGCCGGTCACACCGTCGCCGTCTACGAGCGCGCGGACCGCATCGGAGGCCTCCTCCGCTACGGCATCCCCGAGTTCAAGATGGAGAAGCGGCACATCAACCGCCGTATCGAGCAGATGCGCGCGGAGGGCACCCGCTTCCGTACCGGTGTCGAGATCGGCCGCGACCTGAAGGCCACGGACCTGAAGAAGCGCTACGACGCGGTCGTCCTGGCCGTCGGCGCGACCACGGCCCGCGACCTGCCGGTGCCGGGACGCGAGCTCAAGGGCGTCTACCAGGCCATGGAGTACCTGCCGCTGGCCAACAAGGTCCAGGAGGGCGACTTCGTGGCGCCCCCGATCTCCGCCGAGGGCAAGCACGTCGTGGTCATCGGCGGCGGCGACACCGGCGCGGACTGCGTCGGCACCGCCCACCGCCAGGGCGCGGCGTCCGTGACCCAGCTGGAGATCATGCCCCGCCCGAACGAGGAGCGGAACGGGGTCTCGCAGCCCTGGCCGACCTTCCCGATGCTCTACAAGGTGACCTCCGCGCACGAGGAGGGCGGTGAGCGGGTCTACTCCGTCTCCACCACCCACTTCGAGGGCGACGAGGACGGCAACGTCCAGTGGCTGCACCTCACCGAGGTGGAGTTCGTCGAGGGCAGGCTGACGCCGAAGCCGGGCACCGAGCGCAAGATCCCCGCCCAGCTGGTGACGCTGGCGATGGGCTTCACGGGGACCGACCGCGAGAACGGCCTGGTGGAGCAGTTCGGCCTCGACCTCGACGAGCGGGGTAACATCGCTCGCGACGCCGACTGGCAGACCAACGTGCCGGGCGTGTTCGTCGCCGGTGACGCGGGCCGCGGCCAGTCGCTCATCGTGTGGGCGATCGCCGAGGGCCGCTCCGCCGCCCGCGGCGTGGACCGCTTCCTCACCGGAGCCAGCGACCTGCCGGCCCCGATCCGCCCGACGGACCGCGCCCTGATGGTCTGACGGTCCGCACAGAACGTCCCGTACAACGGCGTACGGAACACAGACGGCGCCTGCCCCAGTCCCCGACCGGACGATGGGGCAGGCGCCGTCGCCATGTTCAGCGGGTGGCTACGGCACCCGGTACGTCTCCCCGTACATGGACCACTCCAGCGGTGTCCGCAGCTCCAGGTTCCCGGCGTTCAGGAAGCGGCGCTGGGCCGTGTCGATGCGGGAGGTGTCGGCCGTGGACTTCCTGGCCAGCATGGCGTCGCGGCGGATGTCCAGGAAGGCGTTCAGGTACGCCCGCTCGTCGCCGCCGGCGGCCGGGGTGTCGGCCTTGCGCAGGGCCTGCTCGCGCATGCCGTAGAAGCCGTTCGGGTCGGTGTCCGGGCCGTGCAGGACCATGGCGTCGTAGTAGATGAACTGGCCGAGCGTGCCGAGGCCGTCGAGCTTGGCGAGGCGGACCGCCGGGGCGAAGTAGACGCGGTCGCGCTCGCGCACCTGGGCGCGCTGGAAGGCGGGGAGCTTCGCCTCGGCCCGCCAGGCGGAGGTGAAGCGGGGGTCCAGGCCCTCGTGGGAGTCCGTGCCGTCGACCTCGCGCAGGGCGGGCAGATAGCGGGCCAGCCCGTTGCCGGGGTGTTCCTCGGTGTAGCGCTCGACGAGGGCGAGCAGGTCGTGGGTGCCGGTGCAGAACCCGGCGATGCCCGCGGTGTAGCCCTGGCCGTCGTCCAGGTCCTCGATGTAGCCGTAGGAGCTGCGCCAGTCGAGGGTGGAGGTCTCGGCGGTGGAGAGGATGCGGTGGGCGAGTTCCTTCTTGTCGGGTGCGGCGAGACCGGGCGGCAGTCCGGCGATCACCTTGTCGTCGGCGGCGCGTTCGGCCGCCGCCGAGGACTCGGCCTTGGCCTTGGCGTCCTCCCGCGACAGCTGGGAGACGGTCGCCGGGTCCTTCGCGGCGGGCGCCTCGGAGGAGTCGCCGGGGACGAGGAAGTAGGCCGCCGCCGTGATGAGCACGGGGACGGCGGCGAGGTAGAGACAGCCGGTGCGCCTCATGTCAGATCGCCCCTCCGGTCAGCTGGCTGACCTTTCCGTAGGTGAGCAGCAGGAGCAGCACCAGCAGCCCCGTGCAGGCGGTGGCCTGGAGCAGGGTCCGGCGCGGCCCGCGGGGCACGAACGCGTACGCCGCGGTCACCGCGCCGCCCGCCAGCAGCCCGCCCAGGTGCCCCTGCCAGGAGGTGAGCCCGGCCGAGATCAGCAGCCAGGCCAGCAGCAGCGCGGTGTCGCGGTTGACGCCGCGCATGTCGCCGCCGAAGCGCCGCGCCATGACGTAGTGGGCGGCGCCGAGGCCGAAGAGCCCGCCGGACGCGCCGACGAAGACGGCCGACGGCTCGGCGAGGAGCAGTTCGGCGACCGAGCCGCCGAGCGTCGCCAGCAGGTAGAGGGCGAGATAGCGGGCCCGGCCGAGCTGGGTCTCCAGCATCCGGCCGAGGTGCCACAGGGCGACCATGTTCATCACGATGTGGGCGATCCCGAAGGTGCCCTCGGTGGGCGCCAGATGCAGGAACCCGCTGGTGAGCAGTCGTTCCCACTCCCCGCCGGCCACGCCCTCGGCCTGGAAGCCCGCCGGGTACGGCTCCTGGAAGACGTAGAGGGCGCCGTCCGGCCCCACCAGCCGGGCGCCCAGCATCGCGAACCGGTCCTGGAACTCCGGCCGCACCAGCTGCACCAGGTAGGCCAGCACGTTCAGCGCCACCAGGACGTACGTCAGGACGGGCGTCCCTGACACCTTGCCACCGACGACCGTCCTGGCCTGCCGGACGGACCGGGCGCCCTCCTTGACGCACTCCGGGCACTGGTGGCCGACGGAGGCCTCGCGCATGCAGTCGGGGCAGATGTAGCGGTCGCAGCGCACGCAGCGGACGTAGCACTCGACCTTGGGATGGCGATAACAGGTCGTGACGGTGGATTCGGGTTCCATGGACCGGCTCCTCGGTGGGTCTGGGGACGGGCTGAGCCGGTGGGGACGGCGGCGAACAAAATAACGAACGCCTGGGCTGCGAGGGAGAGTCGGGGCCCGGCTGCCGGGAGGTGCCGTACGCTCGGCAGCCGATGTGGTGATCACAAGGGGGGCGGAAGATGGCCGCGATCAGTCTCAGCAAGGTTCAACAGACCGCGCCCGCGCTGGTCAGCCTGTACAAGAGCGCCGGGGTGTCACTCGCCAGGCACGGCATGGACGGCCGGCGGGCCGCGGTCTACCTGGTCGTCGACTACTCGGGGTCCATGAAGCCGTACTACAAGGACGGCAGTGTGCAGGCGCTCGCCGACCGGGTGCTCGGGCTCTCCGCCCATCTCGACGACGACGGCCGGGTGCCGGTGGTGTTCTTCTCCACCGACGTCGACGCCGTCACCGACATCGCGCTCGAAGGCCACCAGGGGCGGATCGAGCGGATCGCGGCGGGCCTCGGGCACATGGGCAAGACCAGCTACCACCTGGCCATGGACGCCGTCATCGACCACTACCTCGACAGCGGCGCCACCGCCCCCGCCCTGGTCGTCTTCCAGACCGACGGCGGCCCGATCAACAAGCTCGCCGCCGAGCGGTACCTGTGCAAGGCGTCCAAGCTGCCGCTGTTCTGGCAGTTCATCGGCTTCGGTGATCCGCACAGCAGGCAGTTCGACTTCCTGCGCAAGCTCGACGAGCTGCCGGTGCCGGGCAAGCGGGTGGTGGACAACGCCGGGTTCTTCCACGCGGGCGAGGACCCGCGGGCGGTCTCCGACGCCGAGCTGTACGACCGGCTGGTGCGCGAGTTCCCGGCGTGGCTGGCGGCCGCACGGGCCCAGGGGATCGTGCGGCCGTAGCCGTCTTCACGGCAGCCGCCGTTCCGAGAGCCGCCGTTCCGAGAGCCGCCGTTCACGCGAGCCGCCGGAACTGCTCCCCGGTGAGGGTCAGACGCAGCGCGTCCGCGTTCTCCGCAAGATGCTCCGGCGACGAGGTGCCGGGGATCGGCACCACGTTCGGGGCACGGTGCAGCAGCCACGCCAGCGCGGTCTGCGAACGGGTGGCACCCAGCTCCTTCGCGACGCCGGCGAGCGGACCGTCGTCCGCCGCGTGCCCGCCCGCCGCGATCGGGAAGTACGGCACGAAGGCGATGCCCCGCTCCGCGGTGTGGTCGACGACCGGGTCGTGGCCGCGCTCGGCCAGGTTGTACAGGTTCTGCACGGCCGCGACCGGCGCGATCCGCGAGGCCTCCTCGATCTGCGCCACCGTCACCTCGGACAGCCCGATGTGCCGGATCTTGCCCTCCTCCTGGAGCCGCCGCAGCGCACCGACCTGGTCGGCGAGCGGATAGTCGGGGTCGACCCGGTGCAGATAGAGGAGGTCGATGCGGTCGGTGCCCAGCCGGCGCAGGCTCAGCTCCGCCTGCTGGCGCAGATAGGCGGGATGGCCGTGGGTGACCCACTCCGCCGGGCTCGGCCGCAGCACCCCCGCCTTGGTCGCGATCACCACCTCGTCGCGGTGCGGGCGCAGCGCCTCGGCCAGCAACTCCTCGCCCGCGCCGAGGGCGTAGGCGTCGGCGGTGTCGAAGAGGTTCACGCCCAGACCGACCGCCGCGCGCAGCAGGGCGACCGCCTCGGCGCGGTCGGTGGGCGCGGTCCAGACGGGCGCGGTCAGGCTGGCGCGCTCGTGCGGGGCGTCCGCCAGGCGCATCGCGCCGTAGCCGATCCGCCGTACGCCGAGGTCGCCACCGATGCGGAATACCGTCGAGTTCGTCATGGCTGTGACGCTATGAGCTCACATGGATGTGAGGTTCAAGGTCATGTGACGTGCTTCACAGGGGGATGTGTGAGGATCGGGGAGCTGGCCCGCGAGACCGGTGTGAGCGTGCGGCTGCTGCGCTACTACGAGGAACAGGGCCTGCTGGCCGCCGAGCGCACCCCCGGTGGCCAGCGCGTCTACGCCGCCGACGCGCCCCGCACCGTGCGCCGCATCCGCACCCTCCTCGACGCCGGGCTGCCCACCCGCGTCATCCGCGAGGTCCTGGACTGCGTCTGCGGCGGCGACACGGAGGTCGAGCCCTGCCTGACCCCGCTGCTCGTCGAGCAGCTGGAGGGCATCGAGGAGCGCATCGCCCGCCTTGAGGGAGCGCGCACCTCGCTCGCGCTGCTGCTCGCACCGCTGGCCTAGCGGGGGCGTCGTGCCACCCCGAGGGCGATCCGGCGGCGAGGCGGGCGGCGTACGGACGACGGCGCACGATCGGTGAACTGTGCGGCGGCGGGCCGCCGTTCGCGGGCCGGCCGCAGCGGGCGGCCGGCGCCTGGGTCGAGGCCGGCCACAGCGGGCGGCCCGCGCCCGGGTCGAGGCCGGCGCCTGAGCCGGGTCGTCTTTCACGCCGAGCGGGCCAGCTCCTCCGCGCGCACGCCGGACACGAACGGCAGCCCGCGCGCGTACCGCTCCAGCTCGTCCAGGGCGGCCTGCGTCATCCGGTGCAGCTCGTTGCCGAGGGAGCCCGCCACATGCGGCGTGAGCAGCACGTTCGGCAGGTCGTACAGCGGGGAGTCGGGCGGCAGGACCTCCGGGTCGGTGACGTCGAGCACCGCGTTCAGCCGGCCGCAGACCAGCTCCGCGGTGAGCGCGGCGGTGTCCACCAGGCTGCCCCGGGCCGTGTTGATCAGCGTGGCGCCGTCCGGCAGGAGCGCCAGGCGGGCGCGGTCGAACAGATGCCGGGTCTCGGGCAGTTGCGGGGCGTGGATCGTCACGATGTCACTGGAGCGCGCGAGTGTCTCCAGCGACACCGCGCGGGCACCGAGCCGCGCCGCCTCCTCGGCGTCCACATAGGGGTCGTACAGCAGGACCCGCAGGTCGTACGGCCGCAGCAGGTCCAGCACCCGGCGGCCGATCCGGGACGCCCCGACGACGCCCACCGTGCGCCCGTAGTTGCCGCCCGCGCCGATCACCTCGATCGGGCTCACCCAGGACCGCCGCTCCCGGTAGACCCGCGCCGCGTGCAGGACCCGCTTGCCGGAGAACAGGATCGCGGCGACCGTGAACTCGGCCACCGGGACCGCGTTCGCGTCGGCAGCCGAGGCGACCGTGAGACCGCGCTCCCAGCAGGCGTCGGTGATGTGGTGCTTGACCGAGCCGGCCGCGTGCACCACCGTGCGCAGCCTCGGCATCCGGGCCAGCGCCTGCTCGGTGAGCGGCGGGCAGCCCCAGCCGGTGAGCAGCGCCTCCGCCGCGGCGAGGGCGTCGGCCGCGGCCGGGTCGGCGAAGTCCCCGACGACCAGCGTCGGATCGGTGTCGGCGACCCGTGTCAGCCGGTCCAGGGCCGCCGCGTCGAACAGCGCCTCCCGGACGGGCCCGTCCATCGCGAGGACGGTGCGCGGGCGGCGGGGCGAGGGGGATGTCATTTGACGGCTCCCGCGGTCAGGCCGGAGCGCCAGTGGCGCTGCAGCGACAGGAAGGCGACGGCGAGCGGGACGACGGACAGCAGCGAGCCCGTGATCACCAGGGCGTAGAGCTGCGGCTCCTGCGGGAGCACCGCGTTCCAGCCGAACAGGCCGAGGCCCACCGGGTACAGGGACGAGTCGTTGAGCATCACCAGCGGCAGGAAGAAGTTGTTCCAGCTGGCGGTGAAGGTGAACAGGAAGATGGTCACGAAGGCGGGGGACAGCATGGGCAGGGCCACCGCGCGGAAGGTGCGCAGTTCGCCCGCGCCGTCCATCCGCGCCGCCTCCAGGGTCTCCGGCGGCACATAGGCCTCGGAGAAGACCCGGGCCAGGTAGACGCCGAACGGATTGACCAGGCCGGGTATCAGCACCGCCCAGTAGGTGTTGACCAGGCCGGCCTCCGAGGCGAGCAGATACATGGGCAGCGAGATCACGGTGTGCGGCACCAGGATGCCCAGCAGCACCAGGCCGTACAGCTTCTCCTTGCCCAGGAAGGCGTACTTGTCGAACGCGTACCCGGCGAGCAGCGAGATCAGAGTGGAGGCCAGGGCGCCGACGCCCGAGTACAGCAGGCTGTTGGCGAGCCAGCGGCCGAAGATGCCGTCCTGGTGCGTGAACAGCGCCGCGATGTTGGTGAACAGGTGGAAGTCGCCGAGGCGGAAGCCGGGGCGGCCGAACAGATCGCCGTTGTCCTTGGTCGCGTTGAGCAGCAGCCAGCTCAGCGGCATCAGGGTGTAGAGGGCGACGATCGCCAGCACGGTGTTGACGGCGGTCCGGGAGGACCAGGAGGTGCCGGTGGTGCGCGGGCGCACGGCACGGGCCGGCGTCCGGGGCGTCGCCGCGCGGGGCGGGGCGGCGGTGTCGACGGCCATGGCTCAGGCCTCCTTCCAGCGGTTGCCCAGCGAGGTGATGACGAACGACAGGGCGGCGCCCAGCACCGCGAGCAGCAGGGAGGCCGCGGCGGCCAGCCCGTAGTCGTGCTCGGTGAAGGCGGCCTGGTAGATGAACATCACCGGGCTCCACTCGGGGGAGATCGCGGACGAGCGGGCGCGCAGCACCTCGGGCTCGTTGAACAACTGGATCGAGCCGACCGCCGTGAACAGACAGGTGAGCACGATCGAGGAACGGATCATCGGCAGCTTCACCGACCAGGCGGTGCGCAACTGGCCGGCGCCGTCCACCACGGCCGCCTCCAGCGTCTCGCGCGGCACGGCCTGGAGCGCGGCGTAGAAGATCACCATGTTGTAGCCGAGCCACTGCCAGGTGGCCGCGTTGACCATGGAGAACAGCACCGCGTCCGGGCCCAGCAGGTCCCAGTCCGAGCCGAACACCGACAGGAAGTCGATCACCGGGCTCAGTCCCGGGGTGTACAGGAAACCCCAGACGATCGCCGCGATCAGGCCCGGCACCGCGTGCGGCAGGAAGTACGCCAGCTGGAAGAACCGCTTCGCCCGCGCCAGCGCCGAGTCCAGCAGCAGCGCCAGCGCCAGCGCGCCGCCCACCATCACCGGGATGTACACCGCGCAGTACAGCGCGATGTGCGCGAAGCCGCGCCGGAAGCCCGGGTCGGTCAGGGCGCGCAGGTAGTTGTCGGCGCCGACGAAGAGCGTCTTCGTCCCGCCGAACCCCAGCCCGGACGCCGCCTGCTCACGGAACAGGCTCATCCAGACCGCGTAGCCGACGGGGGCGAGGAGGGTGAGGAGGAAGAGGAGGAGGAACGGGGCGAGGAACAGCGCGGGCGCGAACGCGGCGCCACGCCGTCTGCGGGGCCCGGGGGCGGGCCGGGTGGATGCCATGGGAACTCCTGGGGCTGTGGCCAGGGCTGGGGCCGGGGCCGGCTGCCGCGGGGGAGAGGGGAGGAGCCGGGACGGGGCCGGGTAGGGGCCCGGTTCGTGTACGGGGCGGGGTGCGGGGCCGGTTCGAGTACGGGGCGGGGTGCGGGGCCCGGTTCGGGTACGGGGCCGGGTACGGGCCCGGTACGGGTCGGTCGGTCGGGCGGCGGTGCGGGCGCCGCCCTGGGCGGCGCCGGTGGGGTCAGTCGGCCAGCTTCAGGCCGCGGTCCTTGATCGCCTTCTCCGCCGCGCGCTGGCCCGCCTGGAACGCCGCCCAGAACTCGCCGGTCTTCTGGACCTTGCCGAACTCCGTCTGGAGCGTCAGCGTCGTGGAGTTGTGCACCGGGCTCCACACCCAGCCCTCGGCGATGGCCGGCACCTGCGCGCCCGCGACCTCGTAGATGTCCTGGCCGCCGAAGTAGGCGGCGTCGAAGGACTCCTTGGCGGTGGCGCGCAGCTTCTCGGCGGCGGGCAGCGCGCTGGAGGTGCCCGCGGCGAGACGGGACTTCACCGCGGCCGGGTCGGTGGTGGCCCACAGGGCGAACTCGGCCGCCGCCGCTGCCTTGCCGGTGTCCTTGGTGAGCGCGAACGAGGAGCCGCCGACCGCGCCGGTGGCGGGCGTGCCCCAGTTCGGCAGCGGCGCCTCGGCCCACGCGCCGGACTGCTTCGGGTACGTCGTCTTGATGCCGCCCGCGCTCCAGGAGGCGCCGATCAGCGCGATCGCCTTCCCGTCGGTGACCGCCTTGGTGGCCTCGGGGCTCCACGCCTTGTGGTTGAGCACGAGGTCGTCCTCGACCAGGTCCTTCCAGTAGTCGGCGACCTTCTTGGTGGCCGGGTCGGTGATGTCCACCGTCCAGGCGTCCCCGGTCGAGCCGTACCAGCGGGCACCGGCCTGCTGGGCGAGCCCGGCCCAGGTGGCGGTGTCGTCGCCCCAGAAGTCCAGGATGCGGGCCGTGCCCTTGGAGGCGGTCTTCACCTTCCGCGCGGCGGCGCGGAACTCGTCCCAGGTGCCGGGGACCTCGACGCCGTACTTCGCGAACAGGTCCTTGCGGTAGTAGAGCGTCTGCGGCGCCACGTCGTAGGGCGCGGCCCAGGTCTTCCCGCCGAGGGTGACCAGGCTGCGGACGGACTCGGGGGCGTACGAGCCGACCGGCTCCGCCAGTTCGGCGGTGGAGTCGCGCAGCA
Source organism: Streptomyces sp. NPDC001532 (assembly GCF_040298625.1). Lineage (NCBI taxonomy): Bacteria > Bacillati > Actinomycetota > Actinomycetes > Kitasatosporales > Streptomycetaceae > Streptomyces > Streptomyces sp. NPDC001532. Next base: position 92,515 of record NZ_JBEPAL010000012.1, read on the forward strand.
GGCCCTGGGTGACCAGGTCGGGCAGCGCCTGGTACTCGACGTTGACCACGTCCGGGGCGTTGCCCGCCTTGACCGCCTTGGCGAGCTTGTCGTAGCCGCCGTTGAGACCGGCCGGTATCTCGGAGAACGTCACCTTGATGTTCTCGTGGGTCCGGTTGAACTCCTGGGCCATCTCCTTGGTGCCGGGCATCCACGACCAGTAGGTGATCTCGACGGGCTGCCCGGCGGTGCCGGTGCCCGACCCGGACTCGTCGGAGCCGCCGCACGCGGTGGCGAGAAGGGCGAGGGACGCCACCGCGGCGGCGAGGGCGGGCGAGGACGGCTTCATTGCACTGACTCCTACCGATGGGGCGAGGCGAATGACGGACATCATTCGTGCAGGATCGATCAGAGTCAATAGAAACGAGCAAGCGATCAGAGAAAGCAACAGAATCGATCTGCTCGCTGTTCGTTTGATGTGGCTGCCCACCCGCCGGGATTCCCCAGGAGTCAGCCCAGCTCCGGTGTCTCCCGTGTCTCCACGACCCTCGGAACCGTCCCGGCGTCCGCGTCCAGCTCCAGCACCACCAGCTCGTTGCGCCCCGCCCGCAGCAGCGGCCACGGCAGGTACAGCGTCCGCTGCGGGCCGCGCGACGGCCAGTAGCGGCCCAGGCAGAAGCCGTTCACCCAGAGGTAGCCCTTGCCGGCGCCGGGCAGCGCGAGGTACGCGTCACCGGGTTCGGCCACGTCCAGGAAGCCCCGCAGGAACACCGGGCCCCGCGCGGTGCCGGGCCCTCGCGCGGTGTCCCACGGCAGCCGTTCCGGCGTCCCGTGCCCCAGCTCCACACCCCGCGCGGACCAGCCGTGCAGCAGCTGCTGGGTGTGCAGGACGCGGCGCACGCCCTTGCGGTCGCCCAGCCCCGCCCCGTAGTTGACCCGCCCCATGGACTCCACCAGCAGCTCCACCCGGGCCCCCGCCGCCGGCACCGGCACGTCCGGGACCGTCTCGGCCCCGTCCCGCTCCAGCACCCCGGCGTAGGCCCCGTCCAGGTAGACATGGGCCCGGTCGCCGAGCCCCTGCACCGTCAGCGGGTACGGCCCGCGCGGTCCCGGCACCCGGCCGGTGTAGCGCACCAGCCCGTGCCCGACGCCCAGCTCCTCGAAGGACGGCGGCAGCGGGGCGTGCGTCTCGGGCCCCGCGAGCGCGTCGAAGACGTCGAACAGCCGCAGCGACTCGGTGAGCCGCGCGCGGCCGGGCGGCAGCAGCGGCGCGGGCGGCTCCGGCTCGGGCAGCGGGCCGTCGGCGTACGGCCGCAGCACCTCCCGGAACGCCCGGAACTTCGGCGTGACGCCGCCCCGTTCGTCGATCGGCGCGTCGTAGTCGTAGGAGGTCACCGTCGGCTGGTAGCGCGCTCCGGTGGCCGGGTCCTCGGTGTTGGCGCCCGCCCAGGTGGAGAAGTTGGTGCCGCCGTGCGCCATGTAGATGTTGACCGACGCCCCCGCCCGCAGGATCTCGGCGAGCGTGCCGGCGGCGTCCTCCGGCTCCCGCACGACGTGCCTCTCGCCCCAGTGGTCGAACCAGCCGCACCAGAACTCCATGCACATCGGCGGGTCCTGCGGCCGCAGCCGCGCCAGCGAGGCGAACGCCTCCCCGGCCCGGCTGCCGAAGTTCACCGTGGCCAGGGTGCCCGGCAGGGTGCCGCCGGTGAGGAAGAAGTCGTCCGGCCCGTCGGAGGTGAACAGCGGTACGTCGATGCCGCGCGAGCGCAGCCCCGCGGCCAGGTGCTCCAGATGGCCGGTGTCGGTGCCGTAGGAGCCGTACTCGTTCTCCACCTGCACCATCAGCACGTTCCCGCCGCGGGTGACCTGGTGGGCGGCTATCACCGGGATCAGCCGGTCGTACCAGCGGTCCACGTGGGCCTGGTACGCCGTGTCCCGGCAGCGCAGCGACCGCACCTCGGGGTCGGCGAGCAGCCACCAGGGCAGCCCGCCGTTCTCCCACTCGGCGCAGATGTACGGCGAGGGCCGCACGATCGCGTGCAGACCCTCCGCGCGGGCGGTGCGCAGAAAGCGGTCCAGGTCGGCCGGGCCGGTGAAGTCGTAGACGCCGGGACGTGGCTCGTGCAGGTTCCACGGGACGTACGTCTCGACCGTGTTCAGCCCCATCGCGCGCAGCGTCCGCAGCCGGTGCGGCCACTGCTCGGGCAGGACGCGGAAGTAGTGCAGCGCGCCCGAGAGCAGACGCAGCGGACGGCCGTCGAGGGAGAAACCCTCGGCTGACATCTCGAACATGAGGGTTCTCCGGTTCGGGCGTGAACGTCGTGCGTGAACGGGGAAACGCGGGAGTGCGGGGGGTGGGGCCAGGGGGCGTCTCGCCGATCATGCCGGGCTCCCGGCGTCTGGCACCGCGCCTCGCCGCGTTGTCGTCGGTTGCCATGGCTCCGCCATGCCGCCCTCCTCCGCCTTGCGATGCACGGCACCAGACGCCGCTCGCTGATCCGGCCTGATCGACGAGACACCCCCTAGGAACCGGACTCGGAACTGGACTCCCGCACGTGCAGCTCCGGCAGGATCGCCAGCCGGTGGAGCGGGCGGCCCGGATCGGCCAGCCGGCGCGCCAGCAGGTCCACCGCGGCCGCCCCGACCGCGTGCTTGGGTGGGGCGATCGCGGTGAGCGGGATGTCGGCGAGAGCGGCGACCTCGTCGTCGTAGGCCACGAGCGCCACCGCGCCCGGTACCTCGACGCCCCGCGCGCGCAGCCGCTGGAGGACGACGATCGCGTCGTGGTCGTTGTGCACGATCGCCGCGTCGAGCTTCCCGGCGGCGACCGCGTCGGTGAACGCGCCGAGCACCCCCTCCCGTTCCGCGGCGTCGCCGCCCGGAGGCGGCAGCCGGAACAGCGCGGAGTCCGCCTCCCGCAGCCCGACCGCGGCCAGCCCGGCCCGGTAGCCCTCCAGGACCAGCGCGCCGTGCGGGCTGTCCTCGCGCAGCAGCAGCCCGATCCGCTCGCGGTCCCCCTCCGCGAGATGCCGTACGGCGATCCGGGCGCCGTAGGCGTGGTCCGTGACCACCCGCTCCGCTCCCCAGGCGTCGTCGTCCGGCCGCCGCTCCACCAGCACGTACGGCACGCCCAGCCCGGCCGGCCAGGCGCGCGCCCCGGCCGGTCCGCACGGGGTGATCAGCAGGCCGTCGATGCCGTCGGCCAGCATCCGCTGGGCCTGGGCCCGCTCCTCCTCGGGGTCGTACTGGGAGATGCCGAGGACGAGGCGGACGCCGCGCTCCGCGGCGGCCTCCCGAGCGCCCTTGATCACTTCCGGGTAGTAGTAGTCGGCGGCGGGCACGATCAGGCCGAAGACCACCTCGCGGCCGCCCCGGCCGGGCGCCGCCGTGACGGCCGGTGCCTGCTGGACCGGGCCGCTGGGGCCGTGCGGGCCATCCGCGCGGTGCTCGGGCAGGACCGCCCCGCCGTGCACCCGGGTGACCAGGCCGCGCTCGGCCAGTGCCTCGACGTCCCGGCGGACGGTGATGGGGGAGACGTTCAGCTCGGCGGCGACGTCCGTGACCCGGATCGATCCCCGCTCGCGCAGCCTGTGGAGAATCTCCTGGTGCCTCTCTTCGGCGTGCACGTGACCGGGCTCCCCTCGTGTTGTCGACCGGGCCGACCTGGAGTCTAGCGTCCGTCTGATCGAATGTGAACGTTTATGCTCGAACAATCAATTGAGCGATGCAATGCGCATTTCATTGCCGCTGTCTGTGCGCTTGTGTTAGAAACCGCTCACCCTAGCGCGGAACCCGGGCCCGACGACGCACCCCTTCCCTCCTCGGAGGTACCTCCGCATGCCCTCCTCCCCCTCCTCCCCCTCCTCCCCCTCCTCTTCCTCCCGCCGCGGCCTTCCCCGCCGCACCGTTCTGCGCGCCGCTCTCACCGCGGCCGCCCTCGTGCCCCTGCCGCTCACCGGCACCGCCCACGCCGCCGACGCCTACGACACCCTCCGCCTCAGATGGCGCGACCTCCTCCTCGGCACCGGCTTCGACCCCGCGGCCGAGCCCTACGCCGGCCGGCTCGCCGCCCTCGGTACCACCGCGGCCGCACTGCGCGCCACCATGAACCCCACCACCGGCTCGCTCTGGCCCGACCTGGGCTACGCCGACCCCGAACCGGACACCGACAGCGAGTCCTACACCTACTCCGGCAACCTCGGCACCAGCTACAACCGGCTGCGCACCCTCGCCGAGGCCTACGCCCAGCCCGGCACCGGCCTCACCGGCGACACCGGCCTGCTCGCCGACCTGCTCACCGGCCTCGACCACCTCCACGACGAGGCCTACCAGGCCGGCCGGACCCGCTACGGCAACTGGTACAACTGGCAGATCGGCATCCCGCAGGCCCTGCTCGACATCTGCGTCCACCTGTACGACCACCTGGGCGCCACCCGCATCGCGGACTACACCGCCGCCGTCGACCACTTCGTCCCCGACAGCGCCGTCGCCTCCTACACCGGCACCTCCACCGGCGCCAACCGCGTGGACCTGTGCCGGGTGCTCGCGCTGCGCGGGGTGATCGGCAAGAACGCCGCGAAGATCGCCCTGGCGAGGGACGCGCTGAGCCCGGTCTTCCCGTACGTCACCTCGGGCGACGGCCTGTACGCCGACGGCAGCTTCATCCAGCACACCTACGTGCCCTACGCCGGTTCCTACGGCGCCGTGATGCTCGGCGGGCTGTCCCTGCTGTTCGCCCTGCTCAAGGGATCGGCCTGGGAGGTCACCGACACCGGCCGGCAGGTCGTCCTCGACTCGGTCGAGAAGGCCTACGCACCCTTCCTCTTCAACGGCCTCGCCATGGACGGCGTCTCCGGCCGGGCGATCAGCCGGGGCGTGCAGAAGAGCGACACGCGCGGCATCCTCCAGGACGATCATCTGCGCGGTCATTCGATCATCGCCTGTGTCGCGCTGCTCGCCCAGAGCGCGTCGGCCGCCGAACGCACCCGCTGGGAGGGCATGGTCAAGGGCTGGATCGCCCGCGACTACTACCGCCCCCTGCTCGCCAGCGGCGCCCTCGGCGTCGCCCAACTCGCCCGCCTCAAGGCGATCGCCGACGGCCCGACCGCCGCCACCCCCGAACCCACCGGCCACCGCCTCTTCGCCGGCATGGACCGGGCCGTGCACCGCCGGCCCGCCTGGGCCGCAGCGGTGTCCATGGCCTCCCAGCGCATCACCTACTACGAGAACGGCAACGGCGAGAACCTGCGCGGCTGGCACACCGGTTCCGGAATGCTCTACTGGTGGGGCGACACCTACGGCAACGGCCAGTACAGCGACGCCTTCTGGGCCACCGTCGACCCGGCCCGGCTGCCCGGCACCACCGCCTCCCGCAAGGCCCTGGCCGACGGCGAGGGCGGCACCTGGGGCGCGGCCCGGCCCGACGTGCGCTGGGTCGGCGGCGCCACCGACGGCACGTACGCCGCCGTCGGCCAGTACCTCAAGGGCCTGTCCTCCACCCTGCTCGCCAAGAAGTCCTGGTTCTTCCTCGACGACGCCGTCGTCTGCCTCGGCGCCGGCATCCACGGCCGCGACGGCACCGGCGTCGAGACCGTCGTCGACAACCGCAACCTCGGCGCGAGCGGCACCCACGTCCTCACCACCGACGGCACCGCCCAGCCCGCCGCCCTCGGCTGGAGCGCCACCCTCAGCGGCAGCAGGTGGGCGCACATCGCGGGCTTCGGCGGCTACGTCTTCCCCGGCGGCGCCACCGTCAAGGCGCTGCGCGAGGCCCGTACCGGCGCCTGGTCGGACATCAACACCGGCGGTACCGCGGATCCGGTCACCCGCCGCTACCTCACCCTCTGGTTCGACCACGGCACCGACCCGACCTGGGCCGGCTACGCCTATGTCCTGATGCCGGGCGCGAGCACCGCGCAGACCTCAGCCCGCGCGGCCGACCCCGGGTGGCTGACGATCCTCGCCAACACCAACGACCAGCAGGGCGTCCACCTGCCCTCCCTCGGTCTCACCGGTGTGAACTTCTGGCTCGGCGGCACGGTCGGCGACGTCACCGCGAGTGCCCCGGCGAGCGTGCTGATCCGCCGGACCGGCACCACCGCCACCGTCTGCGTCTCCGGGCCGCTGCGCGACGGCGCGACGATCGACGTGACCTGGAACCGCGCGGTGTCCGCGGTGACGTCCAAGGACTCCTCGGTGCAGGTGCTGTCGACGGGGACGGCGCTGTCGCTGCGGATCACCCCGGGGACGCTGGGCGCGGTGCACAAGGCGGTGGTCACCCTCGGCTGACGCGACGACCAGGCCCCGTGGACACCACGTCACCTCAGGTGTCGCACTCCAGCACCGTCCGGCACAGCGCGCACCGCGCCCGCACCCGTCCGCGCACCGGCACCCCGATCCGCTGGTGGCAGGTCGGGCAGGGGAACGACACCCGCAGCGGCCCCTGGGCGTCGGCCTGGAAGGCGTACGGCGTGCCCGGGTCGGTGGCGGCGGGCGGCCGGTCCTGGGCGTGCCGCCGGTCGCGGGCGTAGCGGCGGCGGCCGGCCCAGCCGGCCGCCGTGAGCGGTGGCTGCCGGCCGTCCCGGCGGGCCAGCGTCATGCCCTCGGTGTACGCCGTGTACGCCTGCGGGCTGGTGAACCAGACCGACGGGTCCTCGCCGAACACCAGGGCGCGCTTGGCGAGCACGTACCCGAACTCCTCGGGGGTCAGGTAGCCGAGCTTCTGGCTGGACGCCGCGTCCTCCCGGTAGGCGTCGAGCAGCAGCCAGCCGGCGCCGAGGTAGGTCGCCGCGGTGTCGGTCAGGATCTCGTTCTCGCGGGTCCCCCGGAACTCCAGGCCCAGGCGGTGCAGCCAGACGTGCATCACCTCGTGGGCCAGCGCCGCGCCGATGTCCCGGCGATGGGTGCGGAAGCGGTCGTTCAGCTCGACGAAGTACTCCGGACCCGCGGTGAGTTCGACATTCGCCGCGTGGGTCATCTCGCGGAAGCTCACGATGAGCCGGGCGTCCGGCAGCCCGTAGTGCCGCACCAGTTCGCGGGCCACCCGCTGGGCGCCCAGGTGCAGGTCGTCGGTGTCGACGAAGGCCACGTCGGCGGGAGCGACGCTGGCCGCGTAGGTCCGGACGGTGTCGTACGACAGCCGCTTGTACAGTGCGGTGATCGCGGCCCGCACCGTCTCCAGGTGCGGGTAGCCGTGCTCGACCGGTCCGCCGTTCGCCACGCCGACCCCCAGGACGCCTTGAACCCGGTTTCCACTCTACGAGCAGGGGAGCGGATTTTCGCCCGACGGGTTCCCTCCGGCCGGCGTGAGATCCGTCCTTGTCACGCACGCCCCGCGATCACATACTGCGAGCCGCCCAACCCCCCACGAAAGGACATACGTTGACCCTTATCTCGACGACCGCCGCCAAGAGAGGCGGCCTGGCGCTGGCGAAGAAGGCCGCCGCGGCCGGAGCCGTCGCCCTCGCGGTCGCCAGCCTCCAGCCGGTCAGTGCCGCGCACGCCGCCGACGCGCGCGTCATCGGCGGAAAGCCCGCCGCGCAGAACGAGTTCCCCTTCATGGTCCATCTCTCGATGGGCTGCGGCGGGGCGCTCTACAAGAAGGACATCGTCCTGACCGCCGCCCACTGCATGGACGGCTCCGGCAACAACACCCGCATCACCGTGACCGCGGGTGTCGCCGATCTGAACTCCTCCGCCGCGATCAAGGTCAAGTCGACCAAGGTCAAGGTGGCGCCCGGCTACGACGGCACGGGCAAGGACTGGGCGCTGATCAAGCTCGCCAAGCCGATCGACAAGCCCACGCTGAAGATCGCCACCACCACGCGCTACAACCGCGGCACCTTCACGATCGCGGGCTGGGGGGACGTCCAGGAGGGCGCCGGCACCGGCACGACCAAGCTCCAGAAGGCGAACGCCCCCTTCGTCAGCGACCGCGCGTGCAAGTGGCACTACGGCAACCGGCTGGTGCCGAAGGAGGAACTGTGCGCCGGCTACGCCAGCGGCGGCATCGACACCTGCCAGGGTGACTCGGGCGGCCCGATGTTCCGCAAGGACGACGCGGGCAAGTGGATCCAGGTCGGCATCGTCAGCTGGGGCGACGGCTGCGCCCGCACCGGCGTGCCCGGCGTGTACACCGAGGTCAGCCACTTCGCGAAGGACATAGCCAAGGCCGCCTCCGCGCTGTAGGCCGGCCCGCTCGGCAGCCGGCGGAGCCGCCCGCCTCCAGGGGCGCGGCTCCGCCGGAAAACCGTTCGGCGCCCGGGGCGGCCGCTGGCAGAATCCGGGCGGTGACCGCCGAAGAGCACACCCCCAAAGAGCTCACCGCCGAACAGCACCCCACCGCGCCCGCCCAGTCCGCCCCGTCGGTCCCGTCCGCCACGGGCTCCTCACCCGCCCCGCCCGCCTCCGGCACCCCGTTCACCCTGCGCACCGCCGGCCAGGACGACGCCCTGGAGAACCTGCTCGACCAGCGGCTCACCGCCTTCAACGGCGAGGTCTGCGGCGCCGGCACCCCGGAGGAGTTCAGCGTCCGCGTGACCGACGCCGAGGGCGGCACCGCCGGCGGGCTCACCGGCTCGACATGGGGCGGCCTGTGCTCCGTGCACCTGCTGTGGGTGCGCGAGGATCTGCGCGGCACCGGCTGGGGGAGCCGGCTGATGCGAGCCGCCGAGGCGGAGGGCGTGCGGCGCGGCTGCACGGACATGGTCGTCTCGACGTACACCTTCCAGGCCCCGGAGTTCTACCGCAAGCTCGGTTTCCGGGAGACCGGACGCACTCCGGGCGTTCCCGGCGGCCACGCGGACGTCTCGTTCCACAAGGTGATCGGCACATGAACGGCCCCGGTGCCGACCCGTAGGGTGAACCCTCATGACCATCAGCAACACCGGTAACGGTGACGTCGACCCGGCCGTCGGCGAGGAGCTCGCCCGGCTGCGGGACAGCATCGACAACATCGACGCGGCCGTCGTCCACATGCTCGCCGAGCGTTTCAAGTGCACCCAGCAGGTCGGCCGGCTCAAGGCCGTCCACCAGCTGCCGCCGGCCGACCCCGCGCGGGAGGCACGGCAGATCGAGCGGCTGCGGACGCTCGCGGAGAGCGCCAAGCTGGACCCCGGCTTCGCTGAAAAACTGCTGAATTTCATCATCGCCGAAGTGATCCGCCACCACGAGCGAATCGCCGAGGGCGCCGTCGACGGCGAGGCCCCGAAGGCCGGTTGACCTGCGCGGACACCTCCGGGGCGAAGTGCGGGGGCCCGCGCGGGACGCACGGGAGCGAGCACGCGTTGTCAGCCAACGCGCACCGTCCGTCAGCACCGCGGCTCTAGTCTGGTGGGGTACGCCTGGGCCGGACCGCCGTCCGCGCGGGAGGGGAGGAACGGGCATGCCGTCGGATGCCGAGATCCTCATCGTCGACGACCACGAGGACACGCTGTACGCCCTGGAGAGCGCCCTCGCCCCGCTCGGCCACCGGGTCGGGCGGGCCACCAGCGGCGACGCCGCGCTCAAGCGGGCGCTGCGCGGGCAGGTCGGCCTGCTCCTGCTCGACGTCCGCATGCCCGGCGTCGGCGACCTGGAGGTGGTGCGCTACCTGCGCCGCCTGGAGCAGACCCAGCACATCCCGGTCGTGCTGCTCACCGGCTTCGGCCCGGACCGGGAACTGACCGCCGCCGCCTTCGACCTCGGCGTCGCCGACGTGATCGGGCAGCCCGTGGACCCCCGGGCGCTGCGCACCAAGGTCCGCTACCTCTACGACGCCCACCAGCGCCAGCTGGCCCTGCAACGGGAGGTCCGGGACCTGCGCGCCCTCCTGCACGGCGCCCCCGCCGCCGCTCCCGCCGCCCCGGCCGCCCGGGTCCCCGGCCCGCGCGACGCCTGCGAGCCCACCACCGCGCGGGACGGGACACCGCCGTAGGACTTCCGCTCCCGCACGCGTCCCCATCCGCCTCTGTCCCGCGCCGATGCCATCAGGCAGCATGTTCCGCATGTCCGTACTCACGCGCGACGAAGCGCAGACCCGTGCCCAGCTCATCGACGTCCACCGGTACACGATCGCCCTCGATCTGACGACCGGGGACGAGACCTTCGACTCCCTCACCGTCATCCGGTTCACCACCCGCACGGACGCGGACACCTTCGTCGAGCTCAAGCCCGCCGAGCTGCGCTCCGTCACCCTCGACGGACAGCCCCTCGACCCGGCGACCCTGGCCGGGAACCGCCTGCCCCTCAAGGGCCTGGAGGCCGGCGAGCACGAGCTGCGCGTGGACGCGTCGATGCGCTACTCCCGCACCGGGGAGGGCATGCACCGCTTCACCGACCCCACCGACGGCGAGACGTACCTCTACACCCAGCTGTTCATGGACGACGTCCAGCGCGTCTTCGCCGCCTTCGACCAGCCCGACCTCAAGTCCGTCTTCGAACTGTCGGTCAAGGCCCCCGAGGGCTGGACCGTCCTCGCCAACGGCGTCACCGAACCCCTCGGCGACGGCCGCTGGCAGGCCGCCCCCACCCCGCTGATCTCCACCTATCTCGTCGCCGTCGCCGCCGGCCCCTGGCACTCGGTGCGCACCGAGCACCGCGGCCTGCCCTTCGGCATCCACTGCCGCCGCTCCCTCGCGCCCTACCTGGACGCGGACGCCGACGAGATCCTCGACATCACCAAGCAGTGCTACGACCGCTACCACGAGAAGTTCGAGGAGCCCTACCCCTTCGACTCCTACGACCAGGCGTTCGTCCCCGAGTTCAACGCCGGCGCCATGGAGAACCCCGGGCTGGTCACCTTCCGCGACGAGTTCGTCTACCGCTCCGCCGTCACCGACACCGAGCGCCAGACCCGCGCGATGGTCATCGCCCACGAGATGGCCCACATGTGGTTCGGCGACCTCGTCACCCTCAGGTGGTGGGACGACATCTGGCTCAACGAGTCCTTCGCCGAGTACATGGGCTACCAGACCCTCACCGAGGCGACCCGGTTCACCGACACCTGGACCGACTTCGGCGTCGTCCGCAAGGCCTGGGGCTACGACGCCGACCAGCGCCCCTCCACCCACCCCGTCGCACCCGAGGCGGTCGAGGACACCGCCTCCGCCCTCCTCAACTTCGACGGCATCTCCTACGCCAAGGGCGCCTCCGCGCTGCGCCAGCTCGTCACCTGGCTCGGCGAGAAGGACTTCCTCGCCGGCATCAACACCCACTTCGCCCGGCACCGGTTCGCCAACGCCACCCTCGCCGACTTCATCGACTCCCTGGCCTCCGCCACCGACCGCGATGTGCACGCCTGGGCGGACGCCTGGCTGCGCACCACCGGCGTCGACACCCTCACCCCGCGCGTCACCGCCGGCACCGACGGCACCTGCGCCCTCACCGTCGACCGCACGGGCAGCCGCCCGCACCGGATCGCCGTCGGCCTGTACGACCTGGACGTCGCCGACGAGGGCCGCCTCACCCTGCGCGAGCGCGTCGAGCTCGACGTCCCGCAGACCGCGCCGCAGCCCATCGGCAAGCGCCCCACCCTGCTGCTGCCCAACGACGGCGACCTCACCTACGCCAAGGTCCGCTTCGACGCGGAGTCCTTCGAGGCGGTCCGCTCCGGCCTGTCCGGACTGCCCGAGCCGCTGAGCCGCGCGGTGGTGTGGAACGCGCTCCGCGACGCCGTCCGCGACGGTGAACTGCCGCCGACCGCCTACCTGGACACCGCCCGCGCCCACCTCCCGCGCGAGACCGACCTCGCCGTCGTCCAGGGCGTCCTCGGCTTCGCCGGCGGGCAGATCGCCGACCGCCTGCTGGCGCCCGAGGCCCGCCCGGCGGCCCTCGCCACCCTCACCGGCCTCTGCCGCGACCTGCTGCGCCGCACCGAGGACGGCGACCACCCCGGCCTGCGGCTGATCGCCGTACGCCACTTCATCGACGTCGCCGCCCACCCCGAGACCATCGCCGCCTGGCTCGCCGACGGCACCGTGCCCGGCGGCCCCGAGCTCGACCCGGAGCTGCGCTGGCGCATCCTCGGCCGGCTCGCCGTCCTCGGCGCCACCGACGAGGCCGCCATCGCCGCCGAACTCGACCGCGACCCGAGCGCCACCGGCCAGGAGGGCGCCGCCCGCTGCCGCGCCGCGCTGCCCGACCCGGAGGCCAAGGAGCGCGCCTGGGAGTCCATGTTCGCCCGCGACGACCTGTCCAACTACCTGTTCACCGCCACCGCCCAGGGCTTCTGGCAGCCCGAACAGGCCGACCTCGTAAGGCAGTACGTGCCGCGCTTCTACGACGACGCCGTCGCGGTGGCCGCCCGGCGCGGGCCCGCCATCGCGGAGGCCGCCGGCCGCTGGGCGTTCCCCGCGCACGCCGTCGACCGCGAGACCCTGGACCTCGGCGAGCAGTGCCTGCGCGACGCCGATCCCATCCCCGCCCTGCGCCGCAAGCTCGCCGACCAGCTCGACGACCTGGCACGGGCGCTGAAGGTGCGCCGGACGGCGGCCTAGTCCCCAGCTCGCAGACCCGGCCGGCCGGTCCGAGGACACGGACGTCTCCCGGGCCCGGCCGGGCCGCACCGATCGGTCCAGCACCCCAGGAGGCAGCACGTGATCGTGGTGACCGGAGCCACCGGCAACGTCGGCCGCGCCCTCGTCGGACGTCTGGTGGCCGCCGGCCGCCCGGTCCGGGCGCTGACCCGGGACCCGGACCGGGCGGCGCTGCCGGCCGGGGCCGAGGTGACGCGCCTCGACCTCGGCGACCCCGCGGCGCTGTTCACGGGCGCGGCCAAGCTGTTCCTGTACGTCCAGGGCGCCGGGGACCGCACCGGCGCCTTCCTCGCCGCCGCGCGAGAGGCGGGCGTGCGGCACGTCGTGATGCTCTCCTCCGGGATCATCCGGGAGGGCGCCGACGAGACCCATCCGATCCACGCCATGCACGCCCGCGTCGAACGGCAGGTCCGCGACAGCGGCCTGGAGTGGACCTTCCTGCGCCCCGACGCCTTCGCCACCAACGCCCGCCAGTGGATCCCGCAGATCCGCGCCGGCGACACCGTGCGCGGCGTCTTCGCGGACGCGGCCACCGCGCCCCTGCACGAGGACGACATCGCCGCCGTCGCCGAACGCGCCCTCCTCGACGACGGCCACGAGGGCGCCGTCCACCGGCTGACCGGACCCGAGGCGGTCACGCACGCCGGCCAGGTCGCCGTGATCGGCCGGGCCCTCGGCCGCGAGCTGCGCTTCGTGGAGGTCCCGCCGCACGAGGCCGGCCCGGAGCTGTTCCCGCACGTGCCGCCCGGCATGCTGGACCGCCTCCTCGCGACCTTCGAGTCGCTCGTCGGCACCGAGCCGGAGATCACCGCGGCCGTGGCGGAGATCACCGGCGTCCCGGCCCGCACCTTCACGGCCTGGGCGCGCGAGCACCGGGCCGACTTCGAGGGCTGAACACTGCGCGGCGCCCCGTCCCGGCAGCCCGCGGTACCCCCTTTCGAGTGCTGATCCCGGCTCTTGGGGACCCGGGGCCACCGCCCCGGCCAAGCTGGGGGGCATGAACACGCCGCCTCTCGCCTCGGGCCCCCAAGGGCCGGGCGCGCTGCGGGCGTTGACCGCCACCGTGCTGGACGCGCTGGCCGCCGGTGCCCTCGTCCGCGGCGGTCCGCTGCCGGCGGGCGGGCCGGAGTCGGTGGCCGCCCGGGTGCGGGCGGCCGTCGGTGACGTCCTCCCCGCCGAGGGGGACCCCGGCGCCCTGCACCGCCTGGTACGGGTCCTCGCGGAGGGCGCCGCCGACCCCGCCGACCCGCTGTGCGCCGCCCACCTGCACTGCCCGCCGCTCGCCGTCGCCACCGCCGCCGACCTCGCCGCGAGCGCGCTCAACCCGTCCCTCGACTCCTGGGACCAGGCCCCGTCAGCCTCCGCCCTGGAGGCACTGGTGACCGCCGCGCTGGCCACCGAGGTGTACGGCCACGCGGCGGACCCCGACTGCCTGGTCACCACCGGCGGCACCGAGTCCAACCACCTCGCCCTGCTGCTGGCCCGCGAGGCCCTCGGCGACGGCGTCCGGCTGGTCCTCGGGGCCAACGCGCACCACTCGCTGCCCCGGGCCGCCTGGCTGCTCGGCCTGCCCGACCCCGTCGTCGTCCCCGCCCCCACCGGCGTCCTCGCCCCGGCCGCCCTCGACGACGCCCTCACCGGTCTGCGCGGCCCGCTGCTGGTCGCCGCCACCGCCGGCACCACCGACGCCGGGCTCGTCGACCCGCTGCCCGAGATCACCGCCCGCTGCCGGGCCCACCGCGCCCGGCTGCACATCGACGCCGCCTACGGGGGCGGGCTGCTGTTCAGCGACCGCTACCGGCCCCGGCTCGCCGGACTCGACGCCGCCGACACCGTCACCCTCGACCTGCACAAACTCGGCTGGCAGCCGGTCGCCGCCGGACTGCTCGCGGTCCGCGACGCCCACGACCTGGCCGCCCTGCACCAGCGCGCCGACTACCTCAACGCCGACGACGACACCGAGGCCGGCCTGCCCGGCCTCCTCGGCCGCTCCCTGCGCACCACCCGCCGCCCCGATGTGCTCAAGATCGCCGTCACCCTCAAGACCCTCGGCCGCACCGGACTCGGCGCCCTGGTCGAGCGGGTCTGCGACCGCGCCCGCGCCTTCGCCGACCTCGTCGCCGCGCACCCCGGATTCGAGCTGTACGACCGGCCCGTGATCAGCACGGTCCTGTTCCGGCCCGCCCGGGCCACCGACGACACCGTGGCCGCCGTACGCCGCCGCCTCCTCACCGACGGCCGCGCCGTCCTCGGCCGGGCCCGCCTGGGCGGCCGGCTGTGGCTGAAGGCCACCCTCCTCAACCCCCACGCCCGGCCCGACGCGCCGGCCGCGCTCCTGGAACTGGTGGAAGGACACACCCCCCGATGACCCCGGCCCCCACCCCCGACGTCCCCCGCACCGCACCCGAGGCGCCCCGCGACCTGGTCGGCGTCGGCATCGGACCGTTCAACCTCTCCCTCGCCGCCCTCGCCCACCCGCTCGCCGAACTCGACGCCGTCTTCTACGACCAGCGCCCGGCCTTCGACTGGCACCCCGGCCTGCTCCTCGACGACGCCACCATCCAGGTGCCGTTCCTCGCCGACCTGGTGACCCTCGCCGACCCCGCCAGCCCCTGGTCCTTCCTCAACTGGCTCAGGACCCGCGACCGGCTCTTCCCCTTCTACTTCGCCGAGCGCTTCCACATCCGGCGCGCCGAGTACGAGGCCTACTGCCGCTGGGTCTCGGAGAGCCTGCCCGGACTGCGCTTCGGCCACCAGGTGGACGCCGTCCGCTGGAACCCGGAACGGGACGTCTTCGAGGTCGACTTCACCCAGCTCGACGCCGACGGCGAGGCGGAGGCACTGGGCCGGACCCACACCCGCAACGTCGTCCTCGGCATCGGCAGCGAGCCCTACGTCCCCGACCCGCTGCGCCCCCTCGTCGACCTGCCCGGCGTCCCCGTCGTGCACGCCGCCGACTATCTCGACCACCGCGAGACCCTGCTCGCCGCCGGGCACGTCACGGTCATCGGCGCCGGACAGTCGGGGGCCGAGATCTTCCTCGACCTGCTGCGCGGCCGCCCGGCCGGCCGGGAGAGGCTGCACTGGCTCGCCCGCACCGAGGCGTTCGCGCCCATGGAGTACTCCAAGCTGGGCCTGGAGCACTTCACCCCCGACTACGCCCGCTACTTCCACGCCCTGTCCGAACCCGTCCGCGACGGACTGGTCGCCGCCCAGTGGCAGCTCCACAAGGGCATCGACGCCGGCACCATCGCCGCCATCCACGACGAGCTGTACCGCCGCAGCCTGCACGGCGGCTGGCCCGACGCCGTGCTCACGCCCGGCGTCCGGGTCCGCACCGCCGGGCGGATCGCCACCACCCAGGTGGAACTGCACCTGGAGCACAGCCGGCAGGGCACCCGCTCCCGGCTCACCACCGACGCGGTCGTCCTCGCCACCGGCTACCGCGAGCGCCCCCTGGACCGCCTCCTGGCCGGACTCGACCCCTATCTGCGCCGCGACAGCCGCGACCGCCCGCGCGTCGACGCGGACTTCAGGCTCGTCCTCGACCCGTCCGTCACGGGCGCGGTGTACGTGCAGAACGCCGGACTGCACTCCCACGGCGTCGGCACCCCCGACCTCGGGCTCGCCGCCTGGCGCAGCGCCACCGTCCTGAACTCCGTCACCGGCAAGGAGCCCTACCCGCTGCCCGACCGCACCGCCTTCACCAGCTTCGGACTCCAGCAGCCCGACCGGGTCCCGCCCGCCCGGCGGCCGCGGACCCTCACCCCGCTCGTCGACAACCGCTGACGCCGACGGCGCCGGCGGGAGAACCCCGCCGGCGCCGTCGACACGTCACTTCCGGACCGCTAGAAGACGGGCGTGCCGTCGCGGGTCAGCTTCCAGTCCACCGACGCGAAGTCCTTCGGGTCGAGGACGCCCTTCGCCGTCACCCACTCGGCGATCCGGGTGCGGATCTCCGTGGACTCCGACCACAGCTCCTGCGCCGAGGCGACGTGCGGGAACGCGCCGCCGCCGTTGGCCCGGTAGTTGTTGACCGCGAGCACGAACCGCTGCGCGTCGTCCAGCGGGGCACCGCCGTAGGTCAGGTTCTTGATCCGGGAGCCGGCCGGCTGGGCGATGTCGATGTCGTACGACAGGCCGGAGACGTAGTCGTAGTTGTAGTCCGGGCGGCCGCCGGCGTTGGTCAGCTTGTCCACGTCGACCGCCGCGTCGGCCGCCGTCTGCGTGAAGTACGCCGCCGAGTACTCCAGGTACGCCCGCACCTGCGCGCCCGTCATCACCTTCGCGACCAGCGTGTTGTCGTACACGTACAGGCTGGACAGGTCCCGGATCGTCACCTCGCCCGCCGGGATCTCGCTGGTCCGCGAGAACGGCGAGGCCTGTGCGATCACCGGCAGCGAGGCATGCTCGGTGCCCGCCAGGGCCGCCTTGACGACGTCCTCCTGGACCTTGGTGATCAGGTCGATGATCGGGGCGTCCTTGTAGCGGGCGTCGACGGTGGTCAGGGTCTCGGTGGCGGTGCCGACGACCTGGTTGACGTACGCCACCACCTTGGCGTGCTCGTCGTCGAGCAGCCTGCCGATGTACGGGTGGTCCTCGACGGTGTTGGAGTTGCGCAGCGAGGCCTTGACCGACTCCACCTGCCAGCGGCCCTTGTGGAACGCCAGCTCGAAGTCGAACAGGGTGAGCCGCTCGGCGTAGCACAGCGGCTCGGACAGCACCACGGTCCTGCCGGTCCGCTCGTTGGTGACCAGCAGCTCCTCGATCTCCACATGCGCGTGGCCGACCAGGATCGCGTCGATGCCCGGCACCTGCCTGGCCACGTCGGCGGCGGCGTTCTCCACGTGCGGCAGCTGGTCACCGTAGGAGGAGGTGCCCGAGGAGCCGCTGTGCGCGGAGACCACGACCACGTCCGCGCCCATCGACCGCAGCTTCGGCACCCACTTCGCGGCCTGCTCCTCCAGCCCCGGGAAGGCCAGCTTGCCCTGGACGTACGCCTTGTCCCAGATCGCGATGCCCGGGTTGGTCAGCCCGAGCACGGCCACCTTCACCGGCGGCAGGCCCGGCACCTTGAACGTCTTCATGAAGTACGGCGGGAAGGCGGGCTTCAGCGTCTTCGCGTCCACGGCGTTGGCGCCGAGCAGCGGGAAGTCGCACTGCTCCTCGAACTTGCGCAGGGTCTCGATGCCGTAGTTGAACTCGTGGTTGCCGAGCGCCACGGCGTCGTACCCGATGGCGTTCATCGCCTGCGCCATCGGGTGCACCGGGCCGCCCTCGGCGGTGATCGGGTCGACCTTGGCGTAGTAGTAGGTCAGCGGGGTGCCCTGGATGGTGTCACCGGCGTCCAGCAGCAGGGTGTTGCGGCGGCCCTTCTCCTCACGGACCTGCTCCACCAGCGTGGCGATCCGCGCCAGGCCCTTGGCGTTGCCCTTGGCGTCGGTGTACTCGGCGTCCTTGAAGTAGTCCCAGTTGAAGACGTTGCCGTGCAGGTCGGTGGTGCCCATCACGGTGAAGGAGTACCGCTTGGCCGGCTTCGCGCCCTTCGCCGTCTCGGCGGCCTGCGCCGACGGCGCCGCCATCGAACCGGCGACCGCGACACCGGCTCCGGTCACGGCGGACTTCTTCAGGAACTTCCGGCGGTTCAACGGCATGTCGTGCTCTCCTCGGTGCCACGGTCGATGACGCGCGTAGACGAACGCGCGTAGATTCTGACCCGGCCATGACCGACGGCAACAGGTCCGCGAGGTTGCGATCTGGTGACCTCACCTGTGAATCCAGGGCGTTGACCGGCGAAAGGGGTGACAGAGTGGGACGTATGACCACCCCTGCCGCCGAAGCCCAGCCGGCCGTCCCCTACGGCACCCCCGACGCCCCGCGGATCGCCGTGCGCGGCGAGGCCCGCCTCGAAGTCGACCCGGAGATCGCCCGGATCGGCATCACCGTCAGCGCCCGCGGCCGCGACCGACGAGCCGCGCTGGAGGACCTGACCCGCCGCAACGCCACCGTGCTGGAACTGGTCAAGTCCTACGGCGCGGCGGTGGAACGGCTGGAGACCGGCGCCTTCTCGATCACGCCGGAACTCAAGCAGGGCAAGGAGGAACGCGTGCGCGCCTACCACGGCGCCGTCCGCGTCACCGCCGAGCTGTCCGACTTCACCGCGCTCGGCGAACTCACCACCCGGCTCGCCGATCTGGAGCTGACCCGCGTCGACGGCCCTTGGTGGTCGCTGCGGCCCGACTCGCCCGTCCACCGCCGGGCCCGCCAGCAGGCCGTCCGGGAGGCGGTGCAGCGCGCCCGCGAGTACGCCGAGGCGCTGGACACGACCCTCGTGGCCCTGGTCGAACTGGCCGACATCGGCGCCGAGGCGCCGGTGGCCGCGGTCCGTCCGGCGGCACCGGGGCGGGCCCGGTCGGCGGCGTTCGGCGGCGCGGCGCCGGACGCGGTGGCCCCGCCGCTGGAGCTGGAGCCGCAGCGGCAGCAGGTGTTCGCCGCCGTCAACGCCCGCTTCACCATGGCGCCGCCCGCGCTGTAGGAAATGCCACGCACCAGCGAATGCCGAATGCGCGGCCGAGCGGGAAAGGCGTATCGCGAAGGGAAGTAAAGGGAAAGGGTGTTCTGAATGCGGTGGCGGGACACCCGGAATGCTCATCAGAGCGGCCCGCCGCACAATTCAACACTTGTCAACACCCCTTCATGCAAAGGACGTTGAGTCGTCATGCCCGGCCAATTGTCTACCCGCCGGTAAGCCCTAGGCTCGAACCATGCGCCGAGCAAAGATCGTCTGTACCCTGGGACCCGCCACCGACTCGTACGACCAGATCAAGGCACTGGTCGACGCCGGAATGGACGTGGCCCGATTCAACCTCAGTCACGGCGGCCACGCCGAACACGAGGAGCGCTACCAGCGGGTGCGCAAGGCCGCCGACGAGACCGGCCGCAGCGTCGGACTCCTCGCCGACCTTCAGGGCCCGAAGATCCGGCTCGGCCGTTTCACCGAAGGGCCCGTACTCCTCGAACGCGGAGACACCTTCACCATCACCGTCGAGGACGGCGCCGAGGGTGACCGGCACGCCTGCGGCACCACCTACCGGGGCCTCGCCTCCGACGTCACCCCCGGCGAGCGCATCCTCGTCGACGACGGCAAGGTCAGCCTGGAGGTCATCGAGGTCGACGGACCCCGGGTGCGCACCACCGTCGTCGAGGGCGGCATGGTCTCCGACCACAAGGGCCTCAACCTCCCCGGAGTCGCCGTCTCCGTCCCCGCCCTCTCCGAGAAGGACGAGGCCGACCTGCGCTGGGCCCTGCGCACCGGCTTCGACGTCATCGCGCTGTCGTTCGTCCGCAGCGGCCGCGACATCGAGGACGTGCACCGCATCATGGACGAGGAGGGCCGCCGCCTCCCGGTGATCGCCAAGGTCGAGAAGCCGCAGGCGGTGGAGAACATCGACGACATCGTCGCCGCCTTCGACGGCATCATGGTCGCCCGCGGCGACCTCGGCGTGGAAATGCCGCTGGAACAGGTGCCGATCGTCCAGAAGCGCGCGATCAAGCTGGCCAAGCGCAACGCGAAGCCGGTCATCGTCGCCACCCAGATGCTCGACTCGATGATCGAGAACTCCCGTCCGACGCGCGCCGAGGCCAGCGACGTCGCCAACGCCGTGATCGACGGCACGGACGCGGTGATGCTCTCCGGCGAGACCAGCGTCGGCAAGTACCCCGTGGAGACGGTCAGGACGATGGCCCGGATCGTCGAGGCCGCCGAGGAGGACATCCTCGCCAAGGGCCTCTCGCCGCTCACCGAACGGAACAAGCCCCGCACCCAGGGCGGCGCGGTCGCCCGCGCGGCCGCCGAGATGGGCGACTTCCTCGGCGCGCGCTTCCTGGTCGCCTTCACCCAGTCCGGCGACACCGTCCGCCGCCTGTCCCGCTACCGCTCCCCGATCCCGCTGCTCGCCTTCACCCCCGACCCGGCCACCCGCTCCCAGCTGAGCCTGTCCTGGGGGGTGGAGACCTTCCTCGGCCCGCACGTCGACTCCACCGACGCCATGGTCGCCCAGGTGGACGAACTCCTCACCGCCTACGGCCGCTGCCGGAAGGGCGACATCGTGGTCATCACGGCCGGCTCCCCGCCCGGGGTCTCGGGAACGACGAATCTCGTCCATGTACACCACATCGGCGAGGGACGCGGCGCCGAGTAGCCACGGGGTGCGGGAACGAAGAAAGCGGATGTTCACCAGAGGTGGACATCCGCTTTTGGCGTGACCTTGGACTTTAAGGAAAAGTACCCCGGGTCGGATTCGAACCGACGCTGGATGGTGTTTGAGACCATTGCCTCTACCGCTGGGCTACCGGGGCTTCCTTCAAAAGGAAGGTTGGCGGCTACCCGCCGTGTCCCCACCTTACCGTAGCTAGGTAGGCTCTTGTCAGCAGTACCCCTGCCCTGAACAAGGAGCCCCCGTGACCGCCGAGTCGCCCCAGCCCGTAGACGCGCCCGACGACGACAAGTCGCACGTGCCTCCGCTGACGACCCGAGTCGTCATCGCCGAGGACGAGGCCCTGATCCGGCTCGACCTCAAAGAGATGCTGGAGGAAGAGGGCTACTCCGTCGTCGGCGAGGCCGGTGACGGTGAGCAGGCCGTGGAGCTGGCCCGCGAGCACCGGCCCGACCTCGTGATCCTCGATGTGAAGATGCCCAAGCTCGACGGCATCTCCGCGGCCGAGAAGATCACCGAGGAGTCCATCGCGCCGGTCCTGATGCTCACCGCCTTCTCCCAGCGCGACCTGGTCGAGCGGGCCCGCGACGCCGGTGCCATGGCGTACCTGGTGAAGCCCTTCAGCAAGAGCGACGTCGTACCGGCGATCGAGATGGCCGTCTCGCGGTACACGCAGCTCAAGGAGCTGGAGAAGGAGGTCGCCGACCTCAGCCAGCGACTGGAGACCCGCAAGCTGGTCGACCGCGCCAAGTCGATCCTCCAGACGGAGTACGGCCTGACCGAGCCCGCCGCCTTCCGCTGGATCCAGAAGACCTCGATGGACCGCCGGATGTCGATGCAGCAGGTCGCCGAGGCCGTCATCCAGGACGCCGAGGAGAAGAAGGCCGCCAAGGGCTGACCGCCCCGAGCGCATGAACGAGGCCCGCGTCCCCTTCCGGGGGCGCGGGCCTCTTCGTGCGAGTGATCAGTCCTCGCCGAGGTACGCCTTGCGCACCGACTCGTCGTGCAGCAGGTCCCGGCCCGTGCCCGACAGGACGATCTTGCCGACCTCCATCACATGGCCGTGATCGGCCAGCGAGAGCGCGGCCTGGGCGTTCTGCTCGATGAGCAGGATGGTGGTGCCCTGGGACTTCAGCTCCTGGATGGTGGCCATGATCTTCTGCATCATGATCGGCGACAGACCCATGGACGGCTCGTCGAGCATCAGCAGCTTCGGCCGGGACATCAGCGCCCGCCCCATGGCGAGCATCTGCTGCTCACCGCCGGAGAGGGTGCCGGCGGCCTGCTTCCGCCGCTCCCCGAGGATGGGGAACAGGTCGTAGGCGCGCTGGATGTCCTTCTCGATGCCCTCCTTGTCGTTGCGCAGGAACGCGCCGAGGCGGAGGTTGTCCTCGATCGTCATCCGGGGGAAGATGTGCCGCCCCTCGGGGGAGTGGGCGAGACCCAGCGAGACGACCTTGTGCGCGGGGACCTTCTTCAGGGACTTGCCCTCGAACCTGATCTCGCCGGAGACCGGCTGGAGCAGTCCGGACAGCGTCCGCAGCGTCGTGGTCTTGCCGGCGCCGTTGGTGCCGATGAGGGTGACGACCTCGCCCGCGTCGACCTTGAACGAGATGCCCTTGACGGCCTCGATCTTGCCGTAGGCGACCCTGAGGTCCTCGACCTCCAGCAGTGCGGTCACTTGTCGTCCCCTTCTGTGGTGCTCTGCGCCTCGGCGGCCTCGACCTCGGCGGCCTCCTCCGTGCCCGGCGCACCTTCGAAGGGCTCACCGAGGTAGGCGGCGATGACGCGCTCGTCGGCCTGGACGACCTCGGCGGGGCCCTCGACGATCTTCTCGCCCTGGACCAGCACGGCGACCCGGTCGCAGAGGTTCATGATGAACCGGATGTCGTGCTCGATGACGAGGACGGCGATGCCCTTGTCCCGGATCGCGAAGATCAGCTCCTCGGCGGCCCGGGTCTCCTGCGGGTTCATGCCGGCGGTCGGCTCGTCCAGGAGGAGCAGCCCCGGCTCGCTCGCCAGCGCCCGGGCGATCTCCAGCTTGCGCTGCTCGCCGTAGGGCAGGTTGCGGGCGAGGTGGTCGGCCTTGGCGGCGAGACCGGTGAACTCCAGGAGTTCCATGGCGCGTTCCCGGGACGCCTGCTCGGCCTTCTTGAAGGAGGGCAGCCGCAGCAGGGCCGACCAGAGGCCTTCCTTGGTCCGGGTGTGCCGTCCGACCAGCACGTTCTCCAGAACGGTCATGTTGGCGAAGAGCCGGATGTTCTGGAACGTGCGGGCGATGCCGGCCTGGGTGACCAGGTGCGGCTTGGGCGGCAGGACCGTGCCCTTGTAGGCGACCTTGCCCTCGGTCGGCACGTAGAGACCGGTGAGGCAGTTGAAGAAGGTCGTCTTGCCGGCGCCGTTGGGGCCGATGAGTCCGACGATCTCTCCGGTGTTCACGGTGAGGTCGACGCCGCGGACGGCGGTGAGGCCGCCGAAGCGCATCGTGACGCCGCTGGCGTCGAGCACCGTGGTGGTGGTGGGTGCGGTCGTGGTGGTGGTCATGGCCGTCACGCCCCTGCCTTGGCGACGCCGGTCGCGCCGTCGGGCAGCGACTTGTCCTCCGGTACGTCGAGCTGTCCGGTCTCGTGGAATTCGAGCTGCTTCCTGCGGTCGGCGACCAGGCCCTCCGGGCGGAAGCGCATCAGGAGCATCAGCGCGATGCCGAAGAGGAGCAGCTGGTACTCCGCCATGAACTGGAGCTTGGCCGGGATCAGGTAGAGCAGCGCGGCGCCGATCAGCGGACCGCTGATGGTGCCCATGCCGCCGAGGATGACGGCGGCGAGCAGGAAGGCCGAGTTGGGCGGCACGGAGCCGGCGAACTGGTACTGCTCGGGGGTGACGCTGTAGGACACGTGCGCCTGGACGGTGCCGGCCAGGCCGGCGAGGGAGGCGCCGAGCGCGAAGGCCAGCAGCTTCAGGCGGAAGCCGTTGATGCCCATCGCGGTGGCGGCGGTCTCGTCCTCGCGGATGGCGACCCAGGCGCGGCCGATGCGGGACTCCGCCGAGCGGCGGAAGACCATCACGACGATCGCCGTGCACACCAGCATCAGCAGGTAGTAGTTGCCGGAACGGGTGAGTTCGGTGCCCAGGACGTCGTGCGGCAGCCCGAGGTTGAACCCGAAGATCTCCAGGTCGGGGATGTTCGGGATGCCGTTGGAGCCGTTGGTGACGTCCGGTCCGCTGTTGCCGTTCAGGTTGTTCATGGTGATGCGGAAGATCTCACCGAAGCCGAGCGTCACGATGGCGAGGTAGTCGCCGCGCAGCCGCAGGGTCGGGGCACCGATCACCACGCCGAAGATCAGCGAGGCGGCGGCACCGGTGAGGACGGCCGCCCAGAACGGGAACTCGACGCCGATGCTGGACTGCGGGGAGCCGGAGACCAGGGCGGCGGCGTAGGCGCCGACACCGAGGAAGGCGACGTAGCCGAGGTCGAGGAGGCCGGCGAGGCCGACGACGACGTTCAGACCCAGGGCGACCGTGGCGAAGATCAGGATGTTCGCGCCGATGAGGGCGAACTGGTCGTTGGTCTGGGTGAAGGGGAAGCAGATCGCCGCGACGAACGCCGCCGTGAGGGCCACGTTGCGGTGCTTGGCGGTGAGCGCCGAGAGCCGCTTCAGCAGGCCCGCGCGCGTCAGGGCGGTGAAACCGAAGCCGGTGACGACCAGGAAGCCGATGAACAGCTCGGAGTACTCGGTGCCGATGCCGTACGAGAAGACGGACAGGCCGATTCCGAAGCCGGCGGCGATGATCAGGATCTCGGCCCAGGAGGGGAGTTCCTTGGCGCGGCCGGGCTCGGGGGCGGTGAAGGCGTGACGGATCCGGCCCCAGAGGTTCGGGTCCGGGTCGTGGGCGCCGTAGGGCTGGTCGGCCGGGAGGCCGAGGGCACCGATGACGGCGAGCAGGGCGCCGATGCCGGAGACCCAGGCGCCGGGCTCCAGGTTGACCAGGCCGTCCAGCTCGTAGGCGATGGCGCCGATGGCGTAGCCGGTGGTGCCGAGGACGCCGAGGGCGCTCAGCAGGACCGGGCTGTTGGTGCCGCCGGGCGTCAGCCAGCGCAGACCCCGCACGCCGTAGCCGGAGACGGCGAACAGCAGCGTCAGCAGTGCTCCCACGAGCGTGAGCACCTGGAGGCCGCCGGGGTAGCCGGTGACGGTGAGGTTGCCCGGGAACTCGTCGGTCCAGGTCCAGGCGAGGAAGGTGCCGACGAAGGCGACGGCGGAGCCGGCGACGGTGATCGCACGGGCCGCGGCCTGCGGCAGCGGGATGATCGCGGCGGCCGGGTCGGTGGTGACCTTGGTGGTGCCGAGGGTGGTGTCGGTGGTGTTGGTGGTCATGGGTATCACGCCCGATCCGCGACGCGTTCGCCGAGCAGGCCCTGTGGCCTGAAGAGCAGGACGAGGATGAGCAGGCTGAACGCCCAAACGTCCTTCCAGGCGCCGCCGCCGAACAGTTCCATGCCGGGGATGTCGCCGATGTAGCCGGTGGCGAGGGACTCGGCGACGCCGAGGACGATGCCGCCGAGCATGGCGCCGTAGATGTTGCCGATGCCGCCGAGAACCGCGGCGGTGAAGGCCTTGAGGCCGAGCAGGAAGCCCATGCGGAAGCCGACCTGACCGTTCTTCAGGCCGTAGGCGACCGCGGCGATGGCGGCGAACGCGGCACCGATGGCGAAGGCCATCACGATGATGCGGTCGGTGTTGATGCCCATCAGCTTGGCGGTGTCGGGGTCCTGGGCGGTCGCCTGCATGCCGCGGCCGGAGCGGGTCTTCGTGACGAAGAGGCCGAGGGCGACCATGCACAGCGGGGCGGCTATCAGCACGAAGAGGTCACCGCGCTGGATGTTGGCGCCGAGGAACTCGATCGGGCCGCCTTCGAACTGCGGGAAGGGGTGGTCCTTCTTGGCGTCCGGGTACCACATCCACACGACCTGCTGGAGGACGATGGACAGGCCGATGGCGGTGATCAGGGGGGCCAGCCGTGGCGCGGTGCGCAGAGGCCGGTAGGCGAACCGTTCCGCCGCGGTGGCGACGGCCACCGAGACGAGGATGCCGCCGAGGATCATGAGGGGGACGGCCGCGCCGAGGCCGAAGCCGTCGGGCAGCACGAGCCAGACGGTGAGGGCCCCGAAGCCCCCGACCATGAAGATCTCGCCGTGGGCGAAGTTGATGAGCTGGACGATGCCGTAGACCATCGTGTAGCCGATCGCGATGAGTCCGTACATCGCGCCGAGGATGAGTCCATTGGCCAGCTGTTGCGGCAGTTCGTTCACCGCAGGGCCTCCGTGGAGTGGTTCGGATATGGCGCCGCGCGGGAGCGCTGGTGGGCGCTCCCGCGCGGCCTGGATCAATGTGTGAGGGGGAAGCTCTCTCTACTCGTCCCCTGCTCTAGTCCACCTTGGGAGAGGCGCTGTACTCCGGCGCCCAGGCGTTGGACTTGACCTTGTACGCGGTCATCAGCGTGTTGGTGGTGTCACCGAACTCGTCGAAGGAGATGGTGCCGGTGACGCCGTCGAACTTGACCTTGGCCATGGCGTCCAGGACCGCCTTGCGGCCGTCGGACGGGACCTTGCCGTCGTTGCCGTCGACCGCCAGCTTGACGGCCTCGATGATCGACCAGGTGGCGTCGTAGGTCAGACCGCCGTACGCCTCGTAGGCGTCCTCGAAGTTCTCGGCCTCGTAGTTCTTGATGAACGTCTTGGCGGAGTCGAGCTGCTCGACCGGCTTGCCGACGGAGGTGGCGAGGTCGCCCTCGGCCTTCTTGTTCAGCTTCGGGTACTCGCCGGAGTAGATGCCGTCGCCGCCCATCAGCGGGATGCTCTGGCCGCTGTCCTTGAGCTGCTGGCTCAGCGGAGCGGCGGCCGGGTACTCGCCGCCGTAGTACAGGGCCTCGGCGCCGGTCTTCTTGATCTTCGCCACGACGGCGTTGAAGTCACGGTCGTCGGGGTTGATGTGGTCGCTGCCGACGATCTTGCCACCGAGCTTGGTGAAGTTCGCCTTGAAGGAGGCGGCCAGGCCGGCGCCGTAGGTCTTCTGGTCGTCGATCAGGTAGACCTTCTTGATGCCGGCCTTGGAGTACAGGTACTCGGCGGCGAAGGCACCCTGGATCTCGTCCGTGGTGGCGGTACGGAAGAAGGTCTTGAACTGGCGGACCGAGTTGCCGGTCTTCCAGCCGTCGCCCTGGGTCAGCTCGGTGCCGGTGTTGGCCGGGGAGACCTGGGTGAGGCCGGCGTCGTTGAACGGCTTCTGCATCTGCTGCGAGACGCTGGAGTTCAGCGGGCCGACGACGCCGAGGACGTCCTTGTTGCTGATGAACTTCTGGGCGTTCTGCTGGCCGACGGAGGGCTGAGCCTGGTCGTCCAGGGCCTCCAGCTTGAACTCGACGCCCTTGACGTACTCCTCCTTGTTGGCCGTCTTGACGGCCAGCTCGGCGGAGTTGCGGATGCCGAGGCCGAGCGCGGAGAGGTCACCCGTCAGAGGGGCGTCGACACCGATCACGACGGTGGTCTTGTCGTCGCCACCGCTGCCGTTGCTGCTGTCGTCGCGCGACCCGCATGCGGTGAGGGTGAGCGATCCCGCCGCGAGAGCGGCGGTGATGGCGATGAGCGAACGTTGACGCACGAATCAGGTCCTTTCCCTGGCACGGCGGCTCCCGGTGGAGCACGTCGAGTCGAGCGCGGGACCGAAGGAACTTCGAATCCTTTGGCGCGGTGACTGGGCGTGACTCTAAGCGTGTGTGGGGAACGTGGAGGAGGGTCTGTCCAAGGCTGTGACGCTCTTGTTATGACACGACGTAATGCAGAGCGGTACCAGGCGGGTGGAAGCGCGGAATTCCGGCCGATTCGCCCGGTCCATATGGTGAGACTCGCAGGCCTTGCCCGACTCTTATCAGCAGTGTTCTTGCTTTTTGCTGATGTCTTGACACCGTTGCCGCGGGCTACTTGCGAGCCTTGGGGGAGCGGGCCGACGGGCTTGCGGGCCGGTGCCGGAGCGGGCTGCGCAGTATTGCGCGCGTATTACGAAGAGTTACGTCCAGGAAAGGGAATCCGACGTTCCGCGACACTCGGGTGATCGATCATTTCCCGAGGCGGTGATCTTGCGGGGTAATCCGGTCTTCGGCCGCTCTTCGTCCGGATAGAGGGGCGAAATCGCTGTTACGGAAATACGTGGTGAGTGCATGCGTGGTGGGTGCATGAAAAAGCCGCCGCGCGCCGGCCCGGTCCCACGGGCGGCTGCGCGACGGCTCTCGGCGCGGATGACGGAAGGTCAGCAGGCGTCAGCCCAGCGACTGCACACGCTTCTCGTCGCTCGGGGTCACCTCGCGCAGCATGCACGTCAGCCGCGCGGTGCACACCCGCCGGTCCTCCTCGTCGCTGATCACGATCTCGTACGTCGCCGTCGACCGGCCCCGGTGCACGGGCGTGGCCACACCGGTGACCAGGCCCGAGCGCGCCCCGCGGTGATGGGTGCAGTTCAGGTCGACGCCTACGGCGATCTTCGAGACGCCGCCGTGCAGCATCGAGCCGACCGACCCCAGCGTCTCGGCCAGCACCGCCGAGGCCCCGCCGTGCAGCAGGCCGTACGGCTGGGTGTTGCCCTCGACCGGCATCGTGCCGACCACCCGCTCCGCCGAGGCCTCCAGGATCTGCACGCCCATCCGCGTGCCCAGATGCCCGGCGGAGAACAGGGCGGGCAGATCGACGCCCAGCGCCGCGTACTCGTCGATGACCTCTTGCGGGAACTTCACGGTGTGCTGCTCGCCCATGGGGCCCGGCTCCGTTCGTCTGTCGGTCGTTCCGGCTGAGCAAACGCTCAGTCGGTCGCCGATTGTTCCAGACGGACCACGACGGACTTGCTGGCCGGGGTGTTGCTGGTGTCCGCGGTCGCGTCCAGCGGCACCAGGACGTTGGTCTCCGGGTAGTAGGCGGCCGCGCAGCCCCGCGCGGTCGGGTAGTGCACCACCCGGAAGCCGGGGGCCCGCCGCTCCACGCCGTCCTTCCACTCGCCGACCAGGTCGACGTACGACCCGTCCGCGACCCCCAGCTCCCGCGCGTCCTGCGGGTTGACCAGGACCACCCGGCGTCCGCCCCGGATGCCCCGGTAGCGGTCGTCCAGGCCGTAGATCGTGGTGTTGTACTGGTCGTGCGAACGCAGGGTCTGCAGCAGCAGCCGGCCCGCGGGCAGTTCCGGGAACTCCACCGGCGCGGCGGTGAAGTTGGCCTTGCCGGTCGCCGTCGGGAAACGCCGCTCGTCGCGCGGGGCGTGCGGCAGGGCGAAGCCGCCGGGGTCGGCCACGCGCGCGTTGAAGTCCTCGAAACCGGGGATCACGCGCGCGATGCGGTCGCGGATCGTCGCGTAGTCCTTCTCGAACTCCTCCCACGGCACCCTGCTGTCCGCGCCCAGCACCCGCCGCGCCAGCCGGCACACGATGGCCGGCTCGGACAGCAGCTGCCGGCTAGCCGGCTCCAGGCGGCCCCGGGAGGCGTGCACCATGCCCATCGAGTCCTCGACGGTCACGAACTGCTCGCCGCTGCCCTGGAGGTCGCGCTCGGTGCGGCCGAGGGTCGGCAGGATCAGCGCCCGCGCGCCCGTGACGACATGACTGCGGTTCAGCTTCGTCGACACGTGCACGGTGAGCCGGGCACGCCGCATGGCCGCCTCGGTGACCTCGGTGTCCGGAGAGGCGGACACGAAGTTGCCGCCCATCGCGAAGAAGACCTTCGCCTCGCCGTCGCGCAGCGCGCGGATGGCCCGCACCACGTCATAGCCGTGCTCGCGCGGCGGAGCGAAGCCGAACTCCTTCTCCAGGGCGTCCAGGAAGGCCGGGGCCGGACGCTCGAAGATGCCCATGGTGCGGTCGCCCTGCACGTTGGAGTGGCCGCGCACCGGGCACACGCCCGCGCCCGGCCGCCCGATGTTGCCGCGCAGCAGCAGGAAGTTGACCACCTCGCGGATGGTCGGCACCGAGTGCTTGTGCTGGGTGAGGCCCATCGCCCAGCACACGATGGTGCGCCGGGAGGCGAGCACCATCCGCAGCGCCTCCTCGATCTCCGGCCGGGTCAGACCGGTCGCGGTGAGCGTGGCGTCCCAGTCGGCGGCGCGGGCGGCCGCGGCGAACTCCTCGTAGCCATGGGTGTGCTCGCGGACGAACGCGTCGTCCACGGCCCCCTCGGTCTCGATGATCAGCTTGTTGAGCAGCCGGAAGAGGGCCTGGTCACCGCCGATGCGGATCTGCAGGAAGAGATCGGTGAGCGTGGCGCCCGCGGTCAGGCCCTTCGGGGTCTGCGGGTTCTTGAAGCGCTCCAGGCCCGCCTCGGGCAGCGGGTTTACGCTGATGATCCTCGCGCCGCCCGCCTTGGCCTTCTCCAGCGCGGACAGCATGCGCGGATGGTTGGTGCCCGGGTTCTGGCCGGCCACGATGATCAGATCGGCCTGGTGCAGATCGTCGAGGAGGACGCTGCCCTTGCCGATGCCGATGGTCTCGCCGAGGGCCGAGCCGGAGGACTCGTGACACATGTTCGAGCAGTCCGGCAGGTTGTTGGTGCCCAGCTCGCGGGCGAAGAGCTGATAGAGGAACGCCGCCTCGTTGCTGGTGCGGCCCGAGGTGTAGAAGACGGCCTCGTCCGGGGAGGAGAGGGCGGCGATCTCCTCGGCGACGATATCGAAGGCGCGCTCCCAGGTGACCGGCTCATAGCGCTCGCCGTCCTCGGGGAGGTACATCGGGTGCGTGAGCCGGCCCTGCTGGCCGAGCCAGTAGCCACTGCGGGTCGCGAGGTCGGCGACCGGGTGCGCGGCGAAGAACTCCGGGGTGACCCGGCGCAGCGTGGCCTCCTCCGCGACCGCCTTCGCGCCGTTCTCGCAGAACTCCGCCTTGTGCCGGTGCTCCGGCTCGGGCCAGGCACAGCCAGGACAGTCGAAGCCGTCCTTCTGGTTGACGCTGAGCAGCGTCAGCGCGGTGCGCCTCAGCCCCATCTGCTGCTGGGCCATGCGCAGGGTGTGACCGATGGCCGGCAGCCCCGCCGCCGCGTGCTGCGGCTCGGCGACCTGCGGCGCGTCCTGAACCGGGTCGGCCTTGGGCGGCTTCGATGCCATCGCACGCTCTCCTTGTGACCGCGGGCTGCCGGCGGTCACCGGCCCGGGCGCCGGCGTACCGCCTCGCTTGTGTGAGGTACGTCTCCGATCCTCGCACGCCGCACCGACAGCGACCGTGTCCGGGCGTGCGCGGGCCGCCAGCAATGCTTGCGGCGGCGGTCCGGGTCCGCGCCGCGCGCCCCAGCCGCCGCGGCCGGCCGCCCCAGCCGCCGCGGCGGCCCCGGCGTGGGGCCGACTGTCAGTGGGGCGTGGCAGGATCGGGGACGTGGCAGAGACAGCATCGAAGAAGACCGACAACCCTTCCGGCGGGAGCCGTCCCCGGCTGATGCTCATGGACGGGCACTCCCTGGCCTACCGCGCGTTCTTCGCGCTCCCCGCGGAGAACTTCACGACCGCTTCGGGCCAGCCCACCAACGCGATCTACGGCTTCGCGTCGATGCTCGCCAACACCCTGCGTGACGAGGAGCCCACGCACTTCGCGGTGGCCTTCGACGTCTCCCGGAAGACCTGGCGCTCGGAGGAGTTCACCGAGTACAAGGCGAACCGCTCCAAGACCCCGGACGAGTTCCGCGGCCAGGTCGAGCTGATCGGCGAACTGCTCGACGCGATGCACGTCTCGCGCTTCGCCGTCGACGGGTTCGAGGCCGACGACGTGATCGCCACCCTCGCCACCCAGGCCGAGGCCGAGGGCTTCGAGGTGCTGATCGTCACCGGCGACCGCGACTCCTTCCAGCTGGTCAGCGAGCACACCACCGTGCTCTACCCGACCAAGGGCGTCTCCGAGCTGACCCGGTTCACCCCGGAGAAGGTCGTCGAGAAGTACGGGTTGACGCCCGCCCAGTACCCCGACTTCGCGGCCCTGCGCGGCGACCCCTCCGACAACCTCCCGGGCATCCCCGGCGTCGGCGAGAAGACGGCCGCGAAGTGGATCAACCAGTTCGGGTCCTTCGCCGAGCTGGTCGAGCGGGTCGACGAGGTCAAGGGCAAGGCCGGGCAGAACCTGCGCGACCACCTGGAGGCGGTCAAGCTCAACCGCCGCCTCACCGAGATGGTGCGCACCGTCGAGCTGTCCAAGACCGTCACCGACCTGGAGCGGGCGGCCTACGACCGCAAGGCCGTCGCGATGATCCTCGACACCCTGGAGATCCGTAACCCCTCGCTGCGCGAGCGGCTGCTCGCCGTCGACCCCGGCGCCCAGGAGGCCGAGACCATCCCGGTCGTCGCCGACGGCGTGGAACTGGACGGCACCGTCCTCGGCACCGGCGAACTGGCCGGCTGGCTCGCCGCGCACACCGGCGGCCCGCTCGGCGTCGCCACCGTCGACACCTGGGCGCTCGGCACCGGCTCGGTGGCCGAGGTCGCCCTCGCCACCGCCGAGGGCCCGGCCGCCTGGTTCGACCCCTCCCAGCTCGACGAGGCCGACGAGACGGCGTTCACCGGCTGGCTGGCGGACGCCGCGCGGCCCAAGGTGTTCCACAACGCCAAGAGCGCGATGCGGGTCTTCGCCGAGCACGGCTGGAGCGTCGCCGGGATCACCATGGACACCGCGCTCGCCGCCTACCTGGTCAAGCCGGGCCGCCGCTCCTTCGACCTGGACGCGCTCTC
The DNA here is from genome assembly GCF_040298625.1 of Streptomyces sp. NPDC001532. Classification (NCBI taxonomy): domain Bacteria; kingdom Bacillati; phylum Actinomycetota; class Actinomycetes; order Kitasatosporales; family Streptomycetaceae; genus Streptomyces; species Streptomyces sp. NPDC001532. The sequence goes on from NZ_JBEPAL010000012.1 coordinate 124,957, forward strand.
CCTGGAGTACCTGCACCGCGAGCTGGCCCCCGCCGCCGCGGCCGACGGCCAGCTCGCCTTCGGCGCGGACGACGGCGCGGAGGCCGAGGCGCTGATGATCCAGGCCCGCGCCGTGCTCGACCTCGGCGAGGCCTTCGAGGAGCGGCTCCAGGAGGTCGGCGCCGCCGATCTGCTGCGCGACATGGAGCTGCCCACCTCCGCCCTGCTCGCCCGGATGGAGCGGCACGGCATCGCCGCGGACCGGGCGCACCTGGAGGCCATGGAGCAGATGTTCGCCGGCGCGGTGCAGCAGGCCGTCAAGGAGGCGCACGCGGCAGCCGGGCACGAGTTCAACCTGGGCTCGCCCAAGCAGCTCCAGGAGGTCCTCTTCGGCGAGCTGGGCCTGCCCAAGACCAAGAAGACCAAGACCGGCTACACCACCGACGCCGACGCCCTGGCCTGGCTCGCCGGCCAGACGGACAACGAGCTGCCGGTGATCATGCTCCGCCACCGCGAGCAGGCCAAGCTCCGGGTCACCGTCGAGGGCCTGATCAAGACCATCGCGACCGACGGCCGCATCCACACCACCTTCAACCAGACCGTCGCCGCCACCGGCCGGCTCTCCTCGACCGACCCGAACCTCCAGAACATCCCGGTCCGCACCGACGAGGGCCGGGCGATCCGGCGCGGCTTCGTGGTCGGCGAGGGCTTCGAGTCCCTGATGACCGCGGACTACAGCCAGATCGAGCTGCGCGTGATGGCCCACCTCTCCGAGGACGCCGGCCTGATCGAGGCGTTCACCTCCGGCGAGGACCTGCACACCACCGCCGCCGCGCAGGTCTTCTCCGTCGAACCCGGCGCGGTCGACGCGGAGATGCGCCGCAAGATCAAGGCCATGTCGTACGGCCTGGCGTACGGTCTGTCGGCCTTCGGCCTCTCCCAGCAGCTCAACATCGAGGCCGCCGAGGCCCGCACCCTGATGGACGCCTACTTCGACCGCTTCGGCGGCGTACGCGACTATCTGCGCCGGGTCGTCGACGAGGCGCGCGCGACGGGGTACACGGCGACGCTCTTCGGCCGCCGCCGCTACCTGCCCGACCTCAACAGCGACAACCGGCAGCGCCGCGAGGCCGCCGAGCGGATGGCGCTGAACGCCCCGATCCAGGGCACCGCCGCGGACATCGTCAAGATCGCCATGCTGAACGTCGACCGTGCGCTGGTGGAGGCGGGCCTCACCTCCCGCATGCTCCTCCAGGTGCACGACGAAATCGTCCTGGAGATCGCCGCGGGCGAGCGGGAGACCGTGGAGGAGATCGTCCGCCGCGAGATGGCCGGCGCCGTGCAGCTGCGCGCCCCGCTGGACGTCTCGGTGGGCGTCGGACCGGACTGGGAGTCGGCGGCGCACTAGCCGGCCGCTCCCGGTCGACCCGGCCGCTCCCGGTGGGCGGGGTCTGCCACGGAGTCCGTCACCGCTCTCGGTGGGCGGGGTCTGCCACGGAGTCCGCCCACCGCTCGCGGCCGGCGGGGTCTGCCACGGAGTCCGCCACCGCTCCTGGTCGGCGGCGCACCAGTCGGCCGCTCTCGGTCGGCGGCGCGCCAGTCGGCCGTTCGGAAACCCTCGGTCCGCTCGCCGGGCCGGGGGTCTTCCGAGGTGAGCGCCCGCGCCGCCGGCCGAGGGCTCCGGCGCGGGCGGCGCGTCCACACTTCCTGCACGGGCCACGCACACCCCGGGCACACCTCGCCACTCCGGCGGGATCCGTCACCCGCACGGCCCCCGCGAAAACGCCCCGCGGGCGCCGGGCCCGTCAGGATGCCGCCATGGGTATACGCATGCTCCACCTCCGCCGGGCGGCCTCGCCGTTCCCGTCGGTGCCGGCCTTCTCGGCCCGTGCAAGCACCGCCCGTAGCCTCGCCGGCCCGGCCACCGTCGTGCGGCACACCACCGTGGACCTCGGCCGTCGAATCGGTCGCCGCGCCCCCTCGCTCGTCCGCGTCCGCTCGCTGCTTCGCGCGCCCGCGCTCGTGCGAGCCCGCTCACTCGTCCGCGCGCCCTCGGTCGTACGCCTGCGCGAGAGCGCCGCGGCCTGGCGGCTGTGGGCCGACCTGGCCCGGGGCTGGCTGGCCCTCCTCCTGGCCCTGCTCCCACGGCCCCGGCCGTCCTACACCGTCACCGTGTTCACCGCGGCCCTGCCCGCCGCCCTCAGCGAGCCGCCGAACGGCTCCGCTCCACGTCGTCCGCGCCCGCACCGCCGGGCACCGGAGCCGGGCGCCACACCCTGACGGCCACGGCGTACAGCAGCACGCCCACCACCAGCCCGGCGCCCGCGCCGAAGCACACCGTCGGAATCAGCTCGTACGGCTTGGCCACGGAACCCCAGTGGTCCCACCACCGCACCGCCCGGCGCACCGCCGCCACCCCCGCGCAGCCGCCGATCAGCGCCGCCGCCCACCACCGGTCCCGCACCGAGAGCACCGGCACCCTGAGCACCGGCGTCGGCGCCGGCACCGATCCGAGCACCCGTGTTCCCGCGGGCTCGCCACCGGGCGTCCGCCGCAGCGCCCGCAGCAGGAACACCGCGATGACGACCGCCGCCACCGCGGAACCGCCGTACTGGAGGTACCAGTACAGCGGCGAGCCGGCGATCTCCCGGCCCAGCACCGGGAACACCCGCATGCCCCACCGGTCGAGATGGGTGAAGGCGTCCCACACCACATGGGTCAGCGCACCGAGGGCCGCGGAGGCGTACCAGCGCAGGACCAGACCGGCCTCCACGCGCGCGTGCGGCATCCCGCACCGCAGCAGTGACGCCACGCGGTGCTGCCGTGCCCGGGGCAGCAGGGCCACCAGCGGCTCACGGAGCAGCAGCCACAGCCCGACCAGCGCCCACGCCAGGGCCACATCCACGGTGAACACCCCCGGGAAGCCGTGGGTGACGTCACCGAAGGCCATCGCCTCGGGCACGGCGCTCGCCGCGTAGTACGTCACGTCGGGCGCGAACGACCCCGCGACCAGCACGGCCGGCACCAGCCGTGCCCGGCCGGTCCCATCGGTGCGTACGGCGGGCAGCACGGCTGCCGCATGGCTGAGTGTGAACGGCAACGGAGCCCCCCGGGATGAACGTTGACGCCCAGTATGCGTAACCCCGGGAACCGGCCGGGGTGACAGCGCGTGCCAAGTAGGGGAAATCGGGCCTCAACGGGTGCCCGCGCGCGACAAGTTGTCGTAGGGTCACCAGGGTTGACGTGCGGGGAGCGCGTCGAAACGACCAACAAAACCACAAAAACAGAACAATGCCAACAGACCGGGTAGACGCGGGCGCCAGGACGTCCGCTGGGAGGGGTTCACTTCATGGCGGCGCATTTCGGCAGTCGGCTGCGCAAGGGAGCGGCGAACACCGCCGTGGCCGCGGCAGTCGTCGCGGCTCTGGCCGCGTCCCAGGCTCCGGGAGTGACGACCGACGACGCCGGCGGGCAGACCTCCTCCGGCGCGCCGTCACCGGACGCGCCCGCCGACGACAGCGCGACCGGCAACTCGCCGTACTACACGGACCTGCCGCCGCTGAAGAGCCCCGCTCCCTCGCCCTCCTCCAGCGCCTCCGGCACCCCGGTCGTCACCGGTGAGGCCGCGGCCGGCATACCGGCGACCGTCCTCGACGCCTACAAGAAGGCCGAGGCCAAGCTGCGCGAGACCAAGCCGGGCTGCAACCTGCCCTGGCAACTCCTCGCCGCCATCGGCAAGGTGGAGTCCGGTCAGGCCCGCGGCGGCCAGGTGAGCGCCGACGGCACCACGGTCAGCCCGATCCTCGGCCCCCAGCTCAACGGCAACGGCTTCGCGAGCATCAGCGACACCGACGACGGCGCCTACGACGGGGACGCCTCCTACGACCGCGCCGTGGGCCCCATGCAGTTCATCCCCTCCACCTGGGCGTGGGCGGGCCGCGACGGCAACGGCGACGGCAAGAAGGACCCCAACAACATCTACGACGCCGCCCTCGCGGCCGGGAACTACCTGTGCCGCTTCGGCTGGGACCTGTCCACCGCGAGCGACCTGCGCAGCGCGATCCTCAGCTACAACAACTCGACGGAGTACCTGAACACCGTCCTGTCGTGGCTGGAGTACTACCGCAAGGGCACCCATGAGGTCCCCGACGGCACCGGTCAGCTGCCCTCGGACCGCAGCGACGACTCCACCGGCGCGAGCCCGACGCCGACGCCGACGCCTACGCCGCCCGCGACCCCGCACACGCCGTCGCCCAAGCCGACTCCGCCCGCCTCGGGCGGCGGTTCCCAGACGCCGAACCCTCCGACCACCCCGCCGACCACCCCGACCACACCGCCGCCCACCACCACCCCGCCGACGCCGACCGACACCGTGCACCACCTGGAGGACGCGGGCACCGCGAAGCTCAGCGCCATGGCGGGCGACGCGTTCGCCGAGCGGATCGCCGCCCGCGCGGAGACCAAGTCCGGCGACGGCGTCGGCAAGGTCCGGGTGCGCTTCACCATCGTCGGCGACACGGACACCACCTTCACCGGCGGCGAGAGCGTGGCCACGGTCGTCACCGGAAACGCCGGTGTGGCCGTCGCGCCCGCGCTCCAGGCCGGGGAGAAGACCGGCTCGTTCACCGTCCGCGTCACCGTCGTGGGCCGCTCCCTCACCGGCCTCGACTACACCGCCTCGGTCACCCCGCGAGCCGCCGACGCCCTCGCCCGCACCACCGACACCGCGCTGACCTGCGTCGCGGGCGGCGAGTTCGCCGAGCAGGTCCAGGTGAAGGCGACCTACAAGGGCGCCGTCGCCGACGGGGTCGCGGCCACCGCGACGCTCATCACCTCCGCGGACGACGCCACCGCCAACGACAAGGGCCCCTACTTCAAGGACGCGGACGGCAAGGCCGTACGCGCCCTCACGGGCCTGAAGACCGACGCGAACGGTCTGCTGACGCTGCCGAAGCTGTACGCGGACGGCACCTCCGGCACCTTCCTGCTGCGCCTCACCACGACCGGCGGCGCCACGCTGACGGTGGAACTGACGGTGACCGCGCCGGCGTCGACGCCGGAGGCCTCGCCCAGCCCGTCGGCGAGCGAGTCGGCCCCGGCGGCCGAGTGACCGCAGCTCCCGCGCGGGCGCCCCTCCGCCTCGGCGGGCGGGCGCCCGCTCGCTTCTCCGCACCCGCCCGGTCCGCGACGCGCACCCTTCTCACCGTCGGAGCCGCGCGTTGGTGTGCCGGGTCGGCTCCGCGGAGGCCGGGTCCTCGGGCCACGGATGCTTCGGATACCGGCCGCGCAGCTCCGCGCGGACACCCCGGTAGCCGTCCTTCCAGAACGAGGCGAGGTCGGCGGTGACGGCGGCCGGGCGGCCGGCGGGGGAGAGCAGATGCACCAGCACCGGCACCCCGGCCAGGGACGGCGACTCCTGAAGGCCGAACATCTCCTGCAACTTCACCGCGAGCACGGGCCGCTCGGGATCCGTGTAGTCGACCCGTACGGCGGACCCGCTCGGCACGGTGATCCGCTCCGGCGCCAGCTCGTCGAACCGGGCGGCCTCCCCCGAGGCCCACGGCAGCAGCCGCGCCAGGCACCGCCCGGCGTCGATCCGTGCCAGATCCGCCCGCCGCCGCGCCCGGCCCAGCTCCGGTTCCAGCCACTCCGCCACGCGCGCGTGCAGCGCCCCGTCGGAGACGTCGGGCCAGGGCTCGCCGAGGTGCAGCCGCAGGAACGCGAGCCGCTGCCGCAGCGCCTCGGCCTCCCGCGACCACCGCAGCAGCCCGAACCCCTCCCGCCGCAGCCCCTCCAGCAACGCCTCCCGTACGAGACCGGGGGCGGGCTCCCGCAGCGGCCGCACCGCCAGCTCCACCGCCCCCAGCCGCTCGACCCGCCGCGCCACCACGTCCCCGTCGGCCCACCGGATCTCGTCGCCCTCCGCCAGCAGCGCCCCCGCGGCCCGCCGCGCGATCTCCTCGTCCACGACCGCCGCGAGCTGCACGCGCGCGTGCCCCTTGCCCACCGGCCGGTCCGCCACGGCGACGGCGATCCACGGGGCACCGCGCAACGCCGTGCCCTCGCCGGTCTCGGCCCGCGTCCCGGACACCATGAGGTACGACCCGCCGTCGGCCCGGGCGACCCGCTCCGGATACGCGAAGGCGGCCACCGTCCCGGCCAGCCGGTCCTCCCCTCCGGGCCCCGAGCCGTCCCGGGCGTCCGGGGCCCCGGGCGATCCGCTCCTCCGGTCGGGCCCGCCTTCCCCGGCAGCCTCTCCCGCCAGGGCCCGCAGCCGGCGCACCTCCGTGCGCCACCGGCCCGCGTAGGCGTCACCGCCCCGCCGGGCGTCCCGCAGCGCCCCGGCCAGGTCGTCGCCGTGATCGCGCGGCGGCTCCTCGCTCAGCAGGGCCACCACCTCGGCGGCGCGATCGGCGCCGACCAGCGGGGCCGCGTCCAGCAGGGCCCGCCCGAGCCGCGGATGCAGGCCCAGACGGGACAGGCGCGCGCCCCGCTCGGTGGCCCGCCCGGCCGCGTCCACCGCGCCGATCGCGGACAGCACCCGCCGCGCGGCCGCCATCGCACCGCCCGGCGGCGGATCGAGCAGCGCCAGACCGGTCGCCTCCGGATCGCCCCAGCAGGCGGCCTGGAGAGCGAACGCCGTCAGGTCGGCCACCTGGATCTCCGGAGCCGGGAAGCGCGCCAGACGGGCCTCCTCGGCCTCCGTCCAGCAGCGGTACACCACGCCCGGCGCCTCCCGCCCGGCCCGGCCCGCCCGCTGCCGCCCCGCCGCCTGCGAGGCCCGTACCGTCGTCAGCGCGCTCAGCCCGCGCGCGTGGTCCACCCGCGGCTCCCGCGCCAGCCCGGAGTCGACGACCACCCGGACCCCGGGAACCGTCAGCGACGACTCGGCCACGGACGTCGCCAGCACCACCCGGCGGCGCACACCCGGCGCCAGCACCGCGTCCTGCACGGCGGCCGGCGCCCGCCCGTGGACCTGGAGCACCTCGATGTCCCCGAGATCCCCCAGCTGCCCGGCGACCCGCGCGATCTCCCCGACGCCGGGCAGGAAGCACAGCACGTCCCCCGGCCGCTCGGCCAGCGCCCGCCGCACCACGGCGGCCACATGCGTCAGCAGCGCCGGATCCACCCGCATCCCGTGCGGCGGCCGCACCGGACGGGCCGGCGGTGCCCAGACGACCTCCACCGGGTACGAGACACCCGCCGCCTCGATCACCGGCGCCCCGCCGAGCAGCCGTGCCCACCCCTCGGCGTCCGTCGTCGCCGACGCGGCCACCAGCCGCAGCTCCGGCCGCAGCGCAGCCCGCACGTCCCACAGGAACGCCGCCGCCGTGTCCGCGTCCAGATGCCGCTCGTGGCACTCGTCGAGCAGCACCACGTCGACACCGCTCAGTTCCTGGTCGCGTTGCAGCCGCTGCACCAGCACACCGGTCGTCACGACCTCCACGCGCGTGTGCCGACCCACCACCCGCTCCCCGCGCACGGTGTAGCCGACGCTCTCGCCGACCTTCTCGCCGAGGAGCCACGCCATCCGCCGGGCCGCCGCCCGCGCCGCGATCCGGCGCGGCTCGGCGACCAGCACCCGCCGCGCGGGACCCTCGCCCAGCAGCCCCGCGAGCGCCGGCGGCACCAGCGTCGTCTTGCCGGTGCCGGGCGGCGCGACCAGCACCGCGGTGCCGGGCCCCTCCAGCGCGTCGCGCAGCGCGGGCAGGGCACCACGTACGGGCAGGGCGTCCAGAGCGTCGTAACGGATCACGCCCCTAGTGTCGTACGACGGGAAAAGCGGCCCCTACGCGCGCGTGCCTTCCTTCCGGCCTTCTACGCGCGCGTGCCTTCCTTCTGGTCGGCGCTCAGTCCCGCTCGCACACGAAGATCGCCGTGCCGGGGATCAGGTTCCCGCGCAGCGGCGACCAGCCGCCCCACTCCGCCGTGTTCCAGGCGGGCCACTCCGGCTCGACCAGGTCCACCAGGCGGAAGCCGGACGCCACGACGTCCCGGACCCGGTCGCCGAGGGTCCGGTGGTGCTCGACGTACACCGCGCGGCCCTCGTCGTCCTGCTCGACGTACGGCGTGCGGTCGAAGTAGGAACCGGACACCGACAGACCCTCCGGGCCCGGCTCGTCCGGGAAGGCCCAGCGGATCGGATGGGTCACGGAGAAGACGAAGCGCCCGCCCGGCCGCAGCACCCGGCGCACCTCCCGCAGCACCAGCCGCGGGTCGGCCACGAACGGCAGCGCCCCGTACGCCGAGCACGCCAGGTCGAAGGAGCCGTCCGCGAAGGGCAGGGCGCTCGCGTCGGCGCAGACCAGCGGGAACGTTCCGCCGATCCGCAGGGCGTGCTGGAGCTGGCGGTGGGAGAGGTCCAGGGCGACCGGGCGGGCGCCCTGGCCGGCCAGCCAGCGCGCGCACTGCGCCGCGCCGGCGCCGATCTCCAGGACGTCCTTGCCCTTCAGCTCCTCCGGCGGGCCCAGCAGCTCGGCCTCGACCTCGTCCAGGCCCTCGGGGCCCCACACGAACCGGTCGTCGCCGAGGAACGTGCCGTGCTCGACCTGGTACTCGTCCGCGTTGCGGTCCCACCAGCCCCGGTTCGCCCGGGAACTCTCGGTGACTCCGGCGGCACGCCGGGTGGCCTCCGGTTCGGCGGGCACGGCCGCCTCCGGATCGAAGGCGGGATCGGCGGATACGGGCTCTTGGATGATCGGCTCCCTCGTCGTACTCTTCCGTCCAACCCGTCCCGGCGGTGTCACCAAAGGGGTCATCGAAGGCCCGCGTGGCCTCAGGAGACAGGTTTTGTGCCGGGAATGCGGTGATCCGCCCCGGGTGTGCGCCTTCGCGCATTGACCCTGCCCGGCTGCCCCCGTATGCTACAAGTTGCGCTGCGGGCCTGCGCGCCTCAGACATAGCAGGCTGCGCTCGCATCTGTTGTATGTCCCCTCGGTTCTCGAGGCGCCACCACCGGTTCGCCGGTGAGGTGCTTCCTTGGCTGTCCGGCTTCTGCAGAGCGAAACGGGCTCCCGGCGTAGCAGTACCTACGACTTCAATGTCCGTACCGGAGCCCTTTCCCACATGACGAGCAGCACCGAGACCACCGCCACCACCCCGCAGGTTGCGGTCAACGACATCGGTAACGAGGAAGCCTTCCTCGCCGCGATCGACGAGACGATCAAGTACTTCAACGACGGCGACATCGTCGACGGCGTCATCGTGAAGGTCGACCGGGACGAGGTCCTGCTCGACATCGGTTACAAGACCGAAGGTGTCATCCCGAGCCGCGAGCTCTCGATCAAGCACGACGTCGACCCGAACGAGGTCGTCGCCGTCGGTGACGAGATCGAGGCCCTTGTCCTCCAGAAGGAGGACAAGGAAGGCCGCCTGATCCTCTCGAAGAAGCGCGCCCAGTACGAGCGTGCCTGGGGCACCATCGAGAAGATCAAGGAAGAGGACGGCATCGTCACCGGTACCGTCATCGAGGTCGTCAAGGGTGGCCTCATCCTCGACATCGGCCTCCGTGGCTTCCTCCCGGCCTCGCTGGTCGAGATGCGCCGCGTCCGCGACCTCCAGCCCTACGTGGGCAAGGAGCTCGAGGCGAAGATCATCGAGCTGGACAAGAACCGCAACAACGTGGTCCTGTCCCGCCGTGCCTGGCTGGAGCAGACCCAGTCCGAGGTCCGCCAGACGTTCCTCACGACCCTCCAGAAGGGTCAGGTCCGTTCCGGTGTGGTCTCCTCGATCGTCAACTTCGGTGCCTTCGTGGACCTGGGTGGCGTCGACGGTCTGGTCCACGTCTCCGAGCTGTCCTGGAAGCACATCGACCACCCCTCCGAGGTCGTCGAGGTCGGCCAGGAGGTCACCGTCGAGGTCCTCGACGTCGACATGGACCGCGAGCGCGTCTCCCTGTCGCTGAAGGCGACCCAGGAAGACCCGTGGCAGCAGTTCGCCCGCACCCACCAGATCGGCCAGGTCGTGCCCGGTAAGGTCACGAAGCTGGTTCCGTTCGGTGCGTTCGTCCGCGTGGACGAGGGCATCGAGGGTCTGGTCCACATCTCCGAGCTGGCCGAGCGCCACGTGGAGATCCCGGAGCAGGTCGTCCAGGTCAACGACGAGATCTTCGTCAAGGTCATCGACATCGACCTCGAGCGTCGCCGGATCTCGCTGTCCCTGAAGCAGGCCAACGAGTCCTTCGGTGCCGACCCGGCGTCGGTCGAGTTCGACCCGACCCTGTACGGCATGGCCGCGTCCTACGACGACCAGGGCAACTACATCTACCCCGAGGGCTTCGACCCCGAGACCAACGACTGGCTCGAGGGCTACGAGAAGCAGCGCGAGGAGTGGGAGCGCCAGTACGCCGAGGCGCAGTCCCGCTTCGAGCAGCACCAGCAGCAGGTCATCAAGTCCCGCGAGGCGGACGAGAAGGCCGCTGCCGAGGGTGGCGAGGCCGCGGCTCCGGCCGCGACCGGTGGCTCGTACTCCTCCGAGGGTGGCGACACCTCCGGCGCCCTGGCGTCGGACGAGGCGCTCGCCGCGCTGCGCGAGAAGCTGGCCGGCGGCCAGAGCTGAGCGCAGCCCGCTGAGGGCTAGCTTGTGACCGAAGGCCCGCATCCCCTCCGGGGTGCGGGCCTTCGGCGTGTTCGGTCCCTGTGAGGGGACGTGTCCCGATGTCGTACGGCGACGCCGTATGACTGGGCGTCACGAAGTGTCCGCCGGGTGGGAATGCCCGTGTCCCGTGCGGTGTTGTGACGTACGAACACGAGGAGGAGCGGTCACTGTGCTTGATCCGCAGGGTTTGTACACGTGGGAGCCGAAGGGCCTGGCCGTCGTCGACATGGCGCTCGCCCAGGAGTCCGCCGGCCTTGTCATGCTCTACCACTTCGACGGATACATCGACGCGGGCGAGACCGGCGACCAGATCGTCGACCGGCTCCTCGACTCGCTGCCCCACCAGGTCGTGGCCCGCTTCGACCACGACCGGCTCGTCGACTACCGCGCCCGCCGTCCGCTGCTGACCTTCCGGCGCGACCGCTGGGCCGGTTACGAAGAGCCCACACTCGCCGTCCGGATCGTCCAGGACGCCACCGGCGCGCCCTTCCTGCTGCTGTCCGGCCCCGAGCCGGACGTCGAATGGGAGCGCTTCGCGGCGGCCGTGGAACAGATCGTGGAACGCCTGGGCGTCCGGCTGGCCGTGAACTTCCACGGCATCCCCATGGGCGTCCCGCACACCCGCCCCGTGGGACTCACCCCGCACGGCAACCGCAGCGAGCTGGTCCCCGGCCACCGCAGCCCCTTCGAGGAGGCGCAGGTTCCGGGCAGCGCCGAGTCGCTGGTCGAGTACCGCCTGATGGAGGCCGGACACGACGTCCTGGGCGTCGCCGCGCACGTCCCCCACTACATCGCCCGCTCCCCGTACCCGGATGCGGCACTGACCGTCCTGGAGGCCGTCACAGCGGCCACCGGACTGGTCCTGCCCGGCATCGCCCATGCCCTGCGCACGGACGCCCACCGGACGCAGACCGAGATCGAGCGGCAGATCCGGGAGGGCGACGAGGAGCTGACGGCGCTCGTCCAGGGGCTGGAGCACCAGTACGACGCGGTGGCCGGGGCCGAGACCCGCGGGAACATGCTCGCCGAGCCCGTCGAGATTCCGTCGGCGGACGAGATCGGGCGGGAGTTCGAGCGCTTCCTCGCGGAGCGCGAGGGCGACGGCTGAGGCGGGCGCAGACGGATGGACAGACGGAGACGGGTGGACAGACGGAGACGGGTGGACGGGCGGGGGCCGGGGACAGAGGCAGGGGTGGGCCACGGCTGACGGGGGCCGGGGCAGGGCCTAAGCTTCCGCTCATGCTGACAGTGGGCCTGACCGGCGGGATCGGCGCCGGCAAGAGCGAGGTGTCGCGGCTGCTCGTGGAGTGCGGCGCCGTACTGATCGACGCCGACCGCATCGCGCGCGAGGTCGTCGCACCGGGCACCCCCGGGCTCGCCGCGGTCGTCGAGGCGTTCGGCGAGGGCGTGCTCGGTCCCGACGGCGGCCTGGACCGGCCCAAGCTGGGCTCGATCGTGTTCGCCGACCCCGAGAAGCTCGCGGTCCTGAACGCGATCGTGCACCCCCTGGTCGGCGCCCGCTCCCGTGAGCTGGAGGCCGCGGCGGCCGAGGACGCCGTCGTCCTGCACGACGTGCCCCTGCTCACTGAGAACGGCCTGGCACCGCTGTACGACCTCGTCATCGTGGTCGACGCCGCTCCCGAGACCCAGCTCGACCGGCTGGTCCGGCTGCGCGGCATGAGCGAGGAGGACGCCCGCGCGCGGATGGCGGCACAGGCCACCCGTGAGAAGCGCCGGGAGATCGCGGACATCGTGATCGACAACGACGTACCGCTGGCGGAGCTGGAACGACAGGTCAAGGACGTGTGGGCCGAGCTCGTACGGCGGGCGGCGGCTGGGGGAGAGCGGACCTCTTAGCGCGCTCACGGCGGAGCGGCGGCGGGTACGACAGGGGCGGCTCCGGTGTACGGCAGGGCCGGTTCTGGGTGTACGGCAGGGGCGGCTTCCGGGAATAGCGGTTCGGCTTTCGCGCGTTGAACGGGTGCAGCGAGGGAAGGACTTTGCCGTGCCCGAGACCAATGGTGGGACCGGACGTACCCCGGAGACGCACGTCATCGACTTCCGTGCGGCCGAGCAACTGCTCGCCGCGCGGGACCCGCGGGGCGCGGTGAAGCTGCTCGACGGTGTCATCGCCGTGCACCCCGAGAACACCGCCGCCCGCCTGCTGCGGGCCCGCGCGTTCTTCGCCGCCGCACAACTTCGGCCCGCCGAGCTGGAGTTCACCATCGTCTTGGAGCGCGAGCCGGACAACGCCTTCGCGCACTTCGCGCTGGGCCGCACCTACGAGCGCCAGGGCCGCCCCGACCAGGCCAAGCGCCACTTCCGTCTGGCCGCCGCGCTGGACCCCAACCCGGAGTACCTGAAGGCCGCTCGCTTCGAATAGGGCCGAGCAGGGCCTCGCCGTCCGGTGCCGCGTCCTCAGCGCGTGGGTTCGTCCGGCGGGGGGTACGGCGGGACGTCGCGGCCGGGCTGGTAGTGCGGGCCCTGGCGGATGTGCCGGAGGATCACGATCAGATCGACGGTGGCCACCAGACACAGCGCGCCACAGGCGGCCGCCCAGCCGACCCGCCCCGCGATCGCGAACGCGGCCGTGCCGAAGATCGCCCAGACCAGTCCCCACAGGGTCAGCCACACGCGCGCCCGCAGTGCACTGCGCGCGGTCCTCGGCTCACTGCCTGTACGCATCGAGGTCATCACTCCTTCTTGCAACGTACTCCGGGGACGGGCGGACGGGTAGTCGCTCCCCGTGTCGCTCGAACGGGTGAAGGCAGGGTGGGGTGGGAGCGGGCTTGCGGCGGTGGGCCGTTGGTTCGGGCATGGAGCTGAAGATGCGAGCGGGACATCAAGGGACGGGGCCCGGGGCGATCACCCCCGACGGCTGCGCGGTCGAGCTCTACTCACGGCTTCCGGTCGGACCGGAGCCGGACATCATCGCTTCCGCCGTGCCCGCGGGCGCGCGGATCCTGGAGCTGGGCAGCGGGGTGGGACGGATGACGCATCCGCTGCTGGAGCGCGGCTATCGGGTGACGGCGGTGGACGAGTCGCCGGAGATGCTGGAGCGGGTCCGCGGCGCGCGGACGGTCCTCAGCCCCATCGAGGACCTGGACCTCGGAGAGACCTTCGACGTGGTGCTGCTCGCGTCGTTCCTGGTGCACACCGGGGACCCGGAGGTGCGCAGAGGGCTGCTGCGGACCTGTGCACGGCACACTGCGGAGGGCGGCTGTGTGCTGATCCAGCGGGAGGGCGAGGACTACCACACCGCTGTGCCGCGCGAGCGGGTCGACCCCAGCGGTTTCACCGTGCGGATCGTGTCCTCGGAACCGGTCGAGGACGGAGTGCGCGCGGTGCGCGCGGAGTACGAGTTCCCGGACGCCACCTGGACCCAGACCTTCCGGGCCCGGCCGCTGACGAAGGAACAGTTCGAGGAGGCGCTGGGGGAGGCGGGACTGAGGGTGGAGAAGTATCTGACGGAGGACCGGATATGGGTGCGGGCGGTGCCGACGGAACAACCCGGCCGGCGGCGATGAGTTCGCGGGCGGGCGGGGGTCTATCCCGGTGACAGCAGTAGCGACCGCTCACCGCAGGAGAACCCGATGTCAGAGGCCACCGCTTCCGTCACCACCGCTTCCGTCACCACAGCGTCCGTCACCTCTTCGGACACGGCCTCCGATGTCCCCTCTGCGGCCACCGGGCGCGGCGGCCGTGGGGCCCGTCTCGGGGCCGGTATCGGGTTGCGAGCCCTCCAGGTGGTGCTCGCTCTCTTCTTCGGGATCGCGAGCGCGCTGCCGAAGCTGATCGCACACTCCTCGGCCGTCGAGCCGTTCGAGGAGATGGGCTGGGGCGACGCGGGGATGTACACGATCGGCGCGCTGGAACTCGCCGGGGCCGTCGCCCTGTTGGTGCCGGTGCTCCAGTCGGTGGCGGCAGCGTCGCTGGGAGGGTTGATGGTCGGCGCGTTCGTGGTCCAGCTCACCGTCTTCGACGGGGAGAACGCGGCGACACCGCTCGTCCTCCTCGCTCCGCTGGCCCTCATCGCCTGGGCGCGACGCGGGCACAACGCGGAACTGCTGCGGTCGCTGGGGCGGCTTCGGCTGACTCTGTCGGCGGGGCGGCGGGCCTGACGGGGCGGGGGCCTGACGGGCGGCGGGCCTGACTGGCGTCGCGCGCTGGGACGGCCGTCGCCGTCGCCCGGAGAGCAGGGGATGTGCGCTCTCCGGGCGAGTCGTTCACCCATCGAGAAGGTCGCCATCGAGAGGGTCACGATCGAGAGGGTCACTGTCGAGACGTCAGCGCCCTCCCGGGTGGCCGCCAAGGCGTCCGGGGCCCTTGGCGCCCCTCGGGGTGCCAACGCCTCCGGGGCCTGCCGGGCCGCCCAACCCTCCGAGGCCGCGGAGGCGTTCCAGCTCTCGGCGGTCCCGCTTGGTCGGGCGGCCGGCGCCGCGGTCACGGATTCCGGCGGGGGCGACGGCCTCGCGGGGCGGGGGCGGCGGGCTGTTGTCGATGTAGCACTGGACGGCGATCGGGGCGCCCACCCGCTTGCGGATCAGTCGCTTGACGATGACGATCCGCTCCCGGCCCTCGTGCCGCAGACGCACCTCGTCGCCGATCTTCACCGAGTGCGCGGGCTTGACCCGCTCACCGTTCACCCGGACATGTCCGCCCTTGCAGGCGGTGGCTCCGAGCGAGCGGGTCTTGATCAGCCGTACCGCCCAGATCCAGCTGTCGATCCGCACGGTCTCCCCGCTCGCGGGCGCGGCGGCCTCGGCGGCGGCGATCGCGGCGGCGACCTCTGCGGTGACCTGGGCGGTGACCTGGGGGCCGGGCGCACCAGGGGCGTCGGCTCGGGATGCGTCGGTGTCGGCCGGCGCGGTGCCGGTGTCCGGAGCGGCGGCGTCCGTGCCAACCGGCTGCCCGCCGGCGCGCGGCGGCCCCACCTGCCCCTCGTCGTACTCGTCGTACTCTTCGTCGACCGGCCCCGCGGGCTGCTTCCAGGCCACGGCCTCGGCGGCACCGTGGTCCTCGACGTTCCGCCGGCGGTCCCCGTGGCGGCCGTCGCCTCTGCTCTTGTCGGTACGCTCGGAAGCCATGCCCCGACCTTAACGCCGTGCCCGTCCGTGGCGGCGTGGCACCCGTACGGTTGAGGGATGGACAGCCTGGCCGACCTGGACGCGCGGATCGCCGGATGCGACGCCTGCCCGAGACTGGTCGCCTGGCGGGAGGAGGTGGCCCGCACCAAGCGCGCCGCCTTCGCCGACTGGACGTACTGGGGACGGCCGGTCCCCGGGTTCGGGCCGGGGGACGCCCGGATGCTCATCGTGGGTCTCGCCCCGGCCGCGCACGGCGGAAACCGCACCGGCCGGATGTTCACCGGCGATCGCTCGGGCGACGTGCTGTACCAGGCGCTGTACGACGTGGGGCTCGCCTCGCAGCCGACCGCCGTCAGCGCCGACGACGGCCTGGAGCTGTACGGGGTCCGCGTCACCGCACCCGTGCACTGCGCCCCGCCCCTCAACAAGCCCACCACCGACGAACGGGACACCTGCCGCGCCTGGCTGGTCCAGGAGCTCGGGCTGCTGCGCCCGACGCTGCGGTCAGTGGTGGTCCTCGGCGCCTTCGGCTGGCAGGCGGCGCTCCCCGCGTTCGCGGCGGCGGGCTGGACAGTGCCGAGGCCACGGCCCGCCTTCGCGCACGGCGGTCATGTCCGCCTCGACGCGCCCGGCGGAGGCGAGGGGGCCGGTGACTTCGACGGCCTCGACCTCTTCGGCTGCTTCCACGTCAGCCAGCGCAACACCTTCACCGGACGGCTGACGCCGGAGATGCTGCGGGAGGTGCTGCGCGGGGCGGCGGCCGCGGCGGGGCTGCCGTACCGGGCGTAGGCGACTGCGGCGGGACCGCGTACCGGGCGTAGGCGCGACCGCGGCGGGGCTGCCGTACCGGACGTACGCGACTGCGGTGGTGGCCGCGCCCGCCGTGTCAGTGGAGCCCACGATGCGCCTGCCGTGTCTGCCGCGCCCCCTGCGCCTACTGTGCCCGCCGCGGCCGCCACACGTACCGCACGTCCGGCTCCCGCTCCTCGTTCGCACGGCCGTCCGTGCGCTCGACGGCGACGAAGCCATGACGCTCGTAGAAGCGGTGGGCGGGCGCGTTGACCTGGAAGGTCCACAGCCCGAGGCCCTGTGGCCGGCGCTCCTTGGCCAGCGCGACGAACCGGTCCCCGAGGCCGAGTCCCCGCCAGTCCGGGGCGAGGTACAGCTGCGACAGCTCCGCCTCGTCGAGCACCATGAGCCCGACGACCCCCGCACCGCCCGCCGCCTCGGCCACCCACGTCTCCTGCCGCGGCACGACGACGTCCTGGAACCAGCCGCGGACCTCGTCGTCGGAGTGGGCCCGGGAGACGGTCGGCAGCGCGGCGGCGAAGGATCGCAGCCAGACGTCGGCGGCGGGGCGGGCGTCGGCGGAGGTGGCCCGGCGGAGGGCGACCGCCGGAGTCACGGGCGTATCACCTCGGAGGCGTCGGCCTCGGGGACGACAGCCGTCACCGTGATCTCCACGAGCTGCCCGGTGTAACCGAGGCAGGCCACGCCGAGCAGGGTCGAGGAGTGCTGCCCGATGCCGAGACCGGATGCCTCCACCACGTCCCACACGGCCGAGAGCACCGCGGTCTCCGTGCTCACCACATACACGTCCGAGGCGACGACATGCTCCAAGTCGCTGCCGACCGCGCGCAGTTGCTCCTCAAGATTGGCGATCACCTGCCGGGCCTGCCGCACCGGATCGCCCTCGCCGACCAGCTTCCCGTCGGCGTCGAGCGGAACGGCCCCGGCGAGAAAGGCCAGCTTGGTCCCGGCCTCGACCACGGAGGCGTGGGAGTACGTCGGGGGCGGGAAGAGGGAAGGGACGGTGACACGCTGGATCACGAGCGCTCCCGAGGGTGTGGGGACGGGCGGCGGCGTCGAACGGGCATCAGCCGATCATCCGGCCCGCCCGCCGCGCCCGCATCCGAATTTGCCCGCCTCCGCGGCAGAGGCGTAATCCGTCGTCCCCGAGGCCGGGCCCACCGGGCCGACGGGGCGTCCGCCGTCGGCGCAGAGCGGCGGTCCGCGCCGCACCGGAGCGCCGCGCGGCGGCCGCGGCGAGTGCCCGGAACTCGTCACCGCGCTCGGCGGCCTCGACGCGCTCGACCCGGTACAGCCGGATCGGCCGGGCGGTGCGCAGCAGCGGATGGGGCCGCAGCAGATCGGGCTCGCCCAGCAGCTGCCGCACCATTCCGGCGGTCCATCCCCGGGCCCGCAGCCCGGCCACGGACACATGCGCCCGCGGCGACCGCGCCTCCAGCCGCTCGCGCCCCCGGCGCTCCTGAGGTGTGCCCTGCGTCGCCATCACCGACCCCCGTCGTCATCACACTGCGTAACTGCTTCATTGATAACGCGGGGCACTGACAATCGAGTCCCCGGTCGGCTCGCAGAGCCGGAAACGCGGTGCGGGGAGCTGTGGGCCGCGCGTAGTCTCACGGCCCGCGCGTGGTCTCACGGCCCGCGCGTGGTCTCACGGCCCGTCCCTGCCCGTGTCGCGGGCCTCGCCGCCTCGTGCCCGCCTGCCCGACGTACGACCGCCTGGAGCCGCCGTATGCCCGCCCTCACCGATTCGGCGTTCCTCGACGCCGTCGCCGACCGCCTCGCCGCCCTGCCCACGGTGCAGGCCGTCTCCCTCGGGGGCTCCCGCGCGCAGGGCGGTCATCGCGCCGACAGCGACTGGGACCTCGGCGTCTACTACCGAGGGCCGTTCGATCCCGCCGACCTGCGAGCGGTCGGCTGGGAGGGCGAGGTGTCGGAGGTCGGGGGCTGGGGCGGGGGAGTGTTCAACGGGGGTGCCTGGCTGACGGTGGACGGCCGGCGGGTGGACGTCCACTACCGCGACCTCGATGTCGTGGAGCACGAACTCGCGCAGGCGCGGGAGGGGCGTTTCCGGGTGGAGCCGCTGCTCTTCCATCTCGCCGGCATTCCCAGCTACCTCGTCGTCGCCGAGCTGGCCGTCAACCGGCCTCTGCGCGGTACGCCGCCACGCCCCGACGGCTACCCGGACGCGCTTCGCCGCTCCGCCGCCGACCACTGGTACGGCACCGCCCGCGCCACCCTCGCCTACGCCCGGGCCAACCACGTCCCCGCCGCTCGTCTCACCGAGCTGGTCGGCGCTCTTGCCGTCGCCGCGACCCAGACTGCGCACGCCGTGCTGGCGGCCCGAGGGGAGTGGGTGACGAACGAGAAGCGGTTGCTGGAACGGGCCGGGCTGCGCGAGGTGGACGGCATCATCGCGTCGATCGGGACGCAGGCGGGGGAGGCCGCGGGGACGGATGCCATGGGGGCGGGCGCCATGGGGGCGGACGTCGCGGGGACGGGCGTCATGGAGGCGGGCGTCGCGGGGACGGGCGTCATGGCGGCGGCGGTCCTCGCGGCGGAGTCGCTGTTCCACGCGCGCGTGGAGGACGCGCGCGGCACGCCCGCCTAGGTGCCCGCGCGCCCGGGTGCCCGCGTTCGCCTCGGTGCGGGAGCGATCTTGCTTCGGGTCGGTGTGGAACGTCCATCTCGGCGCACCCGTCACAGCGCCGAAACACGCCCGTCCCATCCCCTCCACCCGCGCCCCGTACCGTGGAACCACGTCCACCGCCCGGCCACCGTCGCCCGAAGGCACACCCCGCCCTCGTCCCGACAGGAGCCTCGTGTCACGTCGTGTCGCTTCCGCGTTGCCGCCCTGGTTCGTTCATGCCCTGCGCGCCCAGCGAGGGCCCGTGCCGTGGAACGCGGTGGCACGGGGCGCGTTGGCCGCGGGCCCGGTGATGGCGGTGGCCCTGATGGCGGGGCGGGCCTCGCTCGGGGTGGTGGCCGCGATCGCGGCGATGCTCGCGGGGATCAACGACCGGCCCGGGAGCCGGCGGGGGTCGGTGAGGCGGCTCGGGGTGCCGGCCCTCGCCGGAGCGGTCGGGATGGCCGTCGGGACGTACGCGGGGCAATGGGGCGGAGCCCTGGCGCTGACACTGCTGCTCACCGGGCTCGGGCTGCTCGCCGGGTGTGTGAGCGCGGTGGGCCCGGTCGCGTCCGGGGCGGGTACGCAGTTGCTGGTCGCCTGCGCGGTGGGGGCGGGGATGCCGCTGCCGGAGCCGGGGTGGCTGCGGGCGGCCGTCTTCCTGGGCGGTGCCGGGTGGCTGCTGGCGCTGCGGCTGGTGCTGCCGACGCCCGGCGCGCTCGCCGGTGACTTCCGCTTCGACGGCGAGCGGGCGGCCGTGGCCGCCGTCTACGGCGCGATCGCCGACCTGCTGGACGCCGCCGGCACCCCGCGCGCCACGGCTCGCCGTGCCGCGCTCACCGCCGCCCTCGACCACGCCCAGGACGCCCTCGCCGGGCCCCGGCTGCGCCGGTACACGGGCTCCGCCGCCGAGCGGCGGCTGCACGCGCAGTACGCCGCCGCGCTGCCGCTCGCCGAGGCCGCCACCGCGCTGGCCTGGGCCGGGGAACCGGTCTCCGCGCGGGCGGCCGACGCACCCCGGCGGCTCGCCGCGGCCGTCCGTGGCAACACCCACACCGGACCGCTGCCCGCGCCCGCCCGCTCCGCGCCGGCCCTGCGCGCTCTCGACGAGGCGCTGCTGTGCGCGGCGGAGGCCTTCGACCACGGCGACGGCGGTGATCTGCACACCCGTCGGCGTACCGCCCGGCAACTGCTGCGTACCGCCTTCGGGACCGGCGGGCGCGAATACGGGATGCGGGTCGCACTCTCCTTCGGGACCGCCGCGGCAGTCGCCCAGGCACTGCACCACGCCCACTGGTACGGACAGCACACGCACTGGTACTGGCTCCCCGCCACCGCCGTCTTCCTGGTGAAGCCCGATCTCGGGCCGCTGGCTTCGCGCGTCCTGTGCCGGGCCGCCGGGACCGTCCTCGGGGCCCTGCTGTTCGCCGGGCTCGCGGCCGTGCTGCCGCGCCCGGCCGGACTGGTGGCGGTGGTCGCGGTCTGCGGGGCGCTCATACCCGTCGCCACCCGGCACTTCGCCGCGCAGACCGCCGTCGTGACCGTGCTGGTGCTCGGCCTGGTGATGCTCGGCGGGGAGCCGCAGGCCTCCGGGAGCCGCATCGGCGAGACGCTGCTGGCCTGCGCGATCGTGCTGCTGGTCGGGCATCTGCCGATGCCGGGGGAACGCGGCGGCGGAGTGCGGGCCCGACTCGCCGCGGCGGCCGGCGCCACGCACGCCTACCTCGCGCAGGTGCTCGGCGCGAGCGACGACCGTCCCGCGCGGTGGGTGCTGCGCCGCGAGGCCTACCGCGCCCTCGCGGAGGCCCGTACGGCCATCGGTGTCGCCGCCGCGGAACTGCCCGCGCTGGCCCGGCACAGCGAGGGCGCGGACCGGGTGGCCCGTGCCCTCGAACGGCTGGTCGACGCCACCACCGCCTGCGCCGTGCACCTCGACGACACCGGCCGGCTCACGCCGCGGCAGCTGCGCCGGCTGGCCCGCCTCCTGGACGAGGCGGAGGAGGCCGACGTGCTCGGCGTGCTGGGCGCCCGCGAGCTGGCCGACGTACGCGCGGGGCTGCGGGCCGCCGACCGGTCGCCGGTCGCCGTCTAGCCGGTCGCCGTCTAGCGGAAGGGCGCGTGAGTCGACGCGCGGCACCGGCCGAGGTACGCAGCGGCCGGAGGCGAGCAGCGGCTGATGCGCGGTTCCGGTCGGCGCCTGTCAGCCGACGCGCACTTCCAAGCGGCACGCACTTCCAAGCGGCACGCACTTCCAAGCGGCACGCACTTCTACGCGGCACCCACTTCTACGCGGCGCGCCCGTCCAAGCCACCCGTGCGTCTAAGCGACGCGCACCCACACCGGTGCGTGGTCCGAGCCGGGGGCGTCCCAGCGTGTGGCCGGGTCCGGGCCGACCGAGGGCAGCCGGGGGGCGGCCTCGCCGGGGAGGCCGGTGCCCGCGAGGGTGACCCGGTGGACCAGGCGATGGCTCAGCAGGATGTGGTCGATCAGCTCGGGGCGTCCGGCGTGGACACGCGAGTAGCGCTGGTCGTCGGGGATGAGCGGCGCCACGTTCCACAGCCGTGCCGCGTCGCCCTTGTCCTCCCGGTCGAAGCCGCCCGTGCCGATCTCCGATCCGGGCGGGCCGAGCAGGATCTGCGTGGTCGCCGCCCGCACCTCGTCGTTCAGGTCACCCAGCACCACCACGTCCCGCTCCCGGCCGTCGTCCGCGAGCAGCGTGTCGGCCAGCGCGCGCAACGCCGTCGCCTCGGCGGCCCGGCGGTACAGCGCGTAGGCGCCGTAGCGGGCGCGTTCGCCCTCGTCGTGCGGCTGGAAGCGTTTGACCGGATAGGTCAGCAGTTTCGACTTCAGATGCGCGACGGCGAAGCTCGCGCCCTCCGTCTCCACGGCGAGCAGACCGCGCCCCGCCGACATGGTGTCGCGGCCCTCGTCGTCCGTCTGCACCGGGCGCAGCTGGTCCGGCAGGGCCTGCGTGTCGGCCAGCAGGCGCAGCGGCGTACGGCTGAGGAAGCCGACGCGGATGCCCCGGCTGTCGGGGTGCGTGGAGACCGCGGTGTGCCAGTCGCCGTCCAGCAGCCCGACCAGGTCCTCCAGCGCCGCGGGCTCACCGACCTCCTGGAGGCCCAGCAGGTCCGGATCCAGTTCGGTGATCACGGCGGCGAGGGCGGCGAGCTTGGTCCCGTACGCGGCCTCGTCCTTCGGGCCGAACGGGCCGCCGGGCCGGTAGAGGTTCTCCAGATTCCAGGTGCCTACGAGCATTCCGGGCCCCTTTCCCAGAGCCGGGAGGCGGGCTGTGGTGGGGTCAGGGTGCGCGCCCGGACCACTTCGCGACAGGGCCGGAACCGGATGCGCGGTTCCGCTCACGTCGCGGTACCACCCCGCCGTACGTTGGCGTGATGACGACTTCTCCCGCCGACCTCATCATCACGGGATGCACCGCCCTCGTGCATGTCGAGCGGGACGAAGGGCTCGCCGGGCCTTCCGCCTCCGGCGGACCCCTCGCGTCCGGTGGCCCCGGCGACGACCGGGAGGTCGCCTTCCTGGAGGACGCCGCGATCGTCGTCCGCGACGGGGTCATCGAGTCCGTCACCGCCGCCGCGGACGTCGCCGGGACGGCCGCCCTGGAGCGCGTCGACGCGCGCGGCCAGGCCGCCCTGCCCGGCCTGATCAACTGCCACACGCACGCCCCGATGGTCGCCCTGCGCGGGATCGCCGAGGACCTGCCCACCGAGGAGTGGTTCAACGACGTGGTCTGGCCCGTCGAGTCCAACCTCACCGCGCGGGACGTCGAACTCGGCGCCAGGCTGGCCTGCGCCGAGATGATCCGCGGCGGTGTCACCTGCTTCGCCGACCACTACTTCGCCATGGACGCGGTCGCCGCCGTCGTCGAGGAGTGCGGGATCCGGGCCCACCTGGGCGAGGCCTTCTTCTCGTCCCAGGGACCGCGAGGACGCGAGCGGTCCCTGGAGTTCGCGCTGCGGCACCGGGGCGGCGCCGGCGGCCGTATCACCACCGCCCTCGCCCCGCACGCCCCCTACACGGTCGACGACGCCGACCTGGCCGCCACCGCCGGACTGGCCCTGGAGCACGGGCTGCCGGTACATCTGCACGCCGCCGAGAACCGCGACCAGACCGACACCGGCCTCGCCCGGCACGGCGTCACCCCGATCGGCGTCCTGGAGCGCACCGGCCTGCTGGACACCGATGTCCTCATCGCACACGGCACCGGCATCGCCGACCGCGACCTGCCGGTCCTTCAGCGGGCCACCGGGCGGATCGCCGTCGCGAGCGCACCGCGCGGATACCTGAAATTCGCCTGGCCCACCACGACACCGATCCGGGCCCTGCGCGCCCTCGGCATCCCGGTGGGGCTGGCCACGGACGGCGCCGCGTCCAACAACTCCCTCGACGTGTGGGAGGCCATGGCGCTCACCGCCCTCGTCCAGAAGGCGACCGAGGGCGACCCGCGATGGCTGACCTCCCGTCAGGCCCTGCACCACGCCACGCTGCAAAGTGCCCGCGCGGTGGGCCTCGACGGCGTCGTCGGCTCCCTGGCGCCCGGTCACCGCGCGGACATCGTGCTCGTCGACCTCACGGGCCCGCACACCCAGCCCGTCCACGACCTGGCCGCCACCCTGGTGCACAGCGCCCGCGCCTCCGACGTCCGCACCACGATCGTCGACGGCCGGATCCTGATGCGGGACCGCGAACTGCTGACGCTGGACGTGCCGTCGGTGGTCCGCGAGCTGGAGGAGCGGCTGCCCTCCCTCCTCGACCGGAGGCACGGACGGCGCATCCAGCACTACGACACCTGACGGAGAGGAAACTCCTCGCGAGCCGGCGATGAGTTCCGCCTCTGCCGTCGGTCATCCCTCCGAACGAACCGTTGCCCAGGAGGGGTCATGTCGCTGCCGGAGATCGTCTCGCGGGAACAGTGGCGCGAGGCGCGCGAGGAACTGCTGGTCAAGGAGAAGGCGGTCACCCGCGCGCGGGACGCGCTGAACGCGGAGCGGCGCGGACTGCCGATGGTGGAGATCGACAAGGAGTACGTCTTCGAGGGCGGTGACGGCAAGGCCACCCTGTCCGACCTCTTCGAGGGCCGCCATCAGCTCGTCGTCCACCACTTCATGTTCGCCCCTCAGTGGGACGCCGGCTGCCGAGGCTGCTCGGCCTTCCTCGACCAGGTGGGCCATCTGGCGCACCTCCACGCGCGCGGGACGTCGTTCGCGGTCGTGTCCCGGGCGCCGTACACCAAGCTGCTGCCGTTCAAGGCGCGGATGGGCTGGACCCTGCCCTGGTACTCCTCGTACGGCGACGGCTTCAACCACGACTTCGAGGCGACCCTGGAGCACGAGGGTGCGTCCGTCGAGCGGGCGGGCATCAGCTGCTTCCTGCGCGACGGCGATCGGGTCTTCCACACGTACTCGACGTACGGGCGGGGCCTGGACGGCCTCGGTTCGACCACCAGCCTCCTCGATCTGACGGCCCTGGGGCGGCAGGAAGAGTGGGAGCGGCCCGAGGGGCGCGCGTCGGCGTACGGGGCGCCTGCGGGCAGTGAGAGCATCCGGTATCACGATGAGTACGAGGACTGAGAGGTCACGTAGCCGACAACCGGTGTTTCCTCTGAGGCGTCTCACTCTTAGGGATGAACGAGTGTCAACTACGTCTCAGTCGCGTCACCGAACGAGGTGTATGACCTTCGACGGGCGTTAACTCGTACATGTACGACGCTCTCTGGAGGTGCAGGGTGAACGGGCGAACGGTGCTCGAGTGTTTTCCCGCCGGTGGTCCGCGCGGATCGTGGCCGGCGGAGGAGTTCGCTGACGCGCGGCGTCAGGAGGGCATGGCGGCGGAGGTCGTCATGGACCTCGAGACGGACCGGTTCCTGGTGATCGTCCGCGAGGCCGTGGTCGAGGCCGCGTGAGGTGTGGGGTGTGCGGTGCCCGGTGTGAAGTGCCCCGTGCGAGGTGCCCCGTGCGAGGTGCGCCGAGTGAGGTGCGCGGTGAGGTGTGCGGTCAGCCCGCCTTCGGGGCGGGCACCCGCGCGGTGAACTGTTCCGCCTGGAGCGCGTACAGCTCCGCGTAGACACCGCCCTCGGCCAGCAGCTCCTCCGGCGTTCCGGACTCCACCAGCCGCCCCTGGTCCAGGACGTGCACCAGGTCCGCGTGGCGCACGGACGCCAGCCGGTGGGTGATGAGCACGACCGTCTGCCCGGTCCCCGCCAGCGCGCGGATCTTCTCGAAGACCTCCAGCTCCGCGCGGGCGTCCAGCGCCGCGGTCGGTTCGTCCACGATCAGGATGCTGCCGCGCCGGTACGCCGCGCGGGCGATGCCGAGCCGCTGCCACTGCCCGCCCGACAGTTCGTGTCCGCCGCTGAAGTTGCGGGCCAAGAGGGTGTCCAGACCCCGCGGCAGGTCCTCTACGACCTCCTCCGCGCCGGCCTCGCCGATCGCGGCGGACAGCCGGTCCTCGGACACCGGCGCGGACGGGCGGCCCACCGCCACGTTCACCCGCGCGGTGAACGGCCAGCGCTTGAAGTCCTGCGCCACCATGGCGATCCGCTCGGCCAGCCGGTGCCGGTCCGCCGTCGCCGCGTCCACGCCGTCCCACAGGACCCGGCCCCGGTCCGGCGTGTACAGCCCGGCGAGCAGTTTCACCAGGGTCGTCTTGCCCGAGCCGTTCTCGCCGACCAGGGCGATGATCCGCCCGAGCGGCAGGGTGAGCGTGACGTCGTCGAGCGCGGGGCGGGCCCCTTCGCCCGGATAGCTGAACGTGACGTTCTCGAAGCGGATCTCGCGCGGATCCTCCGGCAGGGCCGCGCCGCCGACCGGGATCGCCCGTTCGGCCGCCTCCGCGTACAGCCGTTCCAGATCACCTACGAACAGCGCCTCCTCGTGCAGCTGGTTCACCTCCAGCACCAGGGAGTCCAGGCTCTGGGAGCCGGTGCGGATGGCGATCACGGCCGTCCCGGCCACCGACAGGGACATCGCGCCGGCGAGCAGCAGCCCGCCGAGCGTCGCGTACGTCGCCACCGACGCGAGGCCCGTCCAGGCCGCCGCGATCAGGCCGGTCCTGGCCGCCAGCCGGGCCAGCCGGGCCTGCTCCGCCTCCGCCGTCTCCGACATCGCCCGGTAGTGCCGCAGCAGGAAGGGGCCGACGCCGTGCACGCGGATCTCCGGGGCGGCGGCCGGTTCCGTGAGCAGGCTGCCGATCAGATGCCCCGCGCGGACGTGCTGCACCCAGGTGTGGAAGGACTCGTAGTGGCGCCGGGCGATCGTGAGCGCGCTCCAGGCGCTGGGCAGCGTCATGGTCACCAGGAGCGGGAGCAGGACGGGGTGCAGGACGGTCAGTACGCCGGCCGCCGCGATCAAGGAGATCGCCGCGTTCACCACGCGGGTGCCGTACACGATCATCTGGCGGGTGGCGGAGGCGCCGTACTGGGCGGTGTCCAGCAGCTTGTGGAAGGCGTGGTCCTCGATCGCGGCCAGTTCCACGGCCGCCGCCCGCTCCAGGTACAGCTCGGTCGCCACCCGCTCGACCTTCGGCTCCAGCCGGCCCGTGGCGTACGTCGACGCGGCCCGCAGCAGGGCGGCGACCAGGAGGACGGCGGTCATGGTGACCAGCGCGGGGGCGATGCCGCGCAGCCGGTCCTCGATCGGGCCGCCGCCCATCAGGCCGCCGAGCGCGCTGTTCACCGCCAGCAGGCTCACCGCCTGGGCCACGCCCCGGCCCGCCTCGGCGGCCAGCACCGTCCGCGCGGCCCGCCGATCGGCCCGGTGGGCCAGGCGGAGGCTGGAGGCGAGCAGGGCGGGCAGCCGTCTCACCATCGCGCGGAAGGTCAGTTCCAGGAACGCGTCGGCGTGCTGGTTCCAGCCCATGTCGTACCGCAGCGGCCCGCCGAACAGCAGTTGCTCCGACTCGGACAGCCCCGGCTGCGCCCCTTCGCCCTTCGTCCCCACCGCTCGCCTCCCCCGATCAGGCGGAAAGGGCCACTATCGCGGCGCGGCGGGCGCCGGGGCAGGGCGCAGCGGGCCGGGGCGGGGGTGCGCGGGCGTGCGCGGGGGAGGGGTGGCGCGGGGCCGGGGGGCCGGTGCGGGGTCGAGGGGCCGGTGCGGGCCGGGTGGGGGTGCGCGGGCCGAGGGGTTCGTGCGGGCCGGGTGAATGTGCGCGGGGCCGGTGGGCGTGTGCGAGGCGCAGGGGTCTGTGCGGGGCCGGTGGGCGTGTGCGAGGCGCAGGGGTCTGTGCGGGGCCGGTGGGCGTGTGCGGGGTGGGCCCGATGGCTTGGCGTTGGGCCGAGTGCTCGGGTCGACGGCGTGGGCCGATGGCTTGGGCCGACGTCGGGCCGGTTTACGCGGACCGTTCTCGCGGCCGCGGTACGCGGACGGTTCCCGCGGTCGCCTTACGCGGCCGGTCTACGCGGTGACCGTCCGCGACCATGTCGGTGCCGTTCCCGTGAGCCGGCACAGGGTCAGGTAAAGGGGGATCGGCGGGGTGTACGGAAGCTCGCCGTCGGGCCGGTGGATGAGGCGCGGCGCGTCGGACACGATCGCGCCTCTCGCGTACCGCGTGGGGGCGGGCCACTCCAGGTCGTGGTCGGAGTCGGACGGGACCAGCCACCACCAGTGGGTGTCGTCGGCGTACACACAGCCCACGCGCGGCAGCCGGGGCAGCACCAGCGGTCCGAAGCGGGCGGGCACGGCGACCGCGTCGCAGCCCAGCGGGGCCGTCATGCCGTCGGGGACGGACAGCCGGCGGGCCGCGTCGGACGCACGCCGCTCGCGGCCCAGGCGGACCAGCGTGTCCAGGTTGCGCACCCGCCCGAGGCCGGACGGGCGCGTCACACGGCCCCCCAGCCCGGGCCGCGCCCGAACGGAGGGACTCCCGTGGCCCCCGTTGCCTGGTGCGACTCGGGCCGTGCGAGCGGGGGTTCCGGCTCGGCGCGGCGGTGCGGCAGGTGCGGCTCGTACGCGTCGCCCGGCATGAGCACGGTGCGCGGGTCGGTGCGGCCGGGTTCCTCGGCGGATATCAGGTCCTGCGCCTCCGCCTCGTCCTCCTCGCCCGGTCCGCCGTCCGCCGGGCCCGGCTGAGGGCGGGCGCCCCAGCCGAGGTCGGCGCTGGGCGCGTCTGCCTGGCGGGGCAGCTCGGCCCAGACCAGCAGACCGGGGCCATGTTCCTGGGCACCCCAGGCATGGCTCAGGGCGTCGACGAGAAGCAGTCCCCTCCCGTGCTCCTCGTCCGGCCGCTGCGGGGACGGTTGCGGCTCGCCCGGCGCGCACCCCTGGTCGCGTACGGCTATGCGCACGAGTTCGGCGCCGTCGTGCAGCTCGCAGACGACCATCTCGCTCGCGGTGTGCACTATGGCGTTCGTGACCAGCTCGGACACCACGAGGGCGGCCGAGTCACAGGTGTCCTCGCTCACCGACCAGCCGGTCAGCCGAGCCCTCGTCAGGCGTCTGGCCTGCGCGGGGGAACCCGGGTGTGCGGCCAGTTCGAAGCGGAACCGGCGCTCGGCAGCGCCCCCCGAGGGGACGGCTCCCGTGGTGGCGCCGAGGCCGAACGGGCGGCCGCCGGCGGCGTCTGTTCCTAAGGGCGCGGACGGAATCACGCTTGCCACTATCTCCCCGGCGTGAACACTTGGCAAGTGTCACTCTGAAAATTGCAGAGTGCGGTGTGACTCTCTGAACGGTCATGGCACACTGCACGCAACAGCACGTCGAGCGGCGCCACTTGGGACTGCCGAAGGTCTGTATCACCCGGTTCTGACCGATTTGAAACTATTCCGGGTGGTCGTTGGTCGGATGATTTCCGGCCAAGAGCAGATCTTCGAACGGTCTTCGATTGGCGCCGCCGGGCTGTCCGGAATTCTTCGCTGGAGGTGGAGCGTGAGCGAGCCGCGGTCCGCGCCGACGGTCGGCCAGGTCGTCCTCGGTCGGCGCCTGCTCGACCTGCGGGAACGCGCGGGTCTCAAGCGCGAGGAGGCCGCCCGCGTCCTCCATGTCGCGCCCGCCACGATCCGCCGGATGGAGACCGCCGAGGTCGCCCTCAAGATCCCGTACCTCCAACTGCTCCTGAAGGCCTACGGTGTGCCCGACGCCGAGGCCGACGCCTTCGTGCGGCTGGCCGAGGACGCCAACAAGCCCGGCTGGTGGCAGCGTTTCCACGACATCCTGCCCGGCTGGTTCTCGATGTACGTCAGCCTGGAGGGCGCGGCCAGCCTCATCCGCAGCTACGAACCCCACTTCGTCCCCGGCCTCTTGCAGACCGAGGACTACGCGCGCGGGGTCATGACCTCGGGAGCCGTCGGCCAGACCCGGCCCGAAGACACCGAGCGCCATGTCGCCCTGCGCATGCAACGCCAGGAACTGCTCACCCGCCCGGACGCCCCCCGGCTCTGGATGGTGATGGACGAGACCGCGCTGCGCCGCCCCGTCGGCGGCCCGGAGGTGATGCGTGCGCAGATCGACAAGCTGCTGGAGGCCGCGGAGCTGCCCCATCTGACGTTGCAGGTCGTCCCGTTCTCCACCGGGCCGCACCCCGGCACGTACGGGCCCTTCGTGCTGTTCCGATTCGCCATGCCGGAACTCCCGGACATGGTCTACAGCGAGTACCTGACCGGCGCCGTCTACCTCGACGCGCGCGCCGAGGTGGCGACCCACCTGGAGGTCATGGACCGCATGGCGGCGCAGGCCGCTACGGCACAACGCACGAAGGAGATCCTGCGGGATCTCCGCAAGGAGCTGTGAATGGATCGCATCACGTCCCAGACGGGGCCGAGGAACCGCACCGAGCGGATCTACAACGGCATGCCCGCGCGGGAACTGGGCAGCGAGGGCTGGCACAAGCCGTGGAGCGGCGGCAACGGGGGCAACTGCCTGGAGGCGATGAAGCTCGCCGACGGCCGGATCGCCGTACGGCAGTCCACCGATCCCGACGGGCCGGCGCTGATCTACACCTCCGACGAGATGACCGCGTTCATCGAGGGGGCGAAGGCGGGGGTGGCGGATTTCCTGCTGTCGTGAACCGATCTGATTGATGCTGCTGCTCTGCTGTCCCGCCGTTCCGCTGTCCCGCCGTTCCGCTGTCCCGCCGTTCCGCTGTTCGCTGATCTGCTGTTCTGGCTAACTTCTGCGTTCGAATCCCCTCGTGCTGTTCCTCCTCACCCCTTCCTCTCCATGGAGTGCCGTATGACCGGGCAGGACCCCGCCGGCGCCATCCGCATCGACACCGCGAAACCGCATCCCGCGCGGATGTACGACTGGTATCTCGGCGGCAAGGACAACTACCCCGTCGACGAGGAGCTGGGGCGGCAGATGCTGGCTCTCGACCCGCGGGTACCGGTCATGGCACGTGTCAACCGCGCGTTCATGCACCGGGCCACCCGCTGGCTGGCGCAGCACGGCGTACGGCAGTTCCTGGACATCGGCACCGGCATCCCGACCGAGCCGAACCTGCACCAGGTCGCCCAGGCCGTCGCACCCGGCACCCGCGTCGTGTACTGCGACAACGACCCGATCGTGCTGGCCCACGCCGCGGCGCTGCTGCGGGGTACGCCGGAGGGCGCGACCGAGTACCTCCAGGCGGACGTGCGCGATCCGGCCGCCATCCTGGACGGGGCCAGGAAGGTCCTGGACCTCGATCGGCCGGTGGCGCTCTCCCTGGTGGCGCTGCTGCACTTCGTCCCCGACGAGGACGGCGCGCACGAACTGGTGGACCGGCTGCTGGCCGAACTGCCCTCCGGCAGCCACCTGGTGATGACCCACGCCACCGCCGACTTCACCCCGCAGGAGTCGGCCGCGGCGACCGCGAAGCTCAAGGCGGCGGGCGTCACCCTGGCGCTGCGCTCCCGCGCGGAGTTCACCCGCTTCTTCGACGGCCTCGACCTGGTCGATCCCGGTGTCGCGGTGGTCAACGCCTGGCGTCCCGAACTGGGCGAACCGGTGCCCGGCGAGGACGACGGGGTGATTCCGGGGTACGGGGCGGTGGGCCGCAAGCCGTAGAGCGACGCGGACGGCCCCCGCACGCCGCCTCATGGCGGCGAGCGGGGCCTCTGATCGCCCCTTCACGGCGGCGAGCGGAGCCTCTTACCCCGCCCCTTCACGGCGGCGGGAGGACCCCGCACAGCGCCTCCAGGGCCGCCCCGTAGGCGTGCTCCGACGGTGTGGCGTACCCGACGACCAGGCCGTCCGCCGCCGCAGTGGTGGCCTCCGGATGCCGGAACCCGGCCAGGCCGTCGAGGGCGATGCCCTGCCAGGTGGCGGCCTTCACCACGGACCGCTCGGTGCCGGGCGGCAGCCGCAGCACGGCGTGCAGTCCCGCCGCGACACCGGTGACCTCGATGTGCGGCGCCTGTTCGGCGAGGGCGGCGACCAGCCGGTCCCGGCGGCCCCGGTACCGCTGCCGCATCCGCCGCACATGACGGTCGTACGACCCTCGGGAAATGAAGTCGGCCAGGCTCAGCTGCTCCAGCACGCCGGCCCACGCCTCGCGCTCGCCCTTGGCGGCGAGGACGCCGTCCACGTACCGCTCCGGCAGGACCATCCAGCCCAGCCGCAGCGCCGGTGACAGGCTCTTGCTGACCGAGCCGATGTAGACGACCCGCTCCGGGTCGAGGCCCTGGACGGCGCCTACGGGCTTGCGGTCGTAGCGGAACTCCCCGTCGTAGTCGTCCTCCAGGATCACGCCTCCACGCGCGCGTGCCCAGTCGACGACGGCGGCGCGGCGGGTGGGGTGCAGGGGGCCGCCGGTCGGGAACTGGTGCGCGGGGGTGAGCAGGACGGCCCGCTCGCGCGCCAGCAGGTCGACCCGTGCGCCGTCCTCGTCCAGCGGGAGCGGGACCGTACGGACACCCGCGGTCGTCAGCAGGTCGCGGTGGAAGCCCAGCCCGTACGCCTCGACCGCCAGCGGGCCGCGCAGGACGGCCGTGTCGCCGCTGTGGCCGCCGGTGCCGCCCGGGTGGAAGAGGAGGCGCAGGGCGTGGGCGAAGCCGGAGCAGATGACGATGCGGTCCGGCTCGGTGCGCACACCACGCGCGCGTGCCAGGTACTCGGTCAGCGCCTCGCGCAGCTCCCGGCGGCCGGCCGGATCACCCGGCCCGAACACCTCGTTGGGCGCCTGCTGAAGGGCCCGCCGGTAGGAGGCGAGCCAGTCCGCGCGGGGGAACGCCGATGCGTCCGGGGTGCCCTGCCGCAGGTCGTGCCGTGGTCCACGCGCGCGTGGCGGTGCCTTTTTGGCGACCCGCGCTGTGCGCTTGAGGGGCTCGGCGCGGTCGGCGACCCGGGTGCCGGAGCCCTGCCGCGCGGTCAGCCATCCCTCGGCGACGAGTTCCGCGTAGGCGTCGGCCACCGTGTTGCGGGCGACGCCGAGGTCCGCGGCGAGCGAGCGGTACGGCGGCAGCCGCGTGCCGGGTGCCATCCGGCCGCTGCGCACGGCCTCCCGCAACGCCCGGATGAGCGCGGCCCGCCGCCCGCCCGGACCCGACAGCTCGAGGTGCAGATCGGCACCGATCCGCTCCGCCGCATTGACCCATGAATCAGTCACGGAAATGAACCCTACAGCCGGTCTTTGCGGGCCGTAGCGTGAAGCACATGACGACGACCACGGCGAACGCGACGACCACGGCGGACGCGACGACCACGGCGGACGCAACGGCCACGGCGACCCCGGGGACCCCGATGACGGCGACGGACGCGGCGATCACGACGGCGATGCACACGACCGGCGCCTCCGCCGGGACGGCCGGCAAGCAGCCCCGGCTCGACTTCGCCCGGACCGCGCCGAAGGCCTTCCGCGCCCTGGTCGGCTTCGACGCCGCCGCCCGCGCGAGCCTGGACCCGGCCCTGGTGGAGCTGATCCAGATCCGCGCCTCGCACCTCAACCACTGCGCGTACTGCCTGCACATGCACACGAGTGACGCGCGCCGGGCCGGTGAGAGCGAGGAGCGGCTGCACATGGTCGCCGTGTGGGGCGAGGCCCGGCACTTCTTCACCGAGCGGGAGCAGGCCGCCCTCGCCCTGACGGAGGCCGTGACCCTGGTGGCCGACCGAGGCGTCCCGGACGACGTCTACGCCGAGGCCGCGGCCCACTTCGACGAGGAGGAACTCGCTCAGGTCCTCGCCCTGATCTGCGCGATCAACACCTGGAACCGGGTGGCCCTGGCCACGGCGAAGCGCGCCGGCACGGACGAACGCCGCCGCTGAACCACTCACTCCGCGGACGACGGCGCCGGCACCCGCGCATCAGGCTGCCCTACGGCCCGACCGGCGTCGGCACCGGCGCCAACAGGCTCATCAAGCGGCCCTACTGCCCGACCGGCGCTGGCACCCGCGCCTATAGGCTCATCGGCCGGTCGTAGGACCGACCGGCGCCGACCCCCGCGCCTACAGGCTCATCGGCCGGTCGTACGGGCCGATCGGCGCCGGCAGGCGGGAGGTGCCCGCCAGATGGCGGTCGACGGCGGCGGCGACCGCCCGTCCCTCCGCGATCGCCCAGACGATGAGCGACTGCCCCCGTGCCGCGTCCCCGGCGGCGAACACGCCGGGCACGTTGGTCGCGAAGCCTTCGTCGCGGGCGAGCGTGCCGCGCGGCTCGACACCCAGCCCGAGCTGATCGATGAGCCCGTCTTCCGGATCCGGCCCCGAGAAGCCCAGGGCCAGCAGCACCAGGTCGGCGGGGAGGCGGCGGTCGGTCCCTGGCAGCGGGTTGCGCCGCTCGTCCACCTCGACGAGATGCAGAGAACGCACCCGTCCGTCGGCGTCGCCCGTGAGGCGCAGCGTCGACGCGGCGAACAGCCGGGCGTCGGCGTCCGCCGCCGGAGCCGTCCGCAGCTCGCCGGCCTCCTCGTGCGCGGCGGACAGCCGGTAGATCCGCGGATACGTCGGCCAGGGCTCGGTGTCCTCGTCCCGTCCGGGGTCCGGCCGGCCGTAGATGTCCAGCTGGCTCACGGACGCGGCACCCTGCCGTACCGCCGTGCCCAGACAGTCCGCCCCGGTGTCGCCGCCGCCCACGATCACCACGTGCTTGCCGGCGGCGGACAGCGGGGACGTCTCCAGGTCGCCCTCGCAGACCCGATTGGCCAGCGGCAGGTACTCCATCGCCTGGTGCACCCCGGCCAACTCGCGTCCCGGCACCGGCAGTTCCCGCCACGCGGTCGCGCCGGTGGCGATCACCACGGCGTCGTAGCGGGCCCGCAGTTCGGCCGCGTCGACGTCCCGGCCGACCGCCGTCGAGGGGCGGAACTTCGTGCCCTCGGCCCGCATCTGCTCCAACCGCCGCTCCAGATGGTGCTTCTCCATCTTGAACTCGGGGATGCCGTACCGCATCAGCCCGCCGAGCCGGTCGTCCTTCTCGTACACCGCGACCGTGTGCCCGGCGCGGGTCAGCTGCTGTGCCGCCGCCAGCCCGGTGGGGCCCGAGCCGATCACCGCGACCGTGCGGCCGGAGAGCCGGTCCGGCGGGCGGGGCGGGGAGAAACCTTCCTCCCAGGCGCGGTCGGCGATCGCGCACTCCACGTTCTTGATGGTGACGGCCGGCTGGTTGATGGCGAGGACACAGCCCGCCTCGCACGGCGCCGGGCACAACCGGCCGGTGAACTCGGGGAAGTTGTTCGTCGCGTGCAGCCGCTCCGCCGCCGCTCGCCAGTCCTCGCGGGAGACCAGGTCGTTCCAGTCGGGGATCAGGTTTCCCAGCGGACAGGCGTGATGGCAGAACGGGATGCCGCAGTCCATGCAGCGGTCGGCCTGCTTGCTGATGATCGGCAGCAGCGCGCCCGGGACGTACACCTCGTTCCAGTCCCGCACCCGCTCCTCGACGGGCCGGCGGGGCCAGTCCTGGCGGGGCGTGGTCATGAATCCCTTGGGATCGGCCATGGCCGTCTCCCTACGCTTCCTGGCGTACGTACCTCGCGCACGCGTGCGGCGGGCCGGGCGTCGTCGGCGGCACTCTTTCGGACACGATACGTCCCCTTTGTCGGGTGTGCAGAGTGGCCGGACGGCGCTTTGCTCAGGTCAGCGCCAGTACGTACGCGAGCGCGGCGGCGGCCGAGGCGACCGTCCGCACGTGGTTCCACGCCGTCCACTCACGCACATACGCCGTCCAGTACGCGGCCGCCTGCGGTGCGCCCGGGTCCAGCCGGCGCAGGGCCTCGTTACGCGGCACGTTGGCACCCGCGGTCACCCCGAACGATCCGACCAGGAACAGCCCGCTGCCCACCAGCAGCTCCACCGCGCCCGCCTCCGGCCACCGCACGAACGTCACCACGGCGATCACCGCGCTCAGCACCGCCGACCCGAGGAAGACGGTCATGAAGGCGGGCCGCACCGCCGCCGCGTTGACCGCCCGCATCGCCGCGATCCCCTGTGCGGGCGGCAGTGCGGCGAGCCCGCGCATCACGAAGGCCGAGAAGGCGCAGAAGACACCGGCCGTGAGGCCGGTCCCGAGCACGGCCAGCACCGTCAGCGCGAAGTACGGTCCGTCGATGTCGATCACGCCGCCACCCCCATCTCCCATCTCCCCGCGGAGCCGTCCGGCCGTCCCGCGTGCCGTCAACCGGCGGTGCAGCCGTCCGGCCGTGCGGTCATCGGGCCGACCCGCGGTGCGGTCACCCGACCGGGCAGCCATCCGTCCGTGCAGCCGTCCAGCCGGCCCGGAGTCCGCCACTGCCGTCCCCGGGCGCCGTCGCCGCCTCTGTTCCCACCAGTCAAGCCGGGAGCGCCGCCGCGGACCATGCTCGAACGCCGCACGCGCATGACCGAGCGTCCAGCCCACCGCCGGCGGCGACGTCGTTCCTCCCTCACCCCGCCACCTCACCCCGCCGAGTCGACCCCGGCCTCCCGCCACCCCCGCAGCACCGTCTCGGCCGCCGCCGCGATCCGGCGCCGGGCCTCGTGCCGCGGCACCCCGGCCATCAGCAGCCGGTCGTACGGCGTGTCCACATGCCGCACGGAGGCCACGACCGCCGACGTCACCGCGCTCTCGCTCAGCGCCCGCCCCGCCGCGCTGCGGCCGACCCGTCCGCTGCCCCGTGCCGAGGCATGCTCGGCGATCTCCCGTGCCCGCGCACCCGGGCACCCGGGGAAGAGCCGTCGTATCTCGGCCGCGAACGCCTCGGCGAACCGCACGTCCTGCTCGGCACGCCGCCGCGCGTCCCGCATCCGCCGACGGCGCCGCGCCTCCGCGTCCGCCAGACACCGCCGCTCGGCCCGGGCCAGCCCGGCACCCTCCACCAGGACGCCCTGCCGCTCGTACCGCCCCTTGCGCCGGTTGAACCGCACGACCACCACCGACAGCCCGCTCTCCTCCCGCGCCCTGCGGGTCAGCGCCGTGTCGCCGCGCGGCAGGAACACCAGGTGTCCGAGGTCGGCGCAGTCCAGGCAGCGTGCCACCCCTTCCTCCAGGACGAGCAGCGACAGCGGCCCGCGCCGGCACGCAGCACAGCGTCTGCGCTTCAGCGGCTGGACGGCGAGAAGTCCGGTGGGGATCGGGGGAGTCGCGGGTACGGCCATACCCCGTTCATGCCCTCGGGCCCCCGTGGGCCACGCCACCACAGGGACGCGTCGCGACCGTGCGTTGTCGCATCATGGGCCCTGTGCGACTCGAAGCGATCACCTGGGACCGGCTCGGCGATCTCCTGGCCGAGCGGCTGCTCGACCTGAAGCCCGGCGACGGCAGCCCCTGGCCACGCATCGCCTTCGACGGCGCCCCCGCGGCCCGGCCCGGGGACCTCGCCGAGCGGGTCCACGAGGCCCTGCGGCTGCGCGGCCGCCCTTCCCTGGTGGTGGGCGCGGAGGGCTTCCTGCGGCCCGCCTCGCTCCGGCTGGAGTACGGCCACCAGGACGTGGATGCCTACTACGACGGCTGGTTCGACACCGGCGCGCTGTGGCGCGAGGTGTTCGGCCCGCTCGAAGCCGGCGGCGACGGCCGCGTCCTGCCCGACCTCTGGGACCCGGCCACCGACCGAGCCACCCGCAGCCCGTACGTCCAACTCCCGCCGGGCGGCGTCCTCTTGCTGCACGGTCCGCTTCTGCTGAGGCACTGGTTCCCCTTCGACCTGACCGTCCACGTCCTCCTCTCCCCGCCAGCCCTGCGCCGCCGCACCCCCGAGGCCGAGCGCTGGACGCTGCCCGCCTTCGACCGCTACGACGACGAGACTGATCCCGCCGGCACGGCAGACGTCCTCGTGCGCGCCGACGATCCGCGCCGCCCGGCGTGGAGCGGCTGACCCACTCCGATTCCGGGGGTGCTGGGCCGGAGGCCGCCAGGCCCGGGCTGAGCCCGCCCAGGTGCGGGTGCGAGAGGGCGCGACGAGAATGGAGTTGCCGCCGGGACCAGCGGTGCCCCCTGTGCCGCATCGGCCGTCCGGCACCGGGAGGTACACCATGACCACTGCCGGAGACATCATGCACCGCGGAGCCCAGTGGATCCCGGCCCACGAGACCCTGGACCGCGCCGCTCAGCTGATGCGCGAACTGGGCGTCGGAGCCCTGCCGATCAGCGACGAGAACGAACGGCTGTGCGGCATCCTCACCGACCGCGACATCGTCGTCGGCTGTGTGGCGGTGGGGCACGATCCGTCCAAGGTCACCGCGGGCGACATGGCCCAGGGGACACCGCGCTGGATCGACGCGGACGCCGACGTCGGCGAGGTGCTCCAGGAGATGGAGGACCACCGGATCCGCCGACTGCCCGTCATCGAGAACAAGCGGCTGGTCGGCATGATCAGCGAGTCCGACCTGGCCCGGCACCTGTCCGACGACCAGATGGCCGGCTGGGCGGAGCGGGTCTACGCCAGGGGCTGACACCCTTCGGTCACGGCTGCCGTGGCGACTCGGCTGCCGTGGCGACTCGGCGCTCGCCTCGGCGTGAGGGCCTCATGACCCCACGTGGTCGGCTCAGAGCCAGCCGTTGCGCCGGAAGCCCCGGTACAGCACCAGACAGGCCACCGTTATGACCCCGATGACCATGCCGTAGCCGTACCGCCAGTGCAGCTCCG
This sequence comes from Streptomyces sp. NPDC001532, assembly GCF_040298625.1. Taxonomy (NCBI): domain Bacteria; kingdom Bacillati; phylum Actinomycetota; class Actinomycetes; order Kitasatosporales; family Streptomycetaceae; genus Streptomyces; species Streptomyces sp. NPDC001532. The sequence goes on from NZ_JBEPAL010000012.1 coordinate 163,037, forward strand.
GCATGTGCTCGAAGTTCATGCCGTACATCCCGCACACCATCGTCGGCACGGCGACGATCGCGGCCCACGCCGTGATCTTCCGCATGTCCTCGTTCTGCGCCACGGTGACCTGCGCGAGGTGGGCCTGGAGGATCGAGTTGAGGAGTTCGTCGAAGGCGGCGAGCTGCTCGGTGGCCCGGATCAGATGGTCGGAGACATCGCGGAAGTACGCCTGTATCTCCGGGTCCACCACCCGGGTCGGCCGGTCGGCGAGGTCCTTCAGCGGCCGGCCCAGCGGGACGACGGCGCGCTTGAGCTCCAGCAGCTCCCGCTTGAGCTGGTAGATCCGACCGGGGTCGGCCCGCGCGCCGTTCTCCGCGAAGACGTCCGTCTCGACCTGCTCGATGTCCGCCTGGACCGCGTCGATGACGTGCAGGTAGTCGTCGACGACGTGGTCGGCGATCGCGTGCAGCACCGCCGACGGGCCCTTGGCGAGCTGGTCCGCGCGGGACTCCAGCTCCTCGCGCAGCGGCCCCAGTGAGCCGTGCCGCCCGTGCCGCACGGTGATCACGAAGTCCTGGCCGACGAACACCATGATCTCGCCGGTGTCCACCACCTCGCTGGTGGCCGTCAGCTCCTCGTGCTCGACATAGCAGACCGTCTTGAACACCGCGAACAGCGTCTCGCCGTACCGCTCCACCTTCGGTCGCTGGTGGGCCTCGACGGCGTCCTCGACGGCGAGCGGATGCAGGTCGAACAGCTCGGCGACACCCACGAACTCCTGGTTCGTCGGCTCGTGCAGACCGAGCCACACGAAGCCGTCGCGGTTCTTGCGGACCCGCTCCACCGCGTCCACCAGGTCGCCGCCGAGCGGCAGCCGGGACCCTTCCGCGTACGCCACGCAGTTCACGACGGAGGAGCCCAGCGGGGACCGGGCGGGGTGACTGAGGTCGACGCGCGGCCGCCGCCGGGTCAGTCGTGCCACCTTGCGGAGGCCGCTGACCCTGCCGAGACTCGTGACCTTCCGCAGATTCCCTGCCATGGACATCTGGATCTCCTTGCGTGGATCCTCTCGCGCCGCGTTTCCGCGCCTGTCGCGCCAGTGTGCCAGGACGGCGCGAACGGTGGGAAAGCCTGTGGGAGGCATGAGTTCCGCTTTGTTCCCGCCTGTGGACAACGGGACTTCACATGCCGCCGGAGCGTCGACCGCGCTGGACAAGTCGGGCAACTGGGATGATCGCGCCATGACGCTAACGGACGGAAACCCCCTCGACCATCGGCAGGCGGGGTCGGCCGAGCGCTCCGGAGCCCTCGCCGCCCTCTTCGACCCCACGACCTTCCGTCACCTGGAAAAGTTCGGCGTCGGACCCGGCTGGCGCTGCTGGGAGATCGGCGCGGGCGGCGGCACGGTCGTCTCCTGGCTGGCCAAGAGGGTCGGCCCGACCGGGAAGGTCGTCGCCACCGCCGCCGACGCCTCCTGGGCCGCCACGCCCTCCCGGCCGCCGGTGGAGCTGCGCGTCCACGACGTGAGCGCTCAGGAGCCGCCGGGGGAGGGATTCGACCTCGTCCACGCCCGGCTGGTGCTCGCCGGGGTGCCCGACTGCGCGGGAGCGTTGCGGTCGATGGCCAAGGCCCTGCGTCCGGGCGGCCGGCTCCTCGTCGAGGACATCGACCTCGCTCTGCAACCGCTGGTCTGCCCCGACCAGTACGGCCCCGAGCAGCAGCTGGCGAACCGGCTGCGGGAGGCGCTGCGCCGGCTCCTGTCCGGCAGCGGCGCCGACCTCGCCTTCGGCCGCGGACTTCCGCGCCTGCTGCGCGCGGCCGGACTGCGCGGCGTCGAGGCCGACGCGTACTTCCCCGTCACCGCGCCTGCCTGCGCCACCCTGGAGTCCACGACGATCCGTCAGATCCGCGCCGAACTCGTCTCCGCCGGCCTCGCCACCGCCCAGGAGATCGACCACCACCTGACGAACGTCGCCTCCGGCGACATGGACCTGGCCGCACCACCCATGATCTCGGCATGGGGGCGCAAGCCGTAGGAACGGGCGGCCTCCGCCCGGGCGACCCACCAACGGGGCGTCACCCCGCCGACCCACCACCGGGCCACCGCTCCGACGGCCCGCCCCCGGCGGCGTACCGCTCCCGTCGGCCCGCCGCTGCGGTGCGCCCCGTCGATCCGCCACCGGCGTACCGCCTCGCCTGCCCGCCACCGGCGTACCGCCAGGCCTGCCCGCCACCGGCGTACCGCACCCCCCGTCGGCCCGCCGCTGCGGTACGCCCCGCGCCCTCTCGGTTCAGTCCGCCGCCGGAGGCCTGCCGCCCACCCGCTCGACGGCCAGGGCCCCCGCCGCACACCCCGCCCGCGCCGCCGCCTCCGGTTCGGCACCGGCGAGTACGGCCGCGAGGAAAGCGCCCGTGAACGCGTCACCGGCGCCGGTGGTGTCCCGAGCGGTCGCCGCCACGGCGCCGACGTGCGCGGTCACGGAACCGGACCGGGCCACCAGCGCACCGTCGGCACCCAGCTTGGCGACCACCAGCGGGACGCGTCGGCTCAGTTCCGCCGCCGCCTGCGCCGCGTCGGGCAGCCCGGTGAGCAGCCGGGCCTCGTCGCGGCTGGGCAGCAGGACGTCTACGTCCTCGGCCAGCGCCAGGAAGCGGTCCGCTCCCAGATCCTTGAGGAACCCGGCCGACGCCGGATCCAGGCTCACCGGCACGCCACGCGCGCGTGCCGCAGCCACGGCCACCGCCACCAGCGCCCGGCTCGGCTCGGAGAACAGCAGATAGCCCGACAGATGCAACCACGCGACCCCGTCGAGCAGCGCGTCCGACCAGTCACCGGGATCGAGCCGCAGGGAGGCCCCGCTGTCGGTCAGGAAGGTCCGCTCGGCCGCCGCGCCCGTGTCGACCAGGCAGATCACCGTTCCGGTCGGCGCCCGCGGATCGACGACCAGCCGCGCCCGCACCCCCCGGGCCGCCAGCTCCCGCTCGTGCCACGCGACCGCTTCCGCACCCACCCGTCCGAGCAGCCGCACGTCCGCGCACCCCGAATGAGCCGCCCAGCAGGCCACGTTGGCGCCGGCGCCGCCGGGAACGGTACGGATCGAGGCAGCCGTGTCGGTGCCCGGTGCCAAGGGGCCGCCGTGCCGTGCGACGACGTCCGTGATCACGTCCCCGACGACCAGCAGCGCGCCCGGAGCCCGCACCTCCACCTCGCCGAGAGCCGACCCCTGCGTCAGGCTCCCCACGGTGCTCCCGGCCGACCCTTGCGTCAGGCTTCCCACCCCGCCCCCCGCCGCCCCCTGCCTCGGGCTCCCCGCCGTGCCCCCAGCCGCACTCCCCGCCTCGCTCACTCCGCGCTCACGCCTCGGCCCAGGCCGCCGCGATCCGCCCCGCCAGCCGTACGTTGCCCCGCACCGCCGCCAGATTGGCGCTCAGCGAGGCGCCGTCGGTGTGCCGCACCAGATGGTCGAGCAGGAACGGTGTCACCGCCTGACCGGTGACCCCCTCCTCCTCGCAGGCGCGCAGCGCGTCGGCGAGCACGCGCGCGTGCAGCTCAGGGTCCAGCTGCTCCGCCCGCGGCACCGGGTTGGCCACGATCAGCGCCGACTCCGGCATGGTGAGCGCGTCCTGAGCACGCATCACCTCCGCCACCTGCGCGGGGCTGTCCAGCGTCCAGTCCACCGGATGGCCCGAGTCGGACAGGTAGAAGCCGGGGAACCGGTCCGTGCCGTACCCGGCCACCGCCACGCCCAGCGTCTCCAGCCGCTGCAAGGTCGCCGGCACGTCCAGGATCGACTTGACTCCCGCGCACACCACGGTGATCCGGGTGCGGGCCAGCAGTCCCAGGTCGGCCGACTCGTCCTGCGTCACCGTCCACTGCCGGTGCACCCCGCCCAGCCCGCCGGTGGCGAACACCCGGACACCGGCCCGCGCCGCGAGCAGCGCCGTCGCCGACACCGTCGTCGCGCCGCTCGCCCCGGCGGCCACGGCGAGCGGCAGGTCCCGGTGGCCGAGTTTGCGGATGCCCTCCTCGTTGGCGATCCGCTCCACCTGGCCCTTGTCCAGCCCGACGTGCGGCCGCCCGTCCAGGACGGCGATCGTCGCCGGGACGGCGCCTTCCCGTCGTACGGCCTCCTCCAGCTCCAGCGCCACCTGGAGATTGCGCGGGCGCGGCAGCCCGTGCGCGATGATCGTGGACTCCAGCGCCACCACGGGCCGACGCGCGTCGACGGCCTCCCGCACCTCTTCCGACACCACCAGCGTCACGCGCCTGCCTCCTGTCCGTCGGCCCCCTTCCCTCATCTCTGGCGGGCGGCGCGCCGGGTCAAACCCCTTGCGGCCCACGGGGCACACCAGCAGCCTGGGGCCCATGACCGACAACTCGACACGTCTCGACCACGTCGTCCTCTGGGTGCGCGATCCGATCGCCGCGGCGGACTTCTACGAGCAGGCCGTCGGCCTGGAACCCCTCAGAGTCGCCGACTTCGCCGCGGGCGAGGTCTCCTTCCCGTCCGTCCGCGTGAACGAGGAGACGATCCTCGACCTGGCCCCGCCGGCCATGGCGCAACGCATGAACATGCTCCCCGGCGCCGCCGACAGCGCGGGCCATCTCGTCAACCACGTCTGCCTGTCGCTGACCTCCGACGCCTTCGACGCGCTCCGCGCCCGGCTGCGGGAGCACGCGGTGCCCGTGTCGGACATCGGGCACGACTCCTATGGCGCCCGCGGCCCGGCCCGGCGCAGCTTCTACTTCCGCGACCCCGACGGCAACATCTTCGAGGCACGCCACTACGCGTGACGGAGCACGCCCGCCCCGGGAAGCACGGGCCCACTACGCGTGACGGAGCACGCCCGCCCGGGGACGCTAACCACTACGCGTGACGCTGCGCACCCGCCCCGGGAGCACGGGCCACTACGCGTGACGGCGCACGCCCGCCCGGGAAGCGCGAACCACAACGCCTGACGCGGCACACCCGCCCCGGAAGCCCGCGCCGCTACGCGTCACGCCGCACGCCCGACCGCAAGCGCGCGCTCAGAACAGCGGCTCGGGCAGGACGCCCTCCAGGGCCAGCAGCCTCCGCTTGGTCTCCAGGCCCCCGCCGAACCCGCCGATGCCGCCGTCGCGCTCGACCACCCGGTGACAGGGGACGACGACCGGCAGCGGGTTGGCGCCCATCGCCGCGCCCACCGCCTGCGCCGCGCCGGGCTGGCCGACCCGGTCGGCCAGATCGCCGTAGCCCACGACCGTGCCGAAAGGGACACCGGAGGCCAGAGCATGCAGCACCTGGCGGTTGAAGCCCGAGATCAGCGACCAGTCCAGCGGCAGCTCGAAGTCGTGCCGGGCGCCCTCGAAGTAGGCCTCGACCTGGCGTATCGCCTCGGCCAGCAGCGGGGAGCCGGGCGCCTCGACGGGCTCGGTCCCCAGCCGGGACGCCAGCCGCTCAAGTGCCTTGTCCCGCACGGCGTCGGTGGCGTGGAAGACCACGTTGACCAGGCCCTCGCGGGTGGCGGCCAGCAGCAGCGGACCGATGTCGGTGCCGACGACGGTCCACACGACCTGCCGCTCGTACTGCCCATCGCTGTTCATGCGATCCACCGTACGGCCCGCCACTGACAACGCCCGCCACCCGCGGAGCCGTCATACCTCGTCCAGCGCCTCCCGCACCACGTCGGGCCGGTTGCTGATGATGCCGTCCACCCCGGAGCCGGCGACGGTCCGCGCGATGTCCGCGGTGTCGACGGTCCAGGTGGATACCTGCAGCCTGAGGTCGTGCGGCCCGGTGAAGGCTTGGACGGCGGCGACGTAGCCGACCGAGACGGAGCTGTACGGCGGGTTGACCTGATCGACGAACCGCGCGTACTCCGGCAGCTCCGCGACCGGCGGTGTCCCGAGGAAGCCGGTGCGGACGCCGGGGCGCAGTGCGTGGACGGTCCGCATGCTGTCGGCGCTGAAACTCTGCACGACCAGCCGGCTCGCCACATGCCGGCGGTCGAGCCAGCCCTCGTTGGCGAGGACCTTGAGCGTGTCCCGCTCGATGCCCGGGTACAGCTCCGGCTTCTTGATCTCCAGCAGCAGTTTCTGGTCGTGGGACTCCACCCGCCGCAGATACTTCTTCAGCGTGGGCACGCGCGCGCCCGCGTACGCGGGACCGAACCAGCTGCCGGCGTCCAGGCGGGCGATCTCGGCGGCGGTGAAGTCCTTCACCTGCCACGGCGCCCGGTCCGGGAAGACCGCCTCGACATCCGTGGTCCGCCGCAGACTGTCGTCGTGGATCACCACGAGTTCACCGTCCTTGGTCCGCTGGACGTCGTTCTCGACCCAGTCGATGCCCAGCTCGGCTGCCTTGTCGACGGCGGCCAGGGTGTTCTCGGGCGCGTAGGCGGAGGCCCCTCGGTGGGCGATCACCACGGGCCGGGCCACCGCGGCCCCGGCCGGGGCGTGGGAGGTCGGGAAGATCAGGGCGGCGGTGCCCAGGAGGGCGGTGGTCGTGGCGGCGGCTGCGCGTGGGTGCATGCGTACTCCTCGCGTCGGGCGATCACGGTCAGCACCACTGTGACAGCAGAGGGTCAACACGCGGGGCATGCGGGATGACCACGGATGGAATGGCGTTGCCGGGGGGCGTCACGAGGGCCGCACAACTGGGGCGGGGACGTGTTTCTTTGCCGGAAAGTCGTTCGACCATTCCGGTGGGGGTCATACTCTCTGCCTCAACCCTGACCGCTCGGGCGGTCCTGGGAGGGGGCGTATTTCAGGAAATTCCGGGACGGAAGAGGGCGGAAAGGCAGCCGCGCATGCAAGGCACGGTCGACGGATTCAGCTACGGCCTCGTCACGCCGCTGGTGGCCTATTTCATGGCCTGCCTCGGCGGCGCGCTCGGGCTGCGCTGCACCACCAGATCCATGCTGGTGGCCGGCTCCTGGCGGCCCGGCTGGCTCGCCCTCGGCTCGGCGGCCATCGGCTCCGGCATCTGGACCATGCACTTCATCGCGATGATGGGCTTCTCGGTCCAGGAGGCCCCGATCCACTACGACAAGCCGATGACGTACGCCAGTCTGGGCGTCGCCATCGTGATGGTGGGCATCGGGATCTTCATCGTCGGCTATCGGGGCGCACAAGGAACCGCCCTGTTCACCGGCGGCACCATCACGGGACTGGGCGTCGCCTCGATGCACTACCTGGGCATGGCCGGCATGCGACTGAACGGCAGGCTGGACTACAACACCTTCACCGTCGCCGCCTCCGTCGTCATAGCGATGGCCGCGGCCACGGCCGCCCTGTGGGCGGCCGGACAGGTGCGGGGATTCCTGTGGAGCATCGGCGCGAGCCTGGTCATGGGCCTCGCCGTCACCGGCATGCACTACACCGGCATGGCCGCCATGAGCGTCCATCTGCACGGCACCGCCGACCCCGCCACCGGCGACTCGCCCGCCGCGCTGCTGGCGCCGATGCTGATCGGCCCGCTGGCCTTCCTGTGCCTCGCGGGCGTCGTGGTGATGTTCGATCCGCTGATGGTCATGGGCAAGCCGGAGTGGCCCCGGCCGGAGGACAAGCCCGGCGTCCCGGCCCACGCCGCCGTCCACCACCCGGGCACCGGCTTCCCGCTCCGCACCCGCCGGCCGCCGGTCGGCCGCCGGTCCCGCACCCCGCAGAACCGCTGATCCGAGCCCGTTGTCAGTGGCGGGTCGTACGGTGGATGACATGCGGCCCGTTTCCCAGATCGAACGTACGGTGGCGCCCTTCGAGGTCGTCAGCCCCTACCAGCCCAGCGGCGACCAGCCGGCGGCCATCGCCGACCTGGCCAAGCGCATCGAGGCCGGTGAGAAGGACGTCGTCCTCCTCGGCGCGACCGGCACCGGCAAGTCCGCCACCACCGCGTGGATGATCGAGAAGCTCCAGCGGCCCACCCTGGTGATGGCACCGAACAAGACCCTGGCCGCCCAGCTGGCGAACGAGTTCCGCGAGCTGCTGCCGAACAACGCCGTCGAGTACTTCGTCTCGTACTACGACTACTACCAGCCCGAGGCCTACGTCCCGCAGTCGGACACCTACATCGAGAAGGACTCCTCCATCAACGAGGAGGTCGAACGCCTGCGCCACTCCGCGACCAACTCGCTGCTCACCCGCCGCGACGTCGTCGTGGTCGCCTCGGTGTCCTGCATCTACGGCCTCGGCACCCCGCAGGAGTACGTGGACCGCATGGTGCCCCTCAAGGTCGGCGAGGAGATCGACCGGGACCAGCTGCTGCGCCGCTTCGTGGACATCCAGTACACGCGCAACGACCTGGCCTTCACCCGAGGCACCTTCCGGGTCCGTGGCGACACCATCGAGATCTTCCCGGTCTACGAGGAGCTGGCCGTCCGCATCGAGATGTTCGGCGACGAGATCGAGGCGCTGTCCACCCTCCACCCGCTCACCGGCGAGATCGTCAGCGACGACCAGCAGCTGTACGTCTTCCCGGCCTCCCACTACGTCGCCGGCCCCGAGCGCCTGGAGCGGGCCGTCAACGACATCGAGAAGGAGCTGGGCGAGCGCCTGGCGGAGCTGGAGAAGCAGGGCAAGCTCCTGGAGGCCCAGCGGCTGCGCATGCGCACCACCTACGACATCGAGATGCTGCGCCAGATCGGCTCCTGCTCCGGCGTGGAGAACTACTCGATGCACTTCGACGGCCGCTCGCCCGGCTCCCCGCCCAACACGCTGCTGGACTACTTCCCGGACGACTTCCTCCTCGTCATCGACGAGTCGCACGTCACCGTCCCGCAGATCGGCGCCATGTACGAGGGCGACGCCTCCCGCAAGCGCACCCTCGTCGACCACGGCTTCCGGCTGCCCTCCGCCCTGGACAACCGTCCCCTGAAGTGGGAGGAGTTCCAGGAGCGCATCGGGCAGACGGTCTATCTCTCCGCGACCCCCGGCGCCTACGAACTGTCGCGCGGGAACGGCGTCGTGGAGCAGATCATCCGCCCGACCGGCCTCATCGACCCGGAGGTCGTCGTCAAGCCCACCGAGGGGCAGATCGACGACCTGGTGCACGAGATCCGCACCCGCGTCGAGCGCGACGAACGCGTCCTGGTCACCACACTGACCAAGAAGATGGCCGAGGACCTGACCGACTACTTCCTGGAACTCGGCATCCAGGTCCGCTACCTGCACAGCGACGTCGACACCCTGCGCCGTGTGGAGCTGCTGCGCGAACTGCGCGCCGGCGAGTTCGACGTCCTGGTCGGCATCAACCTGCTGCGCGAGGGCCTCGACCTGCCGGAGGTCTCCCTGGTCGCGATCCTCGACGCCGACAAGGAGGGCTTCCTGCGCTCCGGGACCTCCCTGATCCAGACCATCGGCCGCGCGGCGCGCAACGTCTCCGGCCAGGTCCACATGTACGCCGACAAGATGACCCCGGCGATGGAGCGGGCCATCGACGAGACCAACCGCCGCCGCGAGAAGCAGGTCGCCTACAACAAGGCGAACGGCATCGACCCGCAGCCGCTGCGCAAGAAGATCAACGACATCGTCGCGCAGATCGCCCGTGAGGACCTCGACACCGAGGAACTGCTCGGCACCGGCTACCGGGCCAAGAAGGACGGCCGCGGCACCAAGGCCCCCGTCCCCGCGCTCGGCGAGCACTCGGTCAAGGGCACCAAGACCAAGGCCGCCAGGGCCAAGGCCAAGGAGACCGTGCCGACCGACCGTCCGGCGGCCGAACTCGCCGAGCAGATCGAGGAGCTGACGACGCGGATGCGGGCGGCCGCCGCCGACCTCCAGTTCGAGATCGCCGCCCGGCTGCGCGACGAGGTCTCCGAGATGAAGAAGGAACTGCGGCAGATGAAGGAGGCGGGCCTGTCCTGACGGCCCGCGCGGGCGCCGGGGCCACCGCCACCGGCGCCCCGCCGGTCCCGGCGGCCCCACCCCTGCTGCGCTGTGTTGCAAGACCGACACAAAGTCGGGACCGGGGTACGGCACTGTCAGTGCCCCTGCGTAGGGTTCTGGTCATCCGCGGCATCGCGGCAACAGGGGAATGTCCGAGAGGGGAAACAGCGCGTGACCGTCAACATGACCAAGGGTCAGGCCATCAGTCTGCAGAAGAACGACGGCGGCAGCCTGACCGCGGTGCGCATGGGTCTCGGCTGGCAGGCGGCTCCGCGGCGCGGCCTGTTCGGCTCGCGCACCCGCGAGATCGACCTCGACGCCTCCGCCGTGCTGTTCGCGGACAAGCAGCCGGTCGACGTCGTCTTCTTCCGTCACCTGGTGAGCGACGACGGCTCGGTCCGCCACACCGGCGACAACCTCGTCGGCGGTGTCGGCCAGGGCGGCGACGACGAGGCGATCCTCGTCGACCTCCAGCGCCTCCCGGTCCACATCGACCAGATCGTCTTCACCGTGAACTCCTTCACGGGCCAGACCTTCCAGGAGGTGCAGAACGCGTTCTGCCGCCTGGTCGACGAGACCAACGGCCAGGAGCTGGCCCGCTACACCCTCGCGGGTGGCGGCGCCTACACGGCCCAGATCATGGCCAAGGTGCACCGCGTGGGTACCGGCTGGTCGATGACCGCCCTCGGCACCCCGGCCAACGGCCGCACCTTCCAGGACCTGATGCCGTCCATCCTGCCGCTGCTCTGATCCGAACCGCACGGCGAGCGGCACACCACACCTACACAGCGACAACAGGGGGACGAAGGCGATGACGGCCGAGCTGGTGCGGGGGCAGAACCACCCGCTCTCCCAGGCCCGTCTCGAGATCCGGGTCTCGGCCGGCACGCCGATCGTGGCCGCCGCCACACTCGGCGACGAGCACGGGAAGATCCATGGCGTCGAGGGGGTGGCCCACCCGGGCGCATCCACCTTGCCCGGCCTGGAGGTCTCCCGGCAGGCGGCCGCCGACCACCGTCTCGCGGTGGACCTGGACGCCATGCCGGACGCCGTGCACCGGGTCACCGTGCTGCTCGCGCTGCCCGTCGGCACCGCGGGCGGCCCCGGCCGCTTCGGTGCCGTCGCCGCCCCCTTCGTCGCGGTGACCGGGCTCGACGGCGGCGAGATCGCGACCTTCACGCTCACCGGCCTGGAGGCCGAGACGGCCGTCGTCGCCCTGGAGCTGTACCGCCGGCAGGGTGCCTGGAAGGTGCGCGCGGTCGGCCAGGGCTACGCCGGCGGACTCGCCGACCTCTTCGCCGACCAAGGCCTGCCCGAGGCCCGGCAGCTCGCCGCCGCCATCAACGACGCGGTGGCCCAGGGCGTGGCCCGCTCGGTGGCCGCGCCCCCGCCGCGCCCCGCGGACGGCGACCGCACCCGGCAGACCGCCGCACCCACCCTCGGCCCCGAGCCGACCGGATCGCCCTACGGCGCGCCGGACCCCCAGGGCGCCACCGACCCGCTGCCCGGCTACCCGGTGGACCCCGCCGCGTCGGACCCCTCCGCGCCCCTCACCCAGCCGGCCGCGCCCGCCGGCGGCCCGATCGACTACAGCCACCCGCGCCGGCAGAACGCCGCCCCGCCGCCCCCGCCGCCGGCCGCGCCCCCGGCGGCGCCCGGCCAGCCCGCTCGGCCCGTCGCGGGCGACGCGACCGGCTGGTCGATGGACGAGCGGCTGTACAACCAGGTCTGGGGCATGTTCGAGGACCTGGCCCGCACCATGGCCGCCTACCGCAGCGCCGTGGACTTCGCCGACTCGCGCATGGAGAAGGAGCTGGAACAGGTCCTCTCCGACCCGCGCAGCCGGATCGGCGGACAGGCCGACGCCGCCCGCGCGGCGGCCCGCGCCAAGCACACCCAGCTCGTCGACCAGGCCCGGCAGGCCCTCGACCGCGACGTCGCCCAGCTCACCGCCGAGTCGGACGTCGTCGAACCCGCGCTGCCCGCCGCCTACGCCCGCTGGGACAACCCCGTCTGGCACGGCTACCGGGTGCCGATGGAGCTGCCGATGGCTCTGCGCCTCGGCGACCTGCACCTGTCCGAGTGCCCCCAGCTGCGCATCCCGCTGCTGGTGCGGCTGCCGCTGGAGCGCGGCCTGTGGATCGACAGCGGACGGGCGGGCTCCCTCGACGGCTCCTTCGCCGACGCCCACGACATGCGCCGCCTCGCCATGGAGACGGCGGTCGCGCACGCGGCCCGGCTGCTCGCCGTGCATCCGGCGGGCGAGTTCACCGTCTACGTCATCGACCCGGCCGGGTCCGGGGCGCAGGCGCTGGCCCCGCTGGTGCAGACCGGTGTGCTCGCCGCCCCGCCCGCGCTCGGTGCCGCCGGGGTGACGGACGTCCTGGGCAAGCTGACCCAGCGTGTGGACCTGGTGCAGATGGCCCTGCGAGGCGGTGCCACCGACGCGCTCCCGCCGGGCCTCGACACCGCCCAGCACCTAATGGTGGTCAACGACTTCCCGCACGGCTTCGACGACCGGGCCGTCACCCAGCTGAGGTACCTCGCGGACGAGGGACCCGCCGTGGGCGTCCATCTGATGATGGTCGCCGACCGCGAGGACGCCGCGGGCTACGGCCCGCTGCTGGACCCGCTGTGGCGCTCGCTGCTGCGCCTGACCCCGGTCCCGGACGACCACCTCGCCGACCCGTGGGTCGGGCACGCCTGGACTTACGAGCCGTCCCTGGTGCCGCCCGGCAGCCAGGTGCTCCAGCAGGTGCTCACCCAGGTCGCGACAGCCCGCCGCGCCTGGCGGCCCGGAGGCTGAACCAAGCCCGAGTAAAGCGCTCTGAACTGGGCTTTTAGCTGTTTCTTTACCTACCTCTTTACCGTTCCTTGGTGATTGAGGTAGTCTTTTCCGCACGGAGGGGAGTACTCCCTGTCTGCTGCGGCGTACCCGTCAATACGGATCAGGCCAGATCCCGGGGCGTCGGCCCGTGGACTCCTTGCGCGTCAGGCGCGCCGGGAGTCCGGGGTGGAAGAGACCTCCGGCAGCGACGACGCTGACTGATTTGGCCGTTACGTACTGCCGGAGGCGCAGTGGATGTTTCCGTGACCCTTTGGGTCCTCACGATCGTGGGCCTCGCCGCCCTCATCGCGGTCGATTTCTTCATCGGCCGCAAGCCCCATGACGTATCCATCAAGGAAGCCGGGATCTGGACGGCCGTCTGGATCGCCCTGGCCGGGCTCTTCGGACTCGGCCTGCTCCTCTTCGGCGGCGGACAGCCCGCCGGGGAGTTCTTCGCCGGCTTCATCACCGAGAAGTCGCTGAGCGTCGACAACCTCTTCGTCTTCGTCCTGATCATGGCGAAGTTCGCGGTTCCGTCGCAGTACCAGCAGCGCGTGCTGCTCATCGGTGTCCTCATCGCCCTGGTGCTGCGCGCGATATTCATCGCCGCCGGCGCCGCGATCCTCGCCAGCTTCTCGTGGGTGTTCTACCTCTTCGGCGCCTTCCTGATCTGGACCGCCTGGAAGCTCATCCAGGAGGCCCGGGCCGACGAGGAGGACGAGGAGTTCGAGGAGAACAAGCTCCTCAAGGCCGCCGAGCGCCGCTTCGGCGTCGCCGACCGGTACCACGGCACCAAGCTGTGGATCCAGGAGAACGGCAAGCGCGTCATGACCCCGATGCTGGTCGTGATGCTCGCCATCGGCACCACTGATGTGCTGTTCGCCCTGGACTCCATCCCGGCGATCTTCGGCCTCACCCAGGACCCGTACATCGTCTTCACCGCCAACGCCTTCGCCCTGATGGGACTGCGGCAGCTGTACTTCCTCATCGGCGGCCTGCTGAAGAAGCTGGTCCACCTGTCGTACGGACTGTCGATCATCCTGGGCTTCATCGGCGTCAAGCTGGTGCTGCACGCCCTGCACGAGTCCGGGGTCCATGTCCCGGAGATCAGCATCCCGGTCTCCCTCGGCGTGATCTGCGCCGTACTGATCGTCACCACGATCACCAGCCTGCGGGCCTCCAAGAAGCAGGCCGCGGCCGAGGCGGCGCAGACGCAGGGCACGACCCCGAAGGACAGCATCGACGCCTGACCGCGTCGTCCTCATCCAGCGCACCCGCACCGGGAGCGGCCCTCGGCACCTCGCCGATCGCCGCTCCCGGTGCCGCGTTCTGCCCGCGTTCCGCACCCGTTCCGCCCACGTTCTGCCCGCGGCCCGCCGAGGCCCCCGACGTCTGACCCCCCACCGAGAGGAGAGCGACTGACGCAGCCGACGAGACCGAGCGACGAGCCACGAGCCTCAGGAGGAGATGTGGAAGCCGGCCGGAAGGACCAGGTGACCAGCCGGAGCGGGACCGCCGAGCGGCCCACGGACCGGAATGCGAAGCCCCAGACCGTCTGCGACGATCGGCCCATGATCGCTCGGCTCAGGTCGCTCACGAACCAGTGGACCTACCTCGTGCCGGTGCTCGCGGTGATCCTGCTGGTCTTCACCTGGGGACGTGATCTGCCCGGGCTGGTCGTCGCGGTCGTGACGATCGTGCTGGCCGGGGCGGTCCTCGCCGCCGTGCACCACGCGGAGGTGGTCGCCCACCGGGTCGGTGAGCCCTTCGGCTCCCTCGTCCTCGCCGTCGCCGTGACGATCATCGAGGTGGCCCTGATCGTCACCTTGATGGCGGACGGCGGCGACAAGAGCTCCACCCTGGCCAGGGACACGGTCTTCGCCGCCGTGATGATCACCTGCAACGGCATCGTCGGCATCTCGCTGCTGGTCGCCTCGCTGCGGCACGGCACGGCCGTCTTCAACCCCGAGGGCACCGGCGCCGCCCTCGCCACGGTCGCCACCCTCGCCACGCTCAGCCTGGTGCTGCCGACGTTCACCACCAGCAAGCCCGGCCCGGAGTTCTCCGCAGTGCAGCTGACCTTCGCCGCGCTCTCCTCACTCGTGCTGTACGGCCTCTTCGTCGCCACCCAGACGATCAGACACCGCGACTACTTCCTGCCCATCACCCGGCAGGGCGAGGTGATGAGCGAGGAGGACCACGCCGACGCGCCGTCCTCCCGCACCGCCTGGATCAGCCTGAGCCTGCTCGGCCTCGCCCTGATCGGCGTGGTCGGCCTGGCCAAGGGGGTGTCGCCGACCATCGAGTCCGGTGTGGCGGCGGCGGGGCTGCCGCACGCCGTGGTCGGCGTCATCATCGCGCTGCTGGTCCTGCTCCCCGAGACCATCGCCGCCCTGCGCTCCGCCCGCCGCGACCGGGTGCAGACCAGCCTCAACCTGGCGCTGGGCTCCGCGATGGCCAGCATCGGCCTGACCATCCCGGCCGTCGCGCTGGCGTCCGTCTGGCTCTCCGGCCCGCTCGTCCTCGGCCTCGGCGCCACCCATATGGTGCTGCTCGCCCTGACCGTGGTCGTGGCCTCGCTGACGGTCGTCCCGGGCCGGGCCACCCCGCTCCAGGGCGGCGTCCACCTGGTGCTGTTCGCCGCCTATCTGGAGCTCGCGATCAATCCATGACCGGCTTCGGCGCCACCGCCGCCGGCACCGGACGCGTCTCCGGCAGCAGCGCGAAGCAGCCCAGACTGAGCAGGGCGATGCCGGTGAGATACGCCCCCACCCCCCAGGGCACCCGGCCGCCCTGCTCGGCCAGCGCGGTCGCCGCGAGCGGGGTCAGCGCGCCGCCGAGCACCCCGCCGAGGTTGTAGCCGACGGCGGCACCCGTGCAGCGCACACGCGGCTCGTACAGCTCGGGCAGATAGGCGGCGATCACCGCGAACATCGTGATGAACGCCAGCATCGCCCCCAGGAACCCGAGGAACATCAGCAGCGGCGCGCCGGTCGCGAGCAGCGCGACCAGCGGGAACATCCACAGGGCGGCGGCCGTGCAGCCGGCCAGGCACAGCGGCCGCCGCCCGTACCGGTCGCCGAGCACCGCGGCCAGCGGGGTGAGCGCGCCCTTCACCACCACGGCGGCCATGATGCAGGCCAGCATGACGCTCCGGTCCACCCCCAGCCGCTCGGTCCCGTAGGCGAGGGACCAGGTGGTCACGGCGTAGAAGAGCGCGTAGCCGACGGCCAGGGCGCCGGCCGTCAGCAGGACCAGCCGCCAGTGGTCACGGACGACCTCGGCCAGCGGCACCCGCGCGGGGTCCTCGATCTCGAGGAACCGCGGGCTCTCCGCGAGCGAGGAGCGCAGCCAGAGCCCCACCGCGGCCAGCACCCCCGCCGCCCAGAACGGCACCCGCCAGCCCCACTGCGCGAACTGGGCGTCCGAGAGGGTCGCCGACAGCACCAGCATCGAACCGTTGGCGAGCAGGAATCCGACCGCCGGTCCGACCTGCGGGAAGCTCGACCACAGCGCGCGCCGCTCGGCCGGGGCGTGCTCGGCGGTCAGCAGCACGGCCCCGCCCCACTCCCCGCCGAGCCCCAGCCCTTGCAGAAAGCGCAGGAGGACGAGGAGCAGGGGAGCGGCCACGCCGATCGAGCCGTAGGTCGGGACACAGCCGACGGCGACCGTGGAGGCGCCCGTCAGCAGCAGCGAGGCGACGAGGACCGGGCGGCGTCCGTGCCGGTCGCCGATGTGCCCGAACAGCACCGAGCCCAGAGGCCGGGCCACGAACCCCACGCCGAAGGTGGCGAACGCGGCCAGTGTCCCCGCCAGCGGCGAGACGGTCGGGAAGAACAGCGGCCCGAGGACCAGCGCCGCCGCGGTCCCGTAGACGAAGAAGTCGTAGAACTCGATGGCGGTGCCGGCCAGGGCGGCGGACGCGAGCCGCAGCATGGAGGGCGTCCTAACGGTGCGTACGTCGTGCATGCCGCGTCAACTACCCACCGTGACGGGGAGTTACGGGGGCGCGTGGAGGTGGCCGGTCCCCGTCAGTACGTGACCGTAATGCGCCGGGCCGGTCCGTCGACCCGTACGGTGCCGCCGTACGGAAGGACCACCTGCGGGTCGGTGTGGCCGAAGTCCACGTCGAACACGATCGGGGTGCCGGGCGCGTACACGCGCATGGCCCGCAGTACGGCCTCCCGCTGTTCGGCGGCGTACCGGGCGCCCTCCTCGGGGCTGTTCGGGTGCTCGAAGGACCAGGTCTTGGGCCGGGCCATGAGCAGGGCCGAGAAGCGCCGCAGCAGCCCGCGCTCGCCCATGTTGCGCAGCGTGCGGAAGACCTCCGTGGCGCTCGGCAGCTCCTCCGAGGTCTCCAGGAACAGCACATCGCCGTCGTACTCCGCCGGATCGCGGGCGATCTCGCGGTCGGCCATCAGCAGCCAGCCGAGGATCTCCAGATTGCCGCCCCAGCCGCGGCCCTCGGCCACCCGGTCGGCGTTCACCCAGGTCCAGCCGGTGCCGGGCCGGGACTGCGGTTCCGTGTCGAACGTCGCCGGGTCCGCCCAGTCGCGGTCCACGTCGTTCCAGCGCTCGGCGGGCCGCAGCTCGTAGGGGCCGGAGGTGAAGAGCGCCGCGCGCAGCGACTCGGCCGTCTGCGGGTGCAGGGCGCCGGGGCGGCCCAGCTCGACCATCACACTGCCGCCGTGGTAGCCGACGATCCCGTTGTTGCGCAGACAGGCCAGCAGGTTGGTGTTGTCGCTGACCCCGAAGAACGGCTTGGGGTTCGCCCGGATCAGCTCCCGGTCCAGCAGCGGCAGCACGGTGATCTGGTCGTCGCCGCCGATGGACGCGAACACCGCCTTGATGTCCGGGTCCGCGAACGCGGCGTGGATGTCGTCCGCCCGCTCCCGCGCCGTCGAACCCATCCTCCGGGTCGCCGGGTACTCGACCGGTTCGAGGCCGAACTCCTCGCGCAGCCGCTGAAGACCCAGTTCGTAGGGGAGCGGGAAGAGCCCGGGCAGGCCGCTGGACGGCGAGATGACGGCTATGCGGTCGCCGGGGGAGGGCTTGGGCGGCTGGACGGGAGTCATCATGCCGGGAGGGTACGGCTGGTCACGGCCTCGGCGCACCGTGATAAACCGGGTGCGAGCAGTGGTGGTCCCGGCCGGACCGCCCCATCCGAACGGACCGGAGGAACAGTGCCCCGCACCCTGGCCAACGCCCCGATCATGATTCTCAACGGCCCCAATCTGAACCTCCTCGGGCAGCGCCAGCCGGAGATCTACGGCTCCGAGACGCTCGCCGACGTCGAGGCGCTGTGCAGCAAGGCGGCGGCCGCGCACGGCGGCACCGTGGACCTGCGCCAGTCCAACCACGAGGGCCGGCTGGTCGACTGGATCCACGAAGCGCGGGAGAACCACTGCGCGATCGTCATCAACCCCGGCGCCTACTCGCACACCTCCGTCGCGCTCTACGACGCGCTCAACACCTGTGACGGCATGCCGGTGCTGGAGGTCCACATCTCCAACATCCACCGGCGCGAGTCGTTCCGGCACACCTCCTACGTCTCGCTGCGCGCCGACGGTGTCATCGCCGGGTGCGGCGTCCAGGGCTACGTCTTCGGCGTGGAGCGCGCCGCCGCGATGCTCGGGGCGACACGGGCGGACGCGTAGAGCGACGGCTCCAGGAGGGGCGCGCGGGCGCCCTCAGAGGCGCCCGGCCTCGACGATGCGCCGCAGGAAGCGCTGGGTGCGCTCCTGCTGCGGGTCACCGAAGACCTGCTCGGCGGTGCCGCGCTCCCGCACCACCCCTCCGTCCAGAAAGCAGACCTGGTCGGCGACCTCCCGCGCGAACCCCATCTCGTGCGTCGCCAGCACCATCGTCATGCCGTCGTCCTTGAGGTCGCGCACCACGGCCAGCACCTCGCCCACCAGCTCCGGGTCGAGCGCTGCGGTGATCTCGTCGAGCAGCAGCAGCCGGGGCCGTACGGCCAGCGCGCGGACGATGGCCACCCGCTGCTGCTGACCGCCGCTGAGCCGGTCCGGGTACGCGCCGGCCCGGTCGCCGAGCCCGAGCCGCGCCAGCAGCTCACCGGCCCGCTCCTCGGCCTCCGCGCGGGACACCCCGTGCACCCGGCGCGGCGCGAGCGTGATGTTCTCCAGGACGGTCATGTGCGGGAAGAGGTTGTACGCCTGGAAGACCACCCCGATCCGGCGCCGGACCGCGTCCTGGTCCACGCGCGGGTCGGTGATCTCCTCGCCGTCCAGCCAGATGGCGCCGTCGTCGATCTCCTCCAGCAGGTTGGCGCACCGCAGCAGGGTCGACTTCCCGGACCCGGAGGCGCCGATGAGCGCGGTCACCGTGTGCGGCGCCACCTCCAGGTCGACGTCCCGCAGCACGACGGAGTCGCCGAAGGCCTTGCGGACGGACTCCATCCGCAGGACCGGGGCCTCGCTCATGTGGTCCCTCCCTGGGCCCGGCGGCGGTCCATGCGGGCCGTCACCCAGTCCGTGAGGCGGGTCATCGGGATCGTCAGCGCGACGAAGACCAGACCCGCGACGATGTACGGCGTGTAGTTGAGGCTGCGGCCCGCGATGATGTCCGCGGCCCGTACGGCGTCCACCGCACCGCCGATCGACACCAGCCCGGTGTCCTTCTGGAGCGACACCAGGTCGTTCAGCAGCGGCGGCACCTGGCGGCGCACCGCCTGCGGCAGCACCACGTGCCGCAGCGCCTGCCGGCTGGTGAGGCCGAGCGAGCGGGCCGCCGCGCGCTGGGAGGGGTGCACGGACTCGATGCCCGCGCGGAACACCTCGGCCACGTACGCCGAGTACGTCAGCGTCAGCGCCGTACCGCCCAGCAGCACCGGGTCGACGGTCACCCCCTGGAGCCGCAGCGCGGGGACGCCCAGGACCACGATCATCAGGTTGATGATCAGCGGCAGTCCGCGGAAGAAGTCCGTGTACGCGGCGGCCAGCACCCGCAGCGGGAAGAACACCGGCCCGCGCAGCGTCCGCGCGACGGCGATGAGCATGCCGAGGACCAGCACCGCCGCCCCGCACACCAGCAGCAGCCGGACGTTGAGCCACAGCCCTTCCAGGACCTTCGGGAACGCCTCCCGCGCGTACCCCCGGTCGAAGAACGTCTCCTTGGTGCGCGGCCAGCCCGGCGCGTCGACCACGACCAGGTACAGCACGACACCGGTGACCAGGGTGGACAGCGCGGCGATCGCGGTGGCGCGGCGCGCGCGGGCTCGCTTGTACCGCTCGCGGTCCAGCCGCCGCGTCGAGGGGACGTAGGAGTCCGGCGCGGTCTCGGTGTCCTTGGTGACGGTCACTTCAGCACCGGGGCGTCGACGGCGTCGGACAGCCACCGCTGCTCCAGCTTCGCCAGGGTGCCGTCACGGCGCAGGGTGTCCACGGCGTCCGTGACGCACGCGGTGAGCGCGCTGCCCTTGTCGAGCACCAGCCCGAACTGCTCCGGAGCGGCACCCTGGTTCTCGAACTGGCCGACGATCTCGGCGTCGGTCACCTCGGCCGCGGTGATGTAGAAGGCGGTGGGCAGGTCGGTGACGACGGCGTCCACCTGGCCGTTCTTCAGGGCCGACTTGGCCTGGTCGTTCTTGGCGTACACGGCCGGGTCCCGCTCGGGGCGCACCACATTCTGGATGTAGTCGAGGCTGGTGGTGCCGACCTGGGCGCCGAGCCTGACGTCCTTGAGGTCCGCGAGGCTCTTCGCCTTCGCCGCCTTGGTGCCCTTCAGCGCGATGACGGCCTGGCGCACGTCGTAGTAGCCGGAGGAGAAGTCCACGGCCTTCTTGCGCTCGTCGCTGATGGAGACCTGGTTGATGTCGAAGTCGAAGGTCTTCTCGCCGGGCGCGAACGCCTTGTTGAACGGCACGCGCTGCCAGACCACGGCGGCCTTGTCGTAGCCGAGCCGCTCGGCGACGGCGTAGGCGACCGCCGACTCGAAGCCCTTGCCGTTGGCCGGCTCGTCGTCCTTGAACCACGGCTCGTAGGCGGGCTCGTCGGTGGCGATGGTCAGCTTGCCCGCGGTCTCGGTCCTCAACTCGCCCTTGGCGCAGGCCTGGGCGGACCCTTCGGACGGCTTGGCCGAGGTGTCCTCCTCGGGCTGCGGAGCGCAGCCGACGGCGGCGGCGAGCAGGGCTGTGGTGACGGCGGCGACGGCGCGGCGCGGGGCGCGAGGGGCAGCATGCATGGCGGGAGACTGGCAGTGAACCTCCGCGATTGTCGAGGTCACACCAGTGAATTCCGCATACTGGGAGCGGGTGTTGCGGTCGTGTGAACGGCTGCGCGTGCTTGCGCCGGGGCCGCCGGCCGAGGGCGGGGATCGAAGGGCCGGCGGCCCGTGCCACGCGGGTGCCGTCCTTCCGCGCGGGGCTGCCATCAGTTGACCGCGCGCCCGCGCGCGCCGGGAGCGTGCGCGGGGCACCGACGCGTGCGGAGCGTTCACACGGGGCGCATGCGCCCGTCGTTCACCACCCTCGCGCGCGCCACTCCGGCAGCTGCGGACGCTCCGCGCCCAGCGAGGTGTCGTCGCCGTGCCCGGGGTAGACCCAGGTCTCGTCCGGCAGCACGTCGAAGATCTTGGTCTCGACGTCGTGGATCAGGCTGGCGAACGCCTTGGGGTCCTTGTGGGTGTTGCCCACGCCGCCCGGGAAGAGGCAGTCCCCGGTGAACACGTGGGGGTGGCCGTGCGGGTCGTCGTAGACGAGGGCGATCGACCCCGGGGTGTGGCCGACGAGGTGCCGCGCGGTGAGCTCCACCTGCCCCACCCGGATGACATCGCCGTCGTCGACCGGGACGTCGGTCGGTACCGGGATGCCCTCGACGTCGTCCCGGCCCGCGTACGTCCGGGCTCCGGTGGCGGCCACCACCTCGGCGAGCGCCTGCCAGTGGTCCCCGTGCCGGTGAGTGGTGACGACGGACGCGATGCCGTCGTCACCGATCATGCCGAGGAGGGTGTGCGCCTCGTTGGCCGCGTCGATCAGCAGCTGCTCGTCGGTGGCCCGGCAGCGCAGCAGATAGGCGTTGTTGTCCATCGGGCCGACCGCGATCTTCGTGATCATCAGGTCCTTGAGCTCGTGCACGTCCGCCGGGCCGCCGACCGTCACCTGTCCGCTGTACGTCATGGCCGCCAGTCTAGGGCGGGACCCCTGCCGGGAGCAGGTCGTCGCCGTGGCTACAGCGGCGGCAGGGACGGCAGCGGCCCGCCCGTCACGGTCAGCCCGGCGCCGTCGCGGCGGCCGGCGAGCCAGCCCAGCAGCTCGGCCGGGGCGCCCTCGACGGTGATCTCGGGCTCGTCGGCCTCCCGGCCGGTGCTCCACGCGCGCGTGCCGTCGGTCAGGCGGGTCGGCGGCACCTGCGGGGCACCCGTGAACCGCGCGGCCAGGAAGGCGGTCTCCCGCTCGGTGAACTCCGCCGGCAGATCCTCCAGCTCGTGGCCGATGCCGAGGTCCACGTGGTGCAGCTCGACCTCGGCCCACCGCCGGAAGGGCACCCGGGACGCGGTGTCGGTGACCCCGTTGCGCAGCTCCACGGTCCGTGCCCAGTCGGCGGGCGCGGCCCCGGTCTCCTGGAAGCGTTCGGCGCTCGCGCGGACGTCGGCGAGCTGGACGTCCAGCGGGCGCGGGGCGTCCCGCTCGATGTCGGCGTCCCGGACCTCCGCGGAGGCGTACATGGGACGGCCCTCCAGGACGTTCACGAGGGCGTCGGCGTTGCGGGCGAGGTGGGCGAGGACATGGCCGCGGGTCCAGCCGGGCAGCCGTGACGGTTCGCTCACAGCGGCGTTGTCCAGCTTGCCCGCTGCGGTGAGCAGCCGCTCGGTCGCCTCGTGTACAGACGCCAGGTCACGCGCGTGATCAATCATGACGCCGACCCTAGTCCCGCCACTCGTTCGGGTGAAGGAGGCGGACCGCGGCCGGAAATCGAATACACGTGCTATAGGGTCGAAGGCGGCGTCGGGCATGCTGGAAGGCCGGGGATTGTTGAACCGGCCAGGGCATCCGGAAATCCGACCGGCGCTGTCAGTGGCTCCCCCTAGTCTGAGGAAGACGGGGGCCCCGCCCCTGTCACTTCTCTCAAGAAAGGTGCGGACCGGCGTGGCCGACCGTCTCATCGTCCGTGGCGCGCGCGAGCACAACCTGAAGAACGTCTCGCTCGACCTGCCTCGTGACTCGCTCATCGTCTTCACGGGCCTGTCCGGGTCGGGCAAGTCCTCCCTGGCCTTCGACACGATCTTCGCCGAGGGCCAGCGGCGCTACGTGGAGTCCCTCTCCTCGTACGCCCGCCAGTTCCTCGGCCAGATGGACAAGCCGGACGTCGACTTCATCGAGGGTCTGTCCCCGGCCGTCTCCATCGACCAGAAGTCGACCTCGCGCAACCCGCGCTCGACGGTCGGCACCATCACCGAGGTCTACGACTACCTGCGGCTGCTCTTCGCCCGCATCGGCAAGCCGCACTGTCCCGAGTGCGGCCGCCCGATCTCGCGCCAGTCGCCGCAGGCCATCGTCGACAAGGTCCTGGAGCTGCCCGAGGGCAGCCGCTTCCAGGTGCTCTCGCCGCTGGTGCGCGAGCGCAAGGGCGAGTTCGTCGACCTCTTCGCCGACCTCCAGACCAAGGGCTACTCCCGCGCGCGCGTGGACGGCGAGACCATCCAGCTGTCCAACCCGCCGACGCTGAAGAAGCAGGAGAAGCACACCATCGAGGTGGTCATCGACCGCCTCACGGTGAAGGACTCCGCCAAGCGCCGCCTCACCGACTCCGTCGAGACCGCCCTCGGCCTGTCCGGCGGCATGGTCGTGCTCGACTTCGTCGACCTCCCCGAGGACGACCCCGAGCGCGAGCGGATGTACTCCGAGCACCTGTACTGCCCGTACGACGACCTCTCCTTCGAGGAGCTGGAGCCTCGCTCCTTCTCCTTCAACTCGCCCTTCGGCGCCTGCCCCGAGTGCACCGGCATCGGCACGCGCATGGAGGTCGACCCGGAACTGATCGTCCCGGACGAGGACAAGTCCCTCGACGAGGGCGCCATCCACCCGTGGTCGCACGGCCACACCAAGGACTACTTCGGCCGCCTGATCGGCGCCCTCGCCGACGCGCTCGGCTTCCGCACGGACATCCCGTTCGCGGGCCTGCCGCAGCGCGCCCGCAAGGCACTGCTGTACGGCCACAAGACCCAGATCGAGGTCCGCTACCGCAACCGGTACGGCCGCGAGCGGGTCTACACCACGCCCTTCGAGGGCGCGGTCCCGTTCGTCAAGCGCCGGCACGGCGAGGCCGAGAGCGACGCCAGCCGGGAGCGCTTCGAGGGCTACATGCGCGAGGTGCCCTGCCCCACCTGCGAGGGCACCCGCCTCAAGCCGATCGTCCTCGCGGTCACCATCATGGAGAAGTCGATCGCCGAGGTCTCCGCGATGTCCATCAGCGACTGCGCGGAGTTCCTGGGCGAGCTGAAGCTCAACGCCCGTGACAAGAAGATCGCCGAGCGGGTCCTGAAGGAGGTCAACGAGCGGCTGCGGTTCCTGGTCGACGTCGGCCTGGACTACCTCTCGCTGAACCGCGCGGCCGGCACCCTCTCCGGCGGCGAGGCCCAGCGCATCCGGCTGGCCACCCAGATCGGCTCCGGCCTCGTCGGCGTCCTGTACGTCCTCGACGAGCCGTCCATCGGCCTGCACCAGCGGGACAACCACCGGCTGATCGAGACCCTGGTGCGGCTGCGCGACATGGGCAACACGCTCATCGTCGTCGAGCACGACGAGGACACCATCAAGGTCGCCGACTGGATCGTCGACATCGGCCCGGGCGCCGGTGAGCACGGCGGCAAGGTGGTGCACAGCGGCTCCCTGAAGGAACTGCTGCGCAACGCCGAGTCGCAGACCGGCCAGTACCTGTCCGGCAAGAAAGCGATCCCGCTCCCCGACATCCGGCGCCCCCTCGACCCGTCCCGGCAGCTCACCGTGCACGGCGCCCGCGAGAACAACCTCAGGGACATCGACGTCTCGTTTCCCCTGGGCGTCTTCACCGCGGTCACCGGCGTCTCCGGCTCCGGCAAGTCGACGCTGGTCAACGACATCCTCTACACCCACCTGGCCCGCGAGCTGAACGGCGCGCGGAACGTCCCCGGGCGGCACACGCGCGTGGACGGCGACGATCTCGTCGACAAGGTGGTGCACGTCGACCAGTCGCCCATCGGCCGCACCCCGCGGTCCAACCCGGCGACCTACACCGGCGTCTTCGACCACGTCCGCAAGCTGTTCGCCGAGACCACCGAGGCGAAGGTCCGCGGCTACCTGCCCGGACGGTTCTCCTTCAACGTCAAGGGCGGCCGCTGCGAGAACTGCGCGGGCGACGGCACGATCAAGATCGAGATGAACTTCCTCCCGGACGTGTACGTCCCGTGCGAGGTCTGCCACGGCGCCCGGTACAACCGGGAGACCCTGGAGGTCCACTACAAGGGCAAGTCCATCGCCGAGGTCCTGAACATGCCGATCGAGGAGGCGATGCACTTCTTCGAGGCCGTCCCGGCGATCAACCGTCACCTGAAGACCCTCCACGACGTCGGTCTCGGCTACGTCCGCCTCGGCCAGTCCGCGACCACCCTGTCCGGCGGTGAGGCCCAGCGCGTGAAGCTCGCCAGCGAGCTCCAGAAGCGCTCCACCGGCCGCACGGTCTACGTCCTGGACGAGCCGACCACCGGTCTGCACTTCGAGGACATCAGCAAGCTGCTGAAGGTCCTCTCCGGCCTGGTCGACAAGGGCAACACCGTCATCGTCATCGAGCACAACCTCGACGTGATCAAGACCGCCGACTGGGTCGTCGACATGGGCCCCGAAGGCGGCGCCGGCGGCGGTGTCGTGGTCGCCGAGGGCACGCCCGAGCAGATCGCCGCGGTCCCCGCCAGCCACACCGGCAAGTTCCTGCGGGAGATCCTCGGCGCCGACCGGATCAGCGACGCCGAGCCGGTGCGGGCGCCCGCGCGGGCGGCCAAGCGGACCGTCGCGGCCAAGTCGACGGCGAAGAAGACCGCCACCGCCAGGACCGCCAACAGCACGGCGACCAAGAAGGCGGCCGCGGCCACCAAGAAGGCGGCACCCGCGAAGAAGACGACGCGGGCCCGCAAGGCCTGAGTCATGGCGCGCCCGGACACCGGTCCGGCGCGCGCCGCGTACGAACGAGCGGTGGCCCGCGGGACGTCCCCCGGGGCCCCCCAAGTTACCCGTCAGCCCACCATGCCCCCCGGCTAGACCTAAAGCCTGTCCAGCTGGTTATTGTACAACTAGCCCCGGAA